>JASFYS010000174.1:0-49267 GCA_045047095.1 Desulfuromusa sp. | reverse complement strand
GTTATTATGAATTTATGTGTTATACTCCTCGCATGCCAAGACAAGCCCGTATCGATATCCCCGGTCTGCTGCAACATGTTATTGTCAGAGGTGTCAGCAGACTCCCGATCTTTTATGATGACTATGATCGAGAAGACTTTCTTGGGCGGTTTAATCGACTGCTGCAGGAAACAACCACAACCTGTTATGCCTGGGTCATGTTGGACAACCACTTTCATTTGTTATTGCAACCACAGGGAGCTAAACTGGCACTTTTAATGCGTCGGCTCTTAACTGGTTATGCTGTGGCGTTTAACTTGCGTCACAAACGTGCCGGGCATTTGTTTCAGAATCGTTACAAGTCGATTGTTTGTGATCGTGATTCCTACCTGCTTGAACTGATCAGATACATCCATCTTAATCCGATTCGCGCAGGAATTGTCGGTGACATAGACTCTCTTGCGACATATCGGTGGTGTGGACATCGTGAACTGCTTGATGATTCATTCGGGGGACAGGTTAGCATCGAAGCGGTTTTGCCGCTTTTTGCCAACAAGAAGCAGGTCGCTCGACAAAAATATCTCGATTTTCTGTCAGATGGTCTTGGTCACGATGTTACCGGCAAGTTTTCAAGAGGGGGGATGCTTGCCAGTCTGACTCTGGATTCTAATCTCAACCCCGATGATTTATTTGATGAACGAGTGCTTGGTGGTGGATTGTTTGTCGAACAGGTTTTAAGTGATGCCGGGTTGGTTCCTGAAACTTTACGGATAACTCTTGCTAAACTGATTGACTTGGTTGCTGATGACTTTGGCGTGGATCAACGACGCTTGAAAAAGCCAGGAAAAGAACGTTTGCTCTCTGCGGCAAAGGCTGTCATTTGCCATATTGGTTTAAGGGATTGTGGCTTCAAGGGTGTCGCTATTGCGAAATATCTTGGAATGACATCCTCTGCTGTTTCACATGCGGCAAAGAGGGGAGAGCAGATCCTGTTGCGGGATGATTGCTTGCAAAAGAGGTTGATGGGAAGACTGTAAATAACAGCAACGTCCCCTGACTGTTGAGGTGTTGAGGTGCTGAAGAAAGATAAAATTATAAGAGTTTTGATGGAGTTGCTTTGTGATAAAGCTGATTTTGCTTTACTTTTTGGTTCCTGGGCTAAAGATGAAGCGCGAATTACCCGTGAAAGTGATGTTGACTGCGGGGTATTCTTTTACCCTGAGATTGTTGCGGACAAATCATATTTTGATATTGCTGAACAGTTTGAATTTATTGTTGGCCGAAAGCTGGATATTGTGTGTTTGAATACAGCTGATATCATTATCGCGTCTCAGATTATTGCAACAGGGGAAGAAATCTTCACACAATCAAAAAAACAACTCGATGCTTACCGGGCATATGTGATGAGCCGATATCTTGATTTTAAACAATCAAGAAAAATCATTGAGGATAATATTTTGGTGAGGCCAAAATATGGGCAATGAAGAAGATGTTGTACTTGCAAAGATCTCAATCATAAAAAAATGTGTTGCCGCCATCGTTGAAATACAGGCGGCAGATTTAGCCCCATGGATGAGGGAAGATCTATCGGTTCTCAATCTCCAGCGAGCAATTCAGGCAACAATAGACCTGGCTCATGTGGTTATCGCAAAATATGGTTTTGGTTTGCCCAACGATTATAGCCAATCTTTTGACCTTTTGGCTAAGCACCACATTATCGACTTTGCAATCACCAGAATCCTCAAAAAAATGGTTGGTTTTAGGAATATTTCTGTTCACGAATATCAGGAAATAAATGGTGAGATCGTGCAATCAATCATTGAGCATCATCTTGATAATTTTGAGGTTTATTACACCCAGGTTTATAAATTTGTTTTTAGGTCAGATCAATGATAGTCCATGGAAAAAACACTAAAACTGTAAATAACAGCAACGTCCCCATCTTTTGTGAGGATTAATCTGTATGCCCTTTGAATTTTACTTTTTTCTTTGTTCTGCATTTATTCTAGGTTCTGTTATTGGTTCCTTTCTTAATGTCTGCATTTACCGTATTCCTGTTGGTAAATCGATCGTTTCACCGCCATCCTCATGCCCTCATTGTGGTCACCGTATTCGCTGGTTCCAGAATATCCCAATTTTGAGCTATCTGTTTCTCGGCGGAAAATGTGCTTCTTGTAAAATCAAGATATCGTTTCGGTATCCAGCAATTGAAGCCCTGACTGGTCTGCTGTTCACGCTGGTTCTGTATTATTTTAGTTTCAGTGCAGCAACGCTGGTTTATTGGCTATTCCTTGCGGCATTGGTAACAATCACTTTTATCGATCTGGATCATCAGATCATTCCGGATGTCATCAGCCTCCCCGGAATTGTTGTCGGCTTTGTCTGTTCTTTTTTTATCCCGTGGCTCTCCTGGTTGGATTCCCTTTTGGGTATTGTCATCGGTGGTGGAATATTGCTGGCGATTGCCTGGATTTATGAAAAGGTTGCTAAAAGAGAAGGGATGGGTGGCGGCGATATTAAGCTACTTGCGATGCTAGGCGCATTCCTAGGGTGGAAAGCGATACTTCCAGTTGTTTTTATTGCGTCATTAGTTGGTTCATTGATTGGTGTTCCCCTGATGCTGCTGCAAAAGAGTGATACGAAGTTGGCAATTCCATTTGGCCCATTTTTGGCGTTTGCTGCGACGATTTATTTGTTCTGGGGCCGTGATCTGGTTTATTGGTATCTACATTTGCTTCGGTGAATTAATTTTTTTTGAATTTATTTATTGGTTTAATCTAAAAATGCTTGACAATATCGTACATTGACCTATAATTACGCACAATTTGATTGTATTTGTTGCTATGAGGCTAGGTGGATGCTTAATCACGTCAGGGAAATTCGTGAATCATTGTTGATGAGTAAGGCTGAGTTGGCGCGTAAAGCTGATGTCTCGCCATTGACCATCACACGAATTGAACGTGGTCACCCGTGTCGCATGGAAACAATGCGCAAAATTATCTTGGCACTGGGTTATAAGTTGTCAGATAAAACTAAGTTATTCCCAGGGTAGGCAGTTTCCTGGCCGGCACACTGCGGCTGATGTTTTGGACTCTATTCGGACTGGATAAGACATGTTCGCCTCGAAAAAAAATATTGTTGGTATTGATGTTGGTTCAAGCGCGGTTAAGATTGTGCGCTTGCGGGAGTCTCGTGGGACTTTCCATCTGGAAAATGTTGGCATAATGCCGCTTGATTCAGAAACGATTGTTGATAATACCATTATGGACTCAACCGCAATTGTTGATTCTATTCACAATCTGCTGAATGCGATGAAAATTAAGACTAAGAGGGTAGCAACCTCAGTATCGGGTCATGCTGTTATTATCCGAAAAATAAGTTTGCCGGTTATGACTGAAGCTGAGTTGGAAGCATCAATTCAGTGGGAAGCTGAGCAATACATCCCTTTTGATATTTCTGAGGTCAATATTGATTTTCAAATTATCGGACCCGATGCAAAAGATCCCTCACAAATGAATGTTATGTTGGTCGCAGCAAAGAAAGATTTTGTTGATGACTATACGGCGCTCTTTGCTGAGGCAGGACTTGAACCAATGGTGATGGACATTGATTGTTTTGCAGTCGAAAATATGTTCGATTACAATTATGGCTTTGTTGACAATGAAGTTATTGCCTTAATCGATTTAGGTGCCAGCGCTACAAGTGTCAGTGTTCTCAAGGGTGATACATCGATATTTACTCGAGATATTCAGACCGGTGGTAATTTACTGAGTGAAGAGTTGCAGAAGCGCCTTGGAGTGAGTAGCGAAGAGGCTGAACGCGCCAAACTTGGTGATCGTGATATCGCTGATGTTGATCCCGACACTATTGATGAGATTCTGGCAGATGCGATTGAGAATCTGGTGCAAGAGGTTCAGCGCTCTTTAGATTTCTTTTCGGCGACATCCAGCGACGATCGAGTCTCCAAGCTCTATTTAACGGGTGGGGTCTCAAATTCAGTGCAAGTTAGAGAGGCATTGGAAGAGCGTCTTGGCGTTCCTGCTGAAAGAGTCGATCCCTTTAGAAATGTCAAGATTAATGAAAAAGAATTTGATCCGGAGTACCTCGATGCCATCGGTCCAATGTTTTCTGTGGCTGCGGGCTTGGCGATGAGGAAGGTTGGTGACAAATGATTCGAATTAACCTGCTGCCAGTCAGAGCTGCACAAAAAAAAGAGAAACTGCGCTCACAACTCTCAATCTTTTTTCTCTGCTTGATTCTGGTTTGTATCGCTTGCGGTTTTTTATATGTGCAGAAGATGACCGCTATCAATAGCGTGAAGGACAATATTGCAGCGATTAATCAAAAAAACAACGAACTGAAGAAGAAAATCGGGCAAGTTAAAGATTTTGAAAAGAAAAAAGCGGATTTAGAAAAGAAACTTGCAATTCTACAGACATTAAAGGACGGAAAGTCTGGTCCGGTACATCTGCTCGATGAATTGAGTGCTGCATTGCCAGAGAAGCTGTGGCTGACAAAATTTACTGAAAAGGCAGGGCGTATTAATTTAGCGGGAGTGGCTGATAACGAGAATACGGTTGCTGTTTTTATGAAGAATCTGGAGACTTCTCCTTATTATAAGAATATTGAGCTGTCGGTCACTGAACAGACTAAGGCTGGTGATAGAAAGATGCAAAAATTCACCCTGAATTGTAGCGTTGAAGCGCCACCCTCTGAATAAACGGGATTTTAAGCGATGAATTCACGAGTCGAGAACGTCTTAAATTTGCCAGCTTATCAACGGACACTTATCGTTCTGATAGTTATGGCTGTCTTGGCAGCTGGTTTTTATTTTCTGCTTTACAAGACACAGTTGGAAGAGCATGGCAATTTGATAACAAAGCGTGATGCTGCTCAGGTGCAATTACAAAAAAATCAAAAAATTGCTAATAATCTGGCTGTTTATCGTGCGGAGTATGAAAAGATGCAGGTCAAGCTGGATGAGGCTCTTGGGGAGCTGCCGCTAAAGAAAGAAATCCCGAATTTGCTGACAAGTATTGGCGATCTAGCAAAAGAGATGGGTTTGGAAATATTACGCTTTAAACCTGCAGCTGAAACAATCAAAGGTTTTTATGCTGAGGTTCCAGTCACTTTAAAGTTAGCAGGCTCTTATCATCAGACCGCTACTTTTTTTGATGCCGTCAGTAAGATGGAGCGGATCGTTAACATCCAAGGCTTAACTTTAGGCGGAGCAAAAGATGTTGATGGGAAAACCACCTTGGGTGTTGATTGCAGTGCCATAACTTTCCGGTTTGTAGAAAATCCAGCACCTCAGGCAGCAAAGAAAGGTGGTAAAAGGAAATGAGAACTAGATTCTTTAAATCATTCAATCTTCTCTTTTTGCCCCTGTTCTTATTGCTGGTCGGGTCTGTTGTCAGTGCCATTGCACAGCAAAGTCCGGCTCAGGCTGAAGGTGGGCTGACTGCTGATGTTGCTACCGCTCCTGCTGCGGGTGATCTTTTTACCTATAGCCCCCAGGGACGGAGAGACCCTTTCAAACCGTTAATCCAGGAAAAAAAGAAAATTGCAAAAAAAGTTAACCGAAGATCGCAAAAGATAAAAGGCCCATTAGAAAAGTTTGAACTGAGCCAATATCGTCTCATTGCTCTTATGGTCGTCAAGGGGGTTCCGCGGGCGATGGTGAAGGCTCCTGATGGCAAAAGTTATACCGTAAAAGTTGGAGAATATATCGGTATGAATGACGGGATTGTCAGGAATATAGAGACTAAAGTTGTTGATATTAACGACAACGGCTTGCGGGTTGAAAAAAGTCCAGATCGTATTGTGGTTGAAGAAGTTGGCATTGATAGTTATACGGGAAGTAAAACAAAGGAAAATCTTTATATCGTTATGTGAGTTTATCTTGAGATTTTGTTTCAAGATTTGTGAAGCGTTAGTTGTACACTGAATGACTTTTAGGGGAATGATATGAGAAGAAGCGTTGTGCTCCTCAGTACGTTGTTGATGATCTTGTTGGTTGCTTTTGTTTCACCACTCTATGCTGCCGATTCACTTTCAGTGGTGTCGGTTGTCGAAAAGAAGGTGCAATTATCTGCGACCTCGGGGATCGAACAGGTTCGGTATTTCACCCTTGATTCCCCCAAAAGGCTTGTTGTTGATTTATATGGCGTCCAGCCAGGTAATCACAATGATGAGTTTCTATTGAGTGATGGATTTAAGTTGCTGCGCGTCGGGCCTCTGGATAATAAAACCCGTTTTGTTTTTGATGTAACAGGGTCGGTGTTCCCAACCTTTAAAGTCAATACAGACAATGATACCGTCGTTGTTACCTGGGTGCATTCTCAGGATACGGTTGAAAATGCTCTTGCTGAACCTTCAACTGCTGGGAGTGCAAAGGTTACAGCGATTGATTTTGCTTCAGAAGGCGGTCAGTCAAAAATTTACATCAACCTCAATGGAAATACTGTAGTTACCAACCCGACCCGCGATGGCAAAAAAATTAAATTTTCGATAAAAAATACGACCCTGCCCCGCTCACTGCGTAGAGTTTTTGATACCCTTGCATTCCCAAGCGCAATACACTCAATGACACCTTATCTGGTGAATGAAGCGGGACAAGCAGAAGTTCGATTTGTTGTTACCTTAAAAGGTGATGTCCCTTATCACCTGCAAAAGAGTGCATCAGGTTACGTATTTGCTGTGACTGATGGTCGCTATGCACAAGCCGCTCCTGCGATAACTGGAACTATGCCAGTTTCGGCTCAAGGTGAGGCGGTTGTCACCTCGGCCGGAGTACCAATATTAACACCTCTTCCTGCAGCGCCGACAGCTGGTCAGTTATCTGTACCCGTTATTGAACAGATTGGTTCTCAGAAAAATAAATATACTGGTGAAAAAACGTCTCTCGTTTTTGACAATGCTGAAGTGCGTGATATCTTACGCTTAATTGCGGAGATCAGTGACCTTAATATTATTGCTTCGGATGAGGTTAAAGGGAATGTAACACTGCGCTTGATTGATGTTCCTTGGGATCAGGCTTTAGAGTTGATTCTCGATGTAACCGGTCTGGGGATGGTTCAAGAAGGAAATGTTGTCCGGGTTTTGCCGAAAGATAAAATCCGTTCGATGAAAGAGGCAGAATTGACAGCAGTTCGGTCGCAAGAAAAGCTTGAACCGCTGGTGACTGAGGTTGTAACTGTCAGTTATGCGGATCTAGGGAAAATTTCTGGTCCTGTTAAAGAGGTTTTGAGTGATCGAGGACATATTACTGAAGACAGTCGTAATAAACTGTTAATTGTTACGGATGTGCCCCAACGAATTGTAGATGCAAGAGAACTGATTTCGATTTTGGATACCCCTGAGCGTCAGGTGATGATTGAGGCAAGAATAGTTCAGGTAAATTCAAATTATTCCAGAGAACTTGGAGTTCATTGGGGGTTGTTTGGCTCTGATGCCGATAATGATCCTCGCTCTTTCCAGTCTATTACAAGTGCTGGGGGTAATTTTCTTGTCGATATTACTGAGGGATCAGTTGGCCCTCTAGTTCCTGCAGCTGGAGTTTCAACACAGATGCAAATTGGACGCGCCCTCATTGATAACGTGGTCTTAGATTTACAAATGCAAGCACTTCAAGCTGATGGCAAGGGTAAAGTGATTTCTACTCCACGTGTGACAACTCTAAATGGAGAAACTGCAACAATTAGTCAGGGGACAACGATCCCTTATCAAACATCTGGTGCTGATGGTCCCAAAACTGAATTTATTAATGCCGAATTGAAACTTGAAGTCACACCAGTGATTAATCCTGATGGATCTATTATTCTTGAAATTCTTGCCACTAACGATTCCCCTTCTCTCACTGCTGGTGCAAGTGCACCTAGTATTGATACCAAGAAGGCGGAAACTAAAGTTTTGATCCATGATGGTGAAACGACAGTTATTGGTGGTATCTATGTTGAAAGTATTCAGGAAAGTGAAGATGGTATTCCTGGATTAATGGGTATTCCGATTTTAGGTAATCTTTTTAAGTCTCAGAAGAAACAGACGGTTAAGGATGAACTCCTGATATTTATCACTCCTCGAATTATGCACAATGATTAGATTGATTAAATAAAACCTTAAAAAGGGCAGGGAAACCTGCCTTTTTTTTTCTATGGGTCGCTAATGCTGGAAAAAATTAATGTTTCCCTTGCGGATAGAAGTTACCCTATATTAATAGGTTCTGGCCTTCTTGAAACTTTTGGCAAAGAACTTTCTGAATTCAATTTTCCACAACGCATTGCTATTATTTCAAATCCAACAGTCGATAACCTTTATGGTCAAATTGTTAGAGATACCCTTAATTCCTCAGGTTTTTCTCCTGTTCAACTCAATGTTGCAGACGGGGAAGAATATAAAACTCCCGCAACTTTGCAGTCGATCTATGATTTCTTGATTGAAAATGGTTTTGATCGCGGATGTGGCATAATTGCCCTGGGTGGTGGAGTTGTCGGCGATATGGCGGGGTTTGCTGCCGCAACTTTCTTACGTGGTATTCCTTACGTTCAGGTACCGACAACCTTGCTGGCGCAGGTCGATAGTTCTGTCGGTGGAAAGACAGCGGTTAATCATCCTCTGGGAAAGAATCTCATTGGGGCGTTTTATCAACCCGAGTTGGTTCTGATCGATATCGCGGTTTTGAATACTCTGGAATCAAGGGAAGTTTCTGCGGGTCTGGCTGAGGTTGTAAAGTATGGGGTTATTCGCGACGCGGAGTTTTTCTGCTGGCTTGAAAAAAATGTACAGAAATTAAAAGAACGAAATCCAGAAACACTCATCCATGCAATTAAGCGAGCTTGTCAAATCAAGGCCGATATTGTCGCTGTTGATGAAAAAGAAGGTTCTATCCGGGCTTTTCTAAATTATGGACACACCTTTGGTCATGCTATTGAAAATCTATCTGGTTATGGTCAATGGAAACATGGTGAAGCCGTCTCTGTCGGGATGGTTATTGCGTCTAAGATCTCAGCTCAAAAAGGACTTTGTTCGCAGCATGATGTTGATCGTTTAACGCTGCTGTTGAAAGCCCTTGATCTGCCAACTGAGCCCCCAGATTTTACCCTTGATGAATATGTTATTTCCATGCAGAGAGACAAAAAAGTAAAACAGGGGCATCTCACTTTGGTGTTGAATCGTGGAATTGGTGAAGTTGTTTTGCATAAAGTTACAGATATATCGTCGGCTTTTTCGACTATCCTTTAAGTTTATACGAGGGAAATATGACTGTTCAAAATCAGCAGAGCTTGCTTTTGGGAAAAATTGCCGCCTACACAGAGATTCTTGTTAAAGATTCCAACTCGACAATATTTGTGTCATTGGCTGAAACTTATCGGAAAATGGGGATGTTTGATGATGCGCGTCAGATCATTTCAAAAGGATTATCTCTCCACCCTGATTTCGGTCCCGCATATATTGTTTTAGCCCGAATTTTGTGCCAACTGGAGGATTTTGATGGGTCGGTTGTCGCATTTGAGCGTGCCCTTGATCTCGACCCCGAAAGTCTTGCGGCACTTGTTGGCTATGCCCGGGTTCAGATTTTACTGGGTGATGAAGCCGCCGCACGTGAATTACTCCTCAAAGCAAGAGACTTAAGTCCTGCGGATCCTGTTATTAATAAATTGTTACTCTCTTTACCCGATGAGGAAGAAATCCATGATCAGTTAGAGACTGTTGTTGACCAAGAAGGGGACGCTGCAGTTAATTCCTCTTCTCTTGTATCGTCGACATTGGCGGATTTATATTTGGCTCAAGGTTTACCTGAGAAAGCTCTTGATCTGTTTCAGCGACTGTCAGTTCAGAATCCTGATGATTTAACTTTACGCCGTAGAGTTAAAGAGTTGGAGAGCCAACTGCAGGGCAACGATGTCGCTGCTGAGGCATTACCGGGTGAAGGTGAAGAAGGCCTTCCAACGTCTGAAGATTTTTGCGAAAATGAAGCTGATATTCAGTCACAGCAGGAAACAGAGCCAGATGAAATTGTTACTGAACCTGTTTTAGCTACCTTGGATCGTTGGCTTGCTAATATCCAACAAAGGAGAGGGAATGTTTAAAGAAATTCTGGAAACAATTGTTACCAGCTGTTCGGGTGGTGCTGGTGCGGTTCTTATGGGGTACGATGGAATTGGTATTGATCAGTATAGCACTGAGGAGAACGCACTTGATTTGAACCTGGTTGGCATCGAGTATTCAAATGTCACTAAAGAAATTCGTAGTGCTGCCAAAATTTTAAGTATTGGTGCACTACAAGAAGTCTCTATTAAAACAGCGAATTATTATGTCATTATTCATGCTCTGACGGAGGAATATTTTGTTGCTTTGATGATTGATCGTCATGGAAATTACGGACAAGGACGTTATTTGTTGATGCGTGAAGCCCCCGCACTCCGTAAGTTATTGGTTTGATCTATGAAACTCATGGTTCTAAATGGGCCAAACTTAAATTTGCTGGGAACTCGTGAGCCGGAAGTTTACGGTCATGTTACCCTCAATCAAATTATGCAGGCGTTGATCGACGAAGCTGTCTCTCTAGGTTACGAGATTGAAACATATCAGTCAAATCATGAAGGTGATCTTATCGATCAGGTTCAGCGAGCGAAACAGGAGAATTTTTCCGGGATTATCATTAATCCGGGGGGATATACCCATACAAGTATTGCACTCCGTGATGCTGTCAGTGGTGTTGCCTTGCCCACAGTTGAAGTTCATTTGTCAAATATCCACGCCCGTGAGGAATTTCGTCAACACTCTTTTATTGCACCGGTTGCTGTTGGACAAATCTCTGGTTTCGGTGCATCAGGATATAGTCTGGCCTTACGGGCTTTATCAGAATATTTGAAAACACAGGATGGAGTGTGATTGAGCGACGTAACCAGTTTCTCCAGAATTTACTGATCACTGAAAAACTCGACGCTATCCTCTTTTTCGGATTACCAAATATACGCTATCTATGTGGATTTACCGGCACAGATGGCGTTTTTCTTGTTAAGGCGAATGAAACGGTGTTTTTGACGGATTCACGTTATTCGGCACAGGCATTGAAACAGGTTACTGCAGATCGTGTCCACTGCTACAAAAATAAACTAAAAGCTATCATTGATGAATTGTTTTCAGCTGAAAGTGCGCGTGTTGGTTTTGATGCTGAGGTTGTCAGTGTCGCGCAGTTTGAAGAGTTAACAGCAATTGCGAGTGATGTACTGGATTGGTGTTCTCTGACTCTTCAATTGCAAGCACTCCGTGGAGTTAAGAAAGCGGATGAGCTTGCCCCCTTAAAAATGGCAGCCGATCTAAACAAGCAGGCTTTTGATGTAGTTTTGCCCATAATTCGGCCTGGTGTTTCAGAAAAGGAAATAGCTCTTGAGCTCGAATTTTCCTTGAAACGACTTGGGGGCGAAGCCAACGCCTTTGATTTTATTGTTGCATCGGGGGTTCGTGGAGCTTTACCTCATGGTGTCGCTAGTGATAAAAAAATACGAGCGGGGGAACTGGTTACAATAGATTTTGGTACGCGGGTTGCTGGTTATCATTCAGATGAAACGGTGACTTTAGCGATTGGTGCCGTTGATAGAAAACTTCGACAAATTTTTGATATTGTGTTAGAAGCTCATGATTTAGCTCTTGCGGCACTTCAACCGGGAATGGCAATATGTGATCTGGATGCTGTTGCTCGGGATTTTATTGCTTCAAAGGATTATGGAGACTGTTTTGGACATGGTCTGGGGCATGGTGTTGGATTAGAAATTCATGAATATCCTGCTATTTCTACCCGTTCAGAGCAACGGTTGGTTGAAGGAATGGTGATTACTGTAGAACCTGGAATCTATATTCCAGAAATCGGTGGCGTCAGGATTGAAGATACTGTTGTTGTCACCGGAAATGGATTTGAGGCATTGACTTCGATTCCAAAACAATTCAAGCAATTAAGTTTATAAAAGTCTTCCCGGAGGAAAAATAATGAAACTGAAAGATCTAAAAAGTTTAATCAAATTGGTGACTGATACTGATATTACTGAATTCAATATGGAAAATCAGGAAGAAAAAATTCATATCAAGCGTGGACCGGAAAAAGAATTTGTCCAGTTTGCTGCTCCTGTAACTCCCGCGGCCGTATCAATGTCAGCTCCTTCGGCACTGCAGGTGCCGGCAGTTTCTCCCTCTAGCATTGCAGATGTCCCCGCGATTAATGATAAATATGATGCAGTTCCATCCCCAATGGTTGGTACTGTTTACCGTAAACCGTCACCTGATGCTGCTCCTTTTGTTGTAGTCGGAGATATCGTTGAAGCTGGGCAAACTCTGTGTCTGGTTGAGGCTATGAAGCTGTTTAACGAAATCGAGGCAGAATTTAAATGCAAAATTATTGAAATTGTCAAAGATGATGCGACCCCGGTTGAATTTGGTGAAACTCTCTTCCTCGTTGAGCGGCTTTGATCTGCTGGGAGATTGAAGTACCGGTGCTTTTAAGTTAGTTTCCGGTTTTTATCCCAAGATATAAAACTGCTCATTCAGGAGTTATCAACATGTTTCATAAAATACTTATAGCAAATCGCGGTGAAATTGCCCTGCGGATTATCCGTGCCTGTAAAGAAATGGGGATCAAATCAGTTGCAGTGCATTCTGATGCAGATCAAGATGCTCTGCACGTCAGCCTGGCGGATGAAAGTATCTGTATCGGTCCGACAGCCAGTGCCGATAGTTATCTCAATATGAAGGCTATTATCAGTGCTGCAGAAATTGCCGATGCGGATGCCATTCATCCCGGCTACGGTTTTCTTTCTGAAAATGCCGAGTTTGCAGAAATCTGTGAACAATGCGGGATCATTTTTATTGGCCCGACAGCTGACAATATGCGGCGGATGGGGGACAAAATCAGTGCCCGTCAAACTGTCACAGAAGCAGGAGTTCCGATCCTGCCCGGAACGAATAAAAGTATAGAAAGTGTAGAAGAAGCCCAGCAGATTGCTGCTGAAATCGGTTACCCGGTTATTATCAAAGCATCTGCTGGTGGTGGTGGTCGTGGAATGAAAATAGTCCATTCTCCCGCCTCTTTAGGTAACGCTTTGGCAACGGCTCGTACCGAGGCTCTGGCTGGATTTGGCAAGGCGGATGTCTATATTGAAAAGTTTTGTGAACATCCTCGTCATGTAGAAATTCAGATATTGGGGGATAAGCACGGTAATGTTATTCATCTGGGGGAACGTGATTGTTCCATTCAGCGCCGCCATCAAAAATTGATTGAGGAAGCGCCTTGTCCGGTACTGACTCCGGAACTGCGTGAGAAGATGGGTGCCTGCGCTGTTGATGCCGCCAAAGCTGTAAATTATTCCAGTGTCGGAACGGTCGAATACTTACTCGACACTGATGGCAGCTTCTATTTTATGGAAATGAACACCCGGGTTCAGGTTGAACATCCGGTGACTGAGATGGTCACTGGTGTCGATATTATCAAAGAGCAAATCAATTCTGCCGCTGGTTTACCGTTGCGCTATAAGCAGGAAGATATCAAGATCACTGGACATGCCATTGAATGTCGAATCAATGCTGAAGATCCGGAAAAATTTACCCCTTTTCCCGGGAAGATTACCGGTTACCATACCCCTGGTGGTATGGGGGTGCGGATAGAAAGTGCGATGTATGATCAATACACCGTATTACCGCATTATGATTCAATGATTGGGAAGCTGATCGTGCATGCTGAAACTCGTGAAGAAGCGATCCAACGGATGGCATGCGCGCTTGATGAATATATTATCCAAGGGATCAAAACAACGATTCCATTTCATCAGAAGATGATGGCAAATAAAGAATTTAATAATGGAAACTATGACACCAATTTTTTGGAGCGGGTTAAAATTTAAACAATTGGTTACATAAAGAAATGAACATTCAACAACAGACGGGACAGCTCCTGTCTGTTGTTTTTTTCCTGGTAAAGCATAATCTATGGACTCGTCAACTGAACTAACGTTGGGTTATATCCCCTATCTAAATTGTGTTCCATTTTTCCATCATCTTAAGAACAATGGATTTCGTGGACAATTTGTGACCGGGGTGCCATCTCAATTGAATCAGATGCTGCAACAGGGGCAGCTGGATGTCAGTCCTTCCTCTTCATTTGAATATGCCCGAAATTGGAAAAATTATCTGTTGCTTCCTGGCCATTCTATTGCATCGATAGGTCAGGTCAAAAGCGTTCTCCTCTTCTCACCAGTTGATTTACAAGAGTTGTCAGGTCAAGAAATTGCAATAACTGGAGAATCAGCAACCTCAATCAATCTGTTACGGATTATCTTCCGTGAGTTTTATCATCTTGATGATGTCACTGATATGGTTCCAGAAGAGCCAATAGAAATATTGACCCGACGACAACAGCCATCTTTGTTAATTGGGGATAGAGCGCTACGCTTGGCTAATCAACGACCACTGGGGATGCAAGTCTTTGATCTTGGGGAAATATGGTATCAAAAAACCGGTCTTCCATTTGTTTTTGCTCTCTGGATGATTAATCGCACCTCCTTGGATCAGTTTGCCGTTGAACTGGCTGACTTGGGACGGCAGTTACTCCAATCTCGTGTACAGTTGGTTAATAAGCCATATCCTCTAGCAGCGGTTGTGGCGGAAGCTATCGGGTTGGGTTCCGAGGCAGTCGTTGATTACTGGAAAACAATTGATTATCGTTTGGAAAAAAAGCATATTCAGGGATTACAACTTTTTTTCCAACTCTGTAAAAAATATCATTTACTGGAAGAAGAACCGGAGTTGAACTTTTTGGACTGATTGTCAGTATCTTCATTGATCAGGATAATCTTTGAGATATAAAAATTGGTGGAAATGAATATTATCAGCTAGAATCGCTGAAAGGCAGGAGTAAATATTTATGATCAAGAGTATGACTGGCTATGGCCATGGACAAGCACAGGTTGATGGTTTGTCTTTTTCAGTTGAAATTAAAGCGGTTAATCATCGTTATGGTGATGTGAGTGTTAAATCTCCACGGTTTCTGGCTCCACTTGAAAATGTAATAAAAAAACAGGTGTTAGCGGTGCTGAAGCGCGGGAAAATTGATGTATTTATCAGCCAGGAACATACATCTCAACTTGCAAACAGGCCCGTGGTTGATGAGCAAGTTGCAAATGCATATATAGCGGCTTTTAAAAATTTACAGAAGGTTAGCGGCCTGACAGGTGATATCAGTTTGGAATTTCTTGCAGCACAGAAGGATGTTCTGGTTCTGAAGGACGTTGAATTTGCTCAGGATGATCTTAAAAATTGTCTGACACAAGCGATCAAAAAGGCATTAATTTCAATCCAGGACATGCGTCAGAAAGAGGGGGCAGCAACACAGGTTGATATTGAGAATAGAATGACATTATTGTCTCAATCAATTGTGGTCATCGAGAAATCAGCCGCTTTAGTTCCGATTGAATGGCAGCAGAAGTTGCGCGCGAGACTCGCTCGTTTGCAGGAGAATGGTGGTGATCCGCAGCGAGTTGCCCAGGAAATAGCTATTTTTGCCGATCGCTGTGATATCAGTGAAGAAATTACCCGCTTCAATAGTCATCTTGAGCAATTTTATGCTCTGTTGCAACAGCAAGAACCCGTTGGCAGGCAGCTAGATTTTCTGGTTCAAGAATTGAATCGAGAAGCCAACACGATGGGTTCTAAATCTAATGATGCCACCTTGACACGGCATGTTGTCGCATTGAAATCTGAACTCGAAAAAATCCGTGAGCAGGTACAGAATATAGAGTAGTGTTTTTTGGTGTTTCATAGTGTTTCCAACTGATCGTAAGGCCCCTATTTTAGGGGCTTTTTTGTTTTTGTGTGTTTTTTGGTGTTTCTCTATGTTATAAAAAAGTGGTGACAGATTTGGTGACAGAAAGCGTCTGTCACCATTCGATAAGCACTAATCTGTCACCACTTTTTAAAATGGAGAATAATATGTCAGTAAAATTAAACGATAAACAAATTAAGTCTCTGCTGAGGAAGGGTGTGGTTGGTCGCTATTCGGCTGGTAATGGGCTCTATCTTCGGATTAGTAATGAAGGGACTGGTTTTTGGGCGGTTCGTTACACCGTTAATGGAAGGCGTCGGGAAATTATGTTGGGGTCTTACCCTGGTTTGACTCTGGCGAATGCAACCATAGAAACGGCAAAGCTGAAATTAAAAGTGAAACAAGGTATTGACCCACTGATAGAACGAAAGCGGGTTGACAGTGTAAAGATTAAGACAGTTGATGATTTAGCTGCCGACTGGATCAAGGATTGTGAAAAGAGGTTGAAATATCCGAATATACCGAGGCGAGTTTATGAACGGGATTTGCAGCCCATTTTTGGTGAACTGCTTCTGGAGCATATCACCCCACTCGATATCCGAGATACACTTGACAAGATTACCGACAGTGGGCGGCCTACTATATCCAACGATGCTTTGATGTATTGCAAACAGATATTTCGTCATGGTATTCGCCTGGGTGTGATGAATTCGAATCCTGCAGATGCTTTTACTGTTCGGCATGCTGGCGGCATTGAAAAAAGTCGAAGTCGCGTACTTAACCCCAATGAGCTGCAAAAAGTATTTGATTGTTTTCGGGAGCATATTGGAAAATTTAAGCGAGAAAATTATTTAGCAACAGCTCTGCTGATTGCTCTTGGTGTTCGTAAGGGTGAATTGATTGCTGCTAAGTGGTGTGAGTTTGATTTAGATGCCGCTCTATGGAAAATACCAGCTGCTCGTAGTAAAACTGGGATTGCTATTGTGGTTCCGCTTTCCACTCTTTCTGTTCGGTGGCTGCAAGAGCTTCAGATGCGTGCATGTGGTTCTGAGTTTATTTTCCCTACCAGACGTTTTAGTAAAAATAACGGACATATCAGTCCCGATACATTGAATGCGGCAATTAACAAGCTCTTTGATGGTAAAGATCTAACTGTTGACCATTTCACTGTACACGATTTGCGCCGGACGTGTCGTAGTCTGCTTGCCGGCGTCGGTGTTCCTAGTCATATTGCCGAGCGCTGTTTAAATCACAAGGTGAGAGGAGTGGAGGGGATTTATGATCGTTACGACTATTTGGATGAGCGGCGCGAGGCACTGCAGAAGGTCGCTGATCTATTGGAGCCGATTATAGATCCGGTGTGAAATGTTATCAGTCATAAAACTATTTGTATCGATTGTTTACTTAAGTAGGCGAAAAGTGTTGTTTTTTGCAAATAATTCATACATATGGGCACCATTAGGCTGCTATTAAGCTGAGTGGTATAGATATAATATGTCTGAACGAACAAATAACTTGATTTCATGTGTATAATTCTGCAAAAATACCCGTACGGACAAATCTATACAAATCCTAGAGTAGAGGGAAGTGCTATGGCGGAAGAAAAAACAGGTCATCGTATCGATGATTATGGCCAGGTCTCAACGGTCGCTGATATTGGCAGGCTTGTGCGCCACAAACGTAAACAGCTTGGTGTATTGCAGGAAGATGCTGCCGGGCTCTCGGCTGTGGGAACCAAGTTTTTATCCCAACTTGAAAACGGCAAAGAAACCGCTGAAATAGGTCGGGTGCTACAGGTGCTCAAATCAATGGGGCTGGAGGTTTATATTTATCCCCGTTCGGAAAATCGGTTTAAGGATTGATTAAATGGATATTTTGAATGTCTATCTGAACCGTCATCTGGTCGGGCAGCTAACACATACTGCTGGATTGCTGTCATTTAGTTATGAACCCGACTACCTGAACGCATCCAAAGCGCTGCCGTTGTCGCGTCATCTTCCACTGACCGGTGCAACTACCTTTGATGATGCTGCGAGCCGGGCGTTCTTTGAAAACCTGCTACCCGAAGCGAATGTGCGCACCCAGGTGGCTCGTACTTTGGGCATTTCTCCAGAAAATATTTTTGGGCTATTGAGTGAACTTGGCGGCGATTGCGCCGGGGCGGTTCAGCTGCTGCCGGACGGGGAAGACGCACACAAGTTTGGGCGCTATCGCTTGATCAGCGAAGAAGAACTGGCTGCCGAACTGGCAAATCTTCCCGACCATCCGTTTTTGGCGGATGAAGAGGGGGTGCGATTATCGCTGGCGGGGGCGCAGAATAAGTTGCCAGTACATTATGATGGTACAAATTTTTACATTCCCGAAGGGGAGGCGGCATCCACGCACATTTTGAAAACACCGATTGATCGGCTGGAAAACACCGTGGTTAACGAAGCTTTTTGCATGAACCTGGCTGATCGGGTCGGGTTGAATGTACCCTATGCTAGAGCCATAAATATTGGTAATGATCTGGTCTATTTGGTGGAACGCTACGATCGGCGACAGACACAAGATGGAACGATGCGACTGCATCAAGAGGATTTCTGTCAGGCGCTTGGGGTGGAGTCATCTTTCAAATATGAAAAAGAAGGGGGCCCTGGCTTTACCGCTTGCTTTGACTTATTGCGCGATTGGTCTGATGAGCCGCTGGTTGATGTTGCTGAATTGTTGCGCTGGGCGCTGTTCAATTTTATGATCGGTAATGCCGATGCTCATGGAAAAAATATTTCATTTCTTTATGCCGATGGACAAGTGCGGTTAACCCCTTTTTACGATCTGATCTCCACCGCTGTTTATGAGCGTCAGGTAAACAACAAGTTTGCCATGCGCATGGGCAGTCAAAATGACCCACGTTATCTGTCTATCGGTAATCTGTCGAAGTTTGCTGCCGAGATTGGTGTCGGGTTGCGTGGGGTGAAGAGGGAGTTGGCTGGTCTGGTTGATAAGGTTGAAGCTGCCGCTCCGGGGTTAGCGGAAGAATATCGTCAGCAGTTTGACCAGCCGGTGATTGTAGGGCGGATTGAAAGGGTGCTGACGCAACGGTTGAATAAGGCGAAGGTCATATGTCGATAACGTGAAATGTTTTCAGTTTTGAGATAGGAGAGTCGAGCAGCAATAGTTGTTCGACTCTTTTTTTATGGCTAGCACCATTTTTGAAAACATAGATTATGGCGTCCTCAAGCAGAGATGGACTCACGAGAAGAAATAAAAACGTATTTATCTGAAAAAACTTGTCCATGTTGTCCATGTATCCCACATATCCCACATGTCCCATGTATCCCATGACATTTTCTTATCGGGAGTTGTACCGTACACATGTGAACCGGAAGAAACGTTGAAGAACAAGTTTGAAAACTTGAAATATCAAGATGAGGAGGAAGAGCTGTGAATTCAATGACTCAGGAAGGCAGTAACCGATATATGAAAATGGAGCAAGTCCGGATTAAATTTGGTGGTATCTCTCGCACTGCTTTTTGGAGATTACGCCGATTGCCAGATTTTCCTTCTGGTGTGCAATTAACACCTGGCCTCCTTGTTTGGAACGAAAATGAGCTCGATCAATATTTAGAAAAGCGCAAAGTTAAATGAGACATTCGTTCTATGCGGGAAATCATCAAGTTAATGATCAAGGTGAGATGTTGACGGGTCCTTCCTGTCAATTTCTTCCATGCGGTGCGGATAAGCCCCAGGAACACAGCGATGACATACAAAAAACAGTCTTCACTTTTTCACTTTGTTAAATGAACGGGTCCTTCCTGGCGTTCTCTGCTATGCGGGCTGGGTAAGCCCCAGTTTATGGATCCATGCGTATTTTGAACAAAAAATGAATTTATGAATATTGTTAGCATGTCGCCATTTTTTTCAACCATATAGGGTATGAAATTGAGCATTAAACTTTCTGGATATATTTTTGATACCGACCTGTCAGCAACTGAAACCCTGATGATGTTGGCGCTCGCCGACTATGCAGATCAGGAAGGTAAATGTTGGCCGAGTAAAGAAACACTTGCCCGTCGCAGTCGGGTCAGTAAGCGCACCGTTGATAAATATATTAAACGGCTTGCTGATAGTAATTGGCTGAGAATTGAGTCAAATGGTGGCAGGAAATCGAATAATTACTACCTGAATTTAAAAAAAATATATCATGAAGGGAATCTGCAACCATGCAAGACTTGCACCCCTCAAAACCCCGTAAGGGGGCAGGATTTGCACCTCACCCCTGCAAGCCATGCTGCACCCGAACTGCCCATAGAAGATTTAAAAAGACCGGCAGCAAAAAAAGCACTGCCAGCGTCTCAGCCAAAAGATCACACATGGTTTACCGTCTGGTGGTGTTTTGCCTATCAGCAGATTGTTGGTAAGAAATACGCTTATCAGAAAAAAGACGCAGGGCAGATTAAACAACTCCTCTCATTGCTGGGTTTGATAGAGACCACCTGCCGCGCCTGCGCCTACCTCACCTTACCAGAAGCCCAGCGCTTTCCCCGTGGGTCACCAACTGTCGGTGGACTATTGCACCAGGTCAATGAGGTTGCCACGCAGTTTGACCGTGATCTGGAAGATCGTTTGATTACCGTCGGGTTGTTGCCAGATATGGAAAAGATAGAATCACTCAAACATTTTCAGCCCTGGAGACAGAAACTATGAGTTACCGTATTCAGAATTTTAAAAAAGTTGATCATTCAACCATCAAGGCCAGCTTTGATATCGATTTCGGCCCCGTCAAAGTCAGAGGGTTCAATCTGATAGAAACCACAAGCCATGGCCGTTTTATCAGCGCGCCAGCAGAGAAATACCAAAAAGATGGCCAGCAGAAGTTCAAAGATATTGCCATTCTGACTGATGATCTGGTCAGGGCACAGATCTATGCCGATATCAAAACTCTCTATGGGATCGAACCGGATCTTCAACCGCAGTCATCACACTCAAGTCACGGCGTCGGCTATCATAGCAACGATGATATCCCTTTTGAATGAGGCAAAACCATGGGTCAGAAATTAGCACCACATAGCAATGAAGCTGAAATGAGTGTCATCGGAGCCGTCTTGTTAGAAAACGATAGCTACCACAAGCTTGATCTGCAGCCCGATGATTTTTATGTTGCCTGGCATCGTTTTATCTTTTCTTCTCTGAAAAAGTTGATCGACTCAGGAACCGGAGCCGATCTGGTGACTCTGTCAGACGAGTTACGCCAGCGGGGTCATCTGGAAAAATGTGGCGGTTCTACTTATCTGGCTGAGCTGGTTGATTACGTTCCAACCGCTGCGAACATTACCTATTACGCCAATATTGTGAATACCAAGAGCAAATCCCGCCAGGTGATGTCCGCTGCCAAAACAATTCTGGTTGATGCTGAACAATCTTCTGATCCCGATGTTTTGATCTCAACTGCATTTGATCAACTTCAGCGGATCGGGCAGTCGAGTGGTGGCAAAGTATGGATGTCACTTGCCGATCAGGCCAGAGAATATGAGCAATACATCCAGACAGCTGACGATACACGCTTTTCCACCGGTTACCCTGAACTTGATTGTATCATCCGGGGTGTGGCTCCCGGTGAAGTGATGATGATTTCCGGCTATTCTGGAACATTCAAATCAGCGTTCATGCACAACATTCTCCTCAACAGCGCCATGAGAGGGAGTGGCACCAGGAAGAAGAGTCTTTTTTTCTCTCTCGAAATGCCATCAACCCTCGTTTATCAACGCTCTGTCCAGATCACCCTTGAACAGGATCCCTATTATATCGAGTCAGGGTATGCCGGGAAAAAAGCCCAGCAAAATTATCGCGAAACAACCATGAAAAAACTCGAACGGCTTGGAGTTGATAACCTGATTGTCAATCCCCGTCCGGCACTCACCATCGAACAGGTTGAACACTACACCCGCCTTGCCCGTGCTGAATATGGTGAGATCGGTGTCATTGGAATAGATTATCTCGGTCTGATGGCTGCTGATGGAGCCAGAAGCGAATACGAACGGATCAGCTATTGCGCCGAGCAATCAAAAAACATGGCCAAGCGATTAAATCTTCCGGTGGTGATATTGACACAGGTCAGCCGTGAAGCGATTAAAAGTGGCAAAATCGAAATGCATAGCGCCAAAGGCTCGGGTGCTGTCGAAGCCAGCGCTGACTATATGTTGTCGATCAGCCGTAATACTCAAAAAGAGATCATTATTGAGCTGTTAAAGAATCGTAATGGCCGCGCAGATTTGAAGTTTCGCGCTGATTTAGAAGCCAAGTATCTCAGGTTTCGGTCACTGGAACCTTACGATGATGCTGCACGAAAAAGTGTCGATCGTGGCCTGACCCGCATGGGTGCAGTTCAACATAAAGCCGAAGCCAACCCTGATCCGTTTTAGAGGTTCATCATGATCACTATCACTATCAAACAACGCAACGACTCCGGTCAATGGGAGTACCTCTCAGCAGCTGCTCTTGCAGGAAAAACCCTGCTGATGTTTTTTCAGCAATCAGCTGGAGCTGAGATTGTTGCTGAAATCAATCTGGACGGACGGCGCATGTTTTTCTGTGGCACAGATCACTGGTTGGAACGGATGAAACGAAAAGGGGAGGCGGTATCGTTTGATGATACTATCCAGCGACTCAAGCAGATCAACCCGGAATTGTTGGCAGAAAAACTGCCTGATCTTGAGATTGTTTCCAATGTTTTTGAAGGGTGCCAGATTGTTGAGCACAAGATAGAAGGGTGAGAGATAGCGTGATTAGTTTAGCTTCCCATTTTTTAAGAGTCAGATTTTTCTCTTGAGAGAATTCTGAACCCAGTCATAAAATTTCGTTCGCGGTATTGGATTATCCATCCATGATTGATCTGGTTCCGGATCTTGAATGACTTCTTCTACCGACTTTAAGCGTAGTATCGGCTTGCTACTTGTATACCCTCTGCTTGTCACCCACTGAATTTGCCGTTTTTTTTGGATGGCAAGAATAATAAGATTTGTCATCTGACAATCTCCAAGGCAGTAATCCATTACTTTCTGGTAATTGCCTGCCCGCCATTCAATTGGTGCTTCTGCTCCATCCATGAGCTTTTCTTGTGAGATTCGCATGGCCTGCGCCACCTTTGCGAGTCCAACAGGAAAACCGGCCTGGTTGAAGAACTGAAACATCGGATCGTAACTTTTCAAAGCGATTCGAGCTGCAAGAGCCATATCGTTGGCTTGGTGTCCAATCCATTTCAGATCAAAGCCCAAACCGTTCCACGCACAAACCATGTACCCCTCTTGTTGCATTTTGTCGAGATATTCCAAAAGATCATGTGCGCGTTGCGGAGTTAAATCCAGCGCGGGGCTGCCTTTTTTATGCTCAGAGTACCATATTTTTTCCTCACCATTGTGCACTGCTGTTGCCGCAACAGTAATATGAAATGGAGCATACTTGTCCATGTCCTCATGTTTTTCAAGCTGTATGATATCTGAAAGTTCTATGTCAAAGCTTAGTAGTTTCATTATTAATCCTATCAATATTCACAAGTTATTCATTGCAAGACGATAAGTTGGAGGTTTTCATGTTATCAGCTACAAAGTTGAAAATATTTTAGAAAGGAACATCGTTATAATCGACGGAAGTATTATCCCGACTCTTATCGGGATTCTTGATTTGTGGTGCCGCCGGGGTATGCGTAGTGTTGTCATCAGCAGTCCGACCCAGCATCTTCATACTATTTGCGACAATCTCGGTGCGGTAGCGTTTGGCACCACTATTATCTTCGTAGTTTGTCGTCTGTAATTTGCCTTCTATATAAACTTGTTTTCCCTTGTGCAGCCATTTGCCACACGTTTCCGCCAGCCCTCCCCAAACGATAATATTGTGCCATTCGGTTTTGGTTTGCTGTTCATCTTGTTTGTTTTTGAATCGCTCCATCGTCGCCATAGAAAATTTGCAGAGAGAAATACCTGAAGGGGTCTTGACTAATTCCGGATCTTTACCGAGGCTGCCGACTAGAATGACTTTGTTGATTGACATAAAAATACCCCCTATCTTGATATGATTGAAAAAAGGTTTTGTTGTTTTTGTTTTTTTATTCTTTTGTATTTGACTCCATAAGTTTATATTAATTGAAACTGCATAGAAAGCTAATTGGTTACTTATACCCTGAAATTGTAAACGGTACATTGAAATCTAACAGAGAAAAAAGGCTCATGGTTACTGATATGTCTTACAAAAAACAAAGAAAAAAACTTGTCGATTGGACAAAAGAACAATTGATGGGTTTTAAGTTTAAGGATGACCTTTTGGTTGGTCAAAAACCACTGGATCGTTTTTTTACAGGTTTTTTGTTCCCAATTTTTGAAAGTCAAGATGGCCTTGATGATGATGACCCTAAAGATGATGATACAGATGAAGCAAAACCTACTAAAAAAGAAAAACGATATATGCCACCATCATCAGCTGGATTCTCCTTTTACATTACAGGAGAAGAAATTAACCTGAGAATTTTTCATAATGCTGTTTATTACAAAAAAAAATCAGATAGGGATCATTTAAATCAAAAATTTGCAAAGCAACAATGGGAAAAAATTCTACTAACAAGTGATAATGGAAATGAAGTTATATTTACCAAAAACGGTGTTAAGCATTATGATGTTTTAGGAGGAAAAGCAAAGATCGATGCATTATGGAGACCGCATAGTAATGGCTACATTGTCACTATATCAATTTCCAATAATCAAAAAATAGAAGACGATTCAAATAACTTTCATGATCAGAAGAACGAATCAACTCTATTTGAAGTATTGCTAAAATGCATTGTTGAAAGCGGCGAAGTTGCTGCCTATCCTGCAAAAGACAGATCACTTTTGAACGACGAAGAAAAAGAAATAGAACTAAGGTACAAGGATTTGAAAATATTTGCAGTTGGTCATGGCACTGCTGTGGACTGGGGACAAAACAAACAAAAACAGATGGAAATCTGGTCTGATTTTATGCCTACCGTTGAGGTGCCTCAAGTAACTGCTGATACTGGTGACCAAAAGTCAAAGGTATTGCAATTCAGTTTTTTAAGTGAATGTGAAGAGAATGATAATGTATTTGTAGAGCTTCAACAATTTATAGAAGACTATGCCGTTTGGATTGAGAATCAGCGAGAAATAGCAAAAAAACAGGATAAAGATGATCAGGTAACGGCTAATAATATTGTAGGTCGGATGGTATCAGCCAAAAGGAGAATGGTGAAAGGTATCCACCGCCTTAAACATGATGAGCTGGCCAAGACATCTTTTGCTAAAGCCAACAAAGCCATGCTTATGCAGATGGTCGCCACTGACCGTATTAAGGGAAAGACAGTTTCAGAGGATCACTACAGGTGGCGCCCCTTCCAGCTGGCATTTATCTTGATGGTTTTAGAGTCCGCCACCAATGAAGATAGCAATTTTAGAGATACACTTGACCTTATCTGGTTTCCAACCGGAGGGGGGAAAACTGAAGCATATTTAGGCTTAATGGCTTATTTGTTCATCTATAGAAGATTAAAGTACCCCGCTAGTCATGGCGGTACTGTGGCCATCATGCGTTATACATTGAGGCTACTTACTTCACAGCAATTTTTAAGAGCATGTAAGGTTATTTCTGCGCTGGAATTGATAAGGAGAACAAATCCCAGCAGGTTAGGGAAGGAGGTTGTTTCTGTTGGACTATGGGTCGGATCTGCTAGCTCACCAAATACCTTTTTTCAGGCAAAAGAATACATAGCTAAGCAACAATATAGCAAGTTGGTTCTTACTTGTTGCCCTTGGTGTAATGAGGCATTTACTGAAAAAAACTATATTTCTAAAGAGGATGATTTTTATTTCACTTGTACAAATCATGAATGTGATTTTGGCAAGGAGAAAGGCAACGTACTTCCCTATAACGTAGTTGATGAGGCTTTGTATAAAAAACCACCGAGTTTACTAATTTCAACAGTTGATAAGTTCGCCAGATTAGCATGGGAAGAGCGAACCGCTGGTTTTTTCGGTCTGAATGGAAATCGACCACCTGAACTCATTATTCAGGATGAGTTACATTTAATATCAAGCGCATTAGGATCTATTGTCGGGTTATACGAAGCAGGGATTGATACTTTACTTGTTGCTCGTGGAATAAGAGCAAAATATATTGCTTCTACGGCCACTATAAAAAATGCAGCTAAACAAATTCAAACTCTTTTTGCTAAAGATATGTCGATATTTCCACCACCTGGACTCAGGTACGACGACTCATATTTTGCAAAAACAGTTCCCCTAGAAGAAAAACCTGGCCGTATGTATGTAGGATATCTTGCACCTTTGCTGTCTCGGCAGCAATGCTTACAGCCATTGGCAGGGACATTGCTGGCAGCACCAACCAAGTTGTTCAAAGATGCTGAAGAGTATCTCGACTCTTGGTGGACGCAGGTTATCTATCACGGGAGCTTGAAGGGAGTAAGCAACAGCCGTACTTTGTATCAAAGCGGCATTAGTGGATATCTCAAGAAAATCACCATTGAAAAGTTGAAAGAAGAAATTGAAGAATTATCACCCGGATTTATTGATGACGATCAATTTAAAAGTATAGGAGATTATCTTCAGATCGAAGATCCAGAGATAAAATCACTGGTTGGTCAATATTTACCAGCTCGAAATTTGAATATAAAAACATTAACCAGCAATCAAAGTGCAGAAGACAATGCCGCTATTTTTGATGGTTTAGCTAAGGGGAGCCATGAAGTTAACTCTATAGATGTGGCATTGGCAACCAATATGATATCTGTCGGTCTAGATGTTTCCAGATTAGCGGTAATGATCATAAACGGACAACCACTCACAACAGCTGAGTACATTCAGGCAAGCAGCCGAGTTGGGAGAAGTGAAGTCCCTGGAATTGTTTTTGTCAATTACTACAAAACACAAGCAAGAAGTTTGTCTCACTATGAAAATTTTAGATCTTATCACGATTCCTTCTACCGTTTTGTCGAGCCTTCTAGTTTAACTCCATTTACTTATCAGGCTAGATCACGAGCACTTCATGCCGCTTTGGTTATTGCTATAAGGCATAGCAATATTGGTTTGTTAGAAAATAGTACTGCACGCTCTTTTGACCCTGCCAACGACAATGTTAAAAAAGTTATCAAGGAGCTGAAACAACGTATCAGGCTGGCAATTAATGATTCGAAAAAAACTGAAGACCATGTCGATGAATTGGCAGAGGCATGGCACAATGAAACTAAGTTAAGTGAGCTAAATCGCAGGAATTTGGTTTACTTCTCTAATGATCGAGGTTCAAATAATTTAATTCGTAATTTTGATGAAAAACAGGGTTTGTGGCCAACACTACAATCGATGAGAAATGTTGAAAATACGGCACTAATAAAAATGCTTATGGGGGTTAAAGCTAAAAATGAAGAATGACAAATATACACCGGTCAGGTTTTCACATTTGACATCATACGCTGGTGTTGGAGCCATCGTCAGAGATGCCAATGACATGCTGATGGCAGTGGTTGATACACGTTATTGGGTGGATAAAGACGGTGAAATTAGTGCTAAGTGTATTCCAAATGTTACAAGGATTATCAACGCATTAGAGATCGAAAAAGATTTAAGAATGCCGCCCACAGCCAAAGTGTTGGAAAATGGAAGGCTAGATGGAAGTTATCTGCCCGCAGTACTATTTCCAACGTATGCGGTATGTAAAAAATGTGGGTTACTGCACAATAATCCTTGGAAAATATCTGGTATTTATTCTGCAGAAACTATTGAGTGCGAACAGTGTAAAGGCGAGTTGGAGCAAGTTACGTGGTGCGCTGTTAGTTGTAAAGGCGATTTGTCTGATGTGCCGTGGCACTATCTTTGCCACCAGAGTGGAGATAAAGATTGTAAAGTAGATTATTCTAAAAATTACTTGCGACTAACTACCGATAAAAATGGTCATAAAATCATACAGTGTCAGAGATGCAAATACAGTAATCGGTATGACAATCGTAAAGGTGAAAATGACATTGGAGTAATAGACAGACAACAACCATGGATTTATGAAAAACCAAATATCGAAGAAGGTGTAGAAATCCTGGAAATAAACAATCCTGGAGTGTATTTGCCAGAGCGAGTGAACGCATTAGTTATCCCACCAGAGTCAAGAATCGGTAAGGGCACAATTGTTGATCAATTATCTAATAACTCAAAATTATGCCGAGAACTTCAAAGCATCAAATTGCCTTTGAGAAAAAAAGCAAAAATAAAAGAGGTTGCAAAAGAATATAAATGTTCTGTTAAAGAAGTACAGGTTGCCTTGACCCAAATTTCGCCTTCTCAGACAGGAGATCGTTGTCCACGGGGAAAAATTGATGATTTTGCAATAGGTGATCTGCTTGAGGATGAGTACAACGCATTTTTAACTCCTATAGATGATATTAATGATGATGAGGATTTTGTAACGGTTCATAAGACTGAGCAATGGCGTGATTTAAAAAATAAGCACAAAGGGGATTTGCTTTCCACAATAAGACTTGTTGACCAGCTTATAATTGCCAAAAGGCTCAGAGAAATACAGATATTCAAAGGGTTTTCTCGTATACCGCCTGAGGATCCTAAAAATAAAGTAGTTGTCCCACCAGATATCGTAGGAACTAGCACTTGGCTCCCTGCTATTGAGCTTTTTGGCGAAGGTTTGTTCTTTACTCTTAATGAAAGTATTTTGCAGGAATGGGAAAGAATTTCGAGTGTAAAAGCAAGAGCGAATGAGATAGATAAACGTCATAAAAATTCTGAAGTGACTCTGTCCCAAGATGACACAATCACTCCAAGGTTTCTTTTACTTCATACTCTATCACATTTGCTTATTCGCGAACTTGAAACAACGGCAGGTTATCCAGCAACTTCTCTCAAAGAGAGAATATATTGTTCTATGAGCGCTAAAATGTCTGGGATATTGATTTACACGGCAGTTCCTGACATTGTCGGTTCATTAGGTGGAATAATTGAAAGTGCCGAACCGGATGCTTTTATAACTCTGCTGGATGGGGTGTTTAAACATTCCCAGTGGTGTTCACTTGATCCGGTATGTACTGAACATGAAGGTCAAGGTCCTGGGTGGCTTAACCGGGCGGCTTGTCATGCTTGTGCGTTAGTGCCAGAACCCAGTTGTAACTATAATAATATTTTTCTTGATCGTATATTTATTAAAGGTAGTGAAGAGTCAGGTATCCCCAATTTGCTTGAATTTGTGGGAGGGATGAAGTAATGGCAAAAAGAAAATTTCAACTTCCTAGAGAGGAAGAACTCACTAAAGAACAGGATAAAGCTATTGCTCTTCCAGAGGATGGTCAATATCTTATTGTCGGTGCTCCTGGCACAGGAAAATCAGTCGTTGCACTACAGCGGGTTTTAAAGTTAAAGCAAAAATATGATAATAAAAATTATGTTTTTTTAGTTTACAATCGTATGCTCGAATCTGTCACTTTACAATTGATTGACTCAAATTTAGTTGGGACAACAATTGTAAGCTATCTTTATAAATTGTATTGGCATCTGTTCAAGGAAAGCGTTCCTCAAATTGAGCCGTATAAACCTGACTACGATCTAGTCGTCTCAAAAATTAAAGAATTAGATTGTGATATACGTCCTCTTCATTTGATTATTGATGAAGGACAGGATATGCCACCTCAATTTTACGACGCACTGCAATATGCGGGATATGAACATTTTTTTATTGTTGCCGACCAGAATCAACGAATTGAAGCTGAATATAATTCAAGCAGAGAAGATTTGACAAATTTGCTGGGACTGGACGTAGAAGATGTCATAGAATTAAAGACTAATTTCCGTAATACTCGGCCTATTGCTGCTTTAGCAAATCATTTTTATACAGACCTATCAAGTCCTTGTCCCACCTTACCAGATAAAGATTCTCTTGAAATCCCCACTTTTTTTGAGAATATTGATAGCCAGGATTGTTGTGAAATGATTTTAAGGGAGGCTGACAAGGATGATCGGAACCTTATTGGTGTTATAGTGGCAACAAACAAACAAAGATTTTTCTATATGGAAAATCTGACTAAAATTGAACTTGAACTAGACAACCCAAAACCTATTATATCTTCTTATTCAAGTAGCTCTAAAAAAGCCGATATAGATTTCTCTCAAGGTGGGATAGTTATCTTAAATGATAAGTCAACCAAAGGATTAGAGTTCGATATTGTTTTTATTGTCCTTGATGGTTTTTGCATATATAACAATGATATGGACAACATGAAAAAACGTTTTTATGTGATGACTTCAAGGGCAATTGAAAAATTGGTTTTATTGGGTGGAGACAACATAAAACCAGAAATCGATCAGTTACTGCCAACTGACATGAATATATTTAAAAGAGTTTCTGCAAGGAATAATGAGTCAAGCAGGGCAATACAATTTGATGATATTCCATTTTAAATATTTGTTTTTATGGCAACTAAAACAGTCAACAAGTCAACTTGAATTGCTTTCATAATACTTATTCTTCGATACGCAAAGGCGTGAAGTAATGAAAAAACCAAAAAAACAAAGATTGTTGTTACCAACAAATACAAATAATCTGCGAATGATCATTTCACATGGCCTTATCGCTTCACCTTGTGGCTTGTCAAAATATTATATAGATCTCCTTGAACTACAAAATGGCTGGGTTCCCCTATTCAACAATGAAATCCCATGTGAAGCGTTAAATCATGTAATAAGTGAAGATCCAAAAAGCTTAACTACATGTATTCTAGAAATAGACATTACTTCGATCACTGGCTCTGTTAAAGCGTTAAAAAATAGGGGCTTAATTGATCAAAAATTAGATGGTAATGATATTAGTGATGATCTGCAAATATTATTTATCCCAGCACCACTGCCGCTAAATTGTCTGGTTAGTATCTTGTTTAAGAATGAAAATGATTTAAAAGATTTTGAGATTGACGTTAAAAGCAGGAGCAATGTGGTACTTGGCAATATTAAACTTAAATCAAACAAGGTCGACAAAAAGTTATTTTCTGAGAAATATGATCAAGTAGAGCTTGTCAACTCTGTCCGGGAAGGTGAAAAACACATTTGGCTTCCTGGGGGCATTCCGTCATGTAGTGAAATAAATTACCACAAGGTATATGCTTTTGGAGGAATGCTCTCTCTTCTTTTTTATTACGCGAAAAATGGCTCCGTTAGCAATTCCAAATACGACGATATTTGTGATATCTACAAATCTAATGTTGATGACGAGGGGTCAGATGGAGCCTCTTTTATTTCGGAATACTTTGTAAACAAGCTTGAAAATGATCAAGTGAAAAGTCCAAAGAGCAAAATATATCACCAAGTTATCAAGACCGCTGTTGAAGCAAAAGATTTCAAAAATGATCTTCTTAATATCCTTGATAACAGTTATTGGGACAGCGATAAAGCAAAGTCAAGAGCTGAAGCCTTAGCTGAAATGTTACGTGAATATGAATCTAATGCATCTAAAAAAACAGTATCTCAGCAGTTTGAAGTAGCAAAATCAGAGCTTGAAAAAATGTTACTTTTATTGTTTGTTCGGGAAGATTCAGATTCTTTAGCCAAATATAAGACCGTGAGATTTAGTGAAGACGAATACATTGTCTTTGCTATGATTTTTGGCATACGAGATAAATTTAATAGATTACCGAATTGGCTTAAAAGATATCGAGGCTTACAAGAATTTGTGTCAACTAAGATGGCAGAATATGCCCATTCGTTATTGGAAAATGATATTAGTTTTAATAGTTTCAATCCCCCCCCAACGGTTTGGGAATTGATAGACAAAAAGGTTAGTAAAAAAACGATAAAAGAGCTCAAAATAGAGCACTGCATTAAAACAATAATGCCAAAATGTGATTTTTCATTTTCCGGTAAAGATGGCAAAATAACATACTCTTCTTTTATAGAGCCAAACTATAAAATAGTAAAAGATGAATATTTCAACGAAATCTCATCAATGCTGGTCACTGATGAGATCTACAATAAGCTGTTCAATAAATGAAACTTTTATTGAAGATTGAATGCTCTTTTACTGGGGATTTACAATGAACATGATACCTAGCCACCCTTATATAACGAATAGCAAGGCGGAATATCGTTGTTTTAAAAAACTTCAAGAAGCCTATGTGACAGATAATAGCTTCACAGCATTTCATTCTCTTAATTTGACTGGCCATAAAACTAAAAGATTTGGGGAGGCTGACTTTGTCATTCTCTGCAAGTATGGAATTTTTGTGTTGGAAATCAAGGGTGGAAGCGTATGGGTAGAAGATGGTCGTTGGTACGGTATTGGTGAAAATAATGAAAAGTTTAGGGGACAAGATCCATTTCGTCAGGCTGAAACAGCATTGCATGCTATAGAAAAAGCGGTTAGAGAGGCAGGAATATATACTCACTCAATCCTACCAATAGGGTATGGCGTTGTGTTCCCAGATGTAAAATGGGACCAAAAAAGTTCTGAGTGGGATCGACACACAATCTGCGACCGTAATGATTTTAAAAATTTGGAAAGATGGTTGAAAAGTTTTTTAAATTATTGGAAATCTAAACCAGCTAATAAGGCAGAGTTATCTTCCGAAGAGATAAGAGATATTAAGCAATTTTTACGACCAGATTTCGAGATCATTGAGCCCCTGAATGAAAAACTGTCTAAGGTCGAAGAGTCTGCGGTTAAGTTAACCGAAGATCAATATAAGTATCTTGATATTGTAGCGGCAAATAAGAGAGTTTTATGCGCAGGTGGTGCTGGAACAGGCAAAACTTTTTTAGCTGCTGAGCTTGCCAGAAGATTTGGTGATGGAGATAAAGAAGTTGCTTTTATCTGTAAATCAAACTGGCTTCGGCGTTACCTTGAACCCAGGATCTGTAACGAACATATTATACTCTCAACAGTTGAAAGTGCGGTTGTAGACAAGCGCCGTGCAGGGATTGATAAATATGATATTTTGATAGTTGATGAAGGGCAAGACCTGTTCAATTTTGAAGATATTGAAATTATAGAATCTATTTTAGACGGTGGCCTTAAGGATGGTGAATGGTATATTTTTCACGATATAAATAATCAATCTGGGCTTTTTGCAAAAGGTCGGGAAGACATAAATCAAGCACAAGAGATTTTAGAATATTTGCAGGACTATACTCCAACAAATATTCCATTAACAACTAATTGCAGAAACACTAAAACTATTCTCAATAAAATTCAAGATTCGTTGCAATTAGATATGGGCAACCAGGGGACAGGGGTGGGTCCCAAGATTTATGAATTTAATGTGACAGAGAACAATGCAGCAGATTTGTTAAATAACGAACTGTCCCGACTTTTGAAAGAGGGGGTTTCGTCTGGCTCCATAACCATCCTCTCACCGTTAAACTACGAAAAATCGTTAGTTTCTAGATTGCCTGAACATATTAAATCAAAAATAATAAAGCTTGATGATTTTTCAGTTCGATCATTTCCCATAAATGACGTAAGTTTTTCAAGAATAAAAGATTTCAAGGGTCTTGAGAATGAAGTGATAATTGTAATTGATTTGATTTGTCCAGAGAATATCAATATTACAGCTGAAAAAGTTAACTATTATGTGGCAATGAGTAGAGCAAGGGGACTTCTCTGTTTAATTTGGAATAATTGACATTCCTTCGTCAATATGTGGTTTTACCTCTTAGTACGCTATCTGAATTTAGGGTACCACCTTTCGGTAATCACTTCGCCTAGCCAAATACATCTCAGCTGCTTCATCCAGCCCCATTTTCTTGCACAGCCTCGAACAATGAAATAAGCACTTGTCCAATAACTCTGGCGACAATTCATCATTGCTGATCAGCATTTCTAGACAGCGGGTCGCAAAATCAAGATTTCCACTTTTTTCAATTAATACCGCCAGCCTGATCTGCAGTTCCGGTTTAAGTGGTTGCTGATATTTATCGAAATATTCTTTAAATATCGTGACTGCTTCATCAAGATCGGACTGCAATAAAAGCAGAATAGCTCGCAGGTAAAGGTCGCGTCCCTCATCGGGTAACCGATAACATGATACCTTCCGAGCCAGTAAAAGTAATGCCTCGACATCATTCTCATCTTTTTGCAGATACTCTCTGACCGCTTCTTCACCATCCTCTTCACTCAACCAGTTTTTACCACCCAGTGCTGATCGAGCGGTATCTAGTCTTTTTTCCTGAATGGCATCATCGGTCAAGCCCATCCCCTTCGTTAGAAATACGCCGGTCAATAACCCTCCAATGTGGGCAGCGTAAGCAACGTTATCTGTATTGGTGCCGAGAGCCTGTTCAATTCCCGAACTCATATCTGCCCAGAAGAATAAACCGATAACAACCAGAGAGTTCATTCTAACTTTGAGGTTCAACGGAAAAATGTAGGAGAACAATCCCAAAACCGGGAAAGGAAAGACGATCGTTTTGAAATAACAGCGGACTGCAAAAATTCCCATCAATCCGGAAATTGCGCCTGAAGCCCCAAGAGATGGAACTAGCTCTCCATAGATAAGCAATCCGGCTAAAAGATACAGAAGATTGCTGGCAAATCCGACTGTCAGATAAAGACCAATCAGCCACCCGTTGCCAATCCTCTTCTCCAGAACAGTTCCCATCGCCCAGAGAAAAGCCATGTTTCCCCACAGATGCCAGCCATCCGCATGAAGGAAGAAGTTTGACAATTGAGAGATCAGGGTGTTGAAAAAAGTGATATCAGCAGGAACAAAGAGCAAATTGGCAAGAGAATAATCCGACAAGGAAGGCGTCACTAGGTAATACATAAAGACATTGCTTACGATCAAGCCGTAGGTTGCCCATGGGATCTTCTGATATTTGTCGTCTCGTTCAAGATAAGGGGCGGGAATGAAAGTCAGGTTTTCTGCCAGAATATCGAGAAAGCCTTTATTTTGATGAATCGATACGATTTGCAATAAGAAAAAAAGGAAGACGGGAGCGCAAAGGAGAATGGTGAACCACCAGAGGTAGAGGATGTCTTGCAGCGTTTTCAGCACTACGACCAAAAGAAGGGCTTTGACGACAAATAAAAGTTCTGGTCGCTGTTGAAAATATCTAATCAACTTCCCCTCCTGTTTATTTAATCAGCTTCAGACTAAATCTTTTGGGCTTTTAGGTAAAGAACAACATCTGCAAAAGTTGAACCATGAAATATTGTTTTTTGGTGTTGTTTTATGTCTTTCGTCTCTCGCAAGTGTTTGATTTATTTTGTAAGCAACACGGGAGGAACGATCTTTTTAGTCCGTCTTTTACCTACTTCGTAGAAATAGATTTGTGTATATGTAATTTATTTTATATTATAAGAATAATTTTACCTGAGAGGTGCAAATGGAAAAGATATTATTTGCCTGGATCGGATTGACCGATTTAAGGGCGGCAAAGGGTGAAGAAAAAGCAGGTGATGGCCCCATTGCTCAAGTTGTAATGACAAATAATTACACCAAAGTCATTCTTCTTGACAATTATGGTAGCGAAGGCGATGGGGCTGGATATATTGCCTGGCTCAAAAAGAAGGCCTCCGCAGAGATTGATCGTCATGAAGTTGACCTCGCCAGTCCGATCGATTTTGCCGCTATTTATCTGATTGCTGAAGAGGTCGTCAGAAAAGAGCTGGCCTCTGCTTCACAGAAAATCATCCCCATTTTTCATCTTAGCCCCGGAACTCCGGCAATGGCTTCGGTCTGGGTTTTGCTCGGCAAGGCTCGATTTGACGGAGCAGAGCTTGTTAGATCATCGGTTGAGGCGGGAGTTGAAACGGTTGATATTCCCTTTGACATTTCAGCAGAATTTACCCCCGCAATTGCCAGGGCTGCAGATGAGCGGTTATTAAAGATGATCGAAGGGCTTCCCCCCGAGGCTCCAGAGTTCTCCCATATTATTCACCAATGTGCCGAAATGAAAAAACTCGTAACTCAGGCTCGTACTGTTGCATTGCGCGATGTTCCGGTATTGATAGAAGGGGAAACAGGAACCGGCAAGGAACTCTTTGCCCGCGCAATTCACGAAGCCAGTTCCCGCAAAAATCATAAATTTATTTCGGTCAATTGCGGGGCTATTCCAGGTGAGCTTTTTGAGGCAGAGTTTTTTGGTTATAAAAAAGGAGCCTTCACCGGTGCGGACAAAGATCGATCTGGATACTTTGAGTCGGCCAACGGAGGTACACTTTTTCTGGATGAGCTTGGCGAACTCCCACTCGACGCACAGGTCAAGATTCTTCGCGTGCTCAATGACGGCAAAGTTGTTCGGGTCGGCGAAAGTGAAGGATGCGCGGTGAACGTAAGAATTATTGCGGCCACTAATCGCGATCTTCTTGATGAGGTCGCAGCTAACCGTTTCCGTTCCGACCTCTTCTATCGGCTTGCGGTTGCCATGCTCAAGCTTCCACCACTGCGCGAGCGCACTGGTGACTTGGGAATAATGATCGAGTCCATACTCAAACAGGTTAATGCAGAACTCTCAACCGGGACGAACTACAAAGATAAAATTTTTTCTACTAAAGCAAAGAATATTATGCTTCATCATTCTTGGCCAGGTAACGCACGTGAACTTTTTAACACCATCATGCGAATATGTGTCTGGTGTCCGGAAAAAACAATACAGGAAGATGATGTCCAGCAAGCACTTCTTCCTAGTCATGTTCAGAGCAAGGATGATATTCTCCAGAAGTCACTGGGTGATGGCTTTAAACTTCAGGAAATACTGGATGTTATCTCGACTCAGTACATTTCCAGGGCACTTAAGGAGTCGGCTGGAAACAAGAAAAAAGCAGCCAGTCTTCTTGGCATAAAAAACTATCAAACTCTTTCAAACTGGATGGAAAAACTCGACATAAACAATTGATTGGCACGGCCATTGCTAAATAAGGGGGCATGAGTACAGAAATCATGACATCACAAAACTTTGAATTTTTGCGGGACGTTGCTCCCGAGTTGGCCGATCTGGGTGGTTTTGCCGAAAAGTATCTCCATGAAGATCCTGCCAGTGCTGTGGCCAAGCTCCGGCTGCTGGCCGAGAATCTGGTCGAGCGCATCTACCAGACTCATCAACTCCCCAAACCTTTCCAGGCCAAATTTGTCGATCTGATCACTAATGGTGCATTCACCTCAATTGTTGCTCCGGTCATCCTCGACAAGATTCATCTGTTGAGAAAAATTGGCAACAAAGGTGTTCACGGCGACACTGTTCCGGTTGATGATGCAGTTCAGAATCTGAGTGAAGCCTTTGATCTGGCGCGCTGGTTTTACCTTTTTATTGCCAAGGGTGATCGCAGTGAGCTTCCCGCATTTAAAGCGATTTCTGTCGAATATGTCGATACCAAGGGGAAGATAAAAAAAGAGAAGAAAGCGGCTCTGCAAAAGCTTAAAGCTCAGGAAGAGCAGATGCAGCAACTTCTATCAGAGTTGGAGGAACAACGTGCTGCTGTTGAAGCTGCTGAAAAGAAAACTGAAGAGCTCGAAACCCTCCTTGCCGCCAGCCAGCAGGCAGCCAATATCCTCGAATTTGATGAAGAGACGACCCGCCGTCGTCTGATTGACGTAATGCTCGCTGAGGCCGGTTGGAATATTGCCGCCAATGGCGCCAGCACTGCTGAGGTTGTCCAGGAAGAGGAAGTTCTCTACCAACCGACCGACAGCGAAATCGGATATGCCGATTATATTCTGCGTGAAGATAATGGCAAAGCGTTGGCGGTAATTGAAGCCAAGCGCAGCAGCAAGAGTCCTGAGATCGGACGCAAGCAAGCGCAACTCTATGCCGATGGTATCGAAAAAAAAGAAGGTCAGCGTCCGCTGATTTTCTACACCAACGGTCATCAAACCTGGCTCTGGGATGATGCCCAGAAAGCTACACCCAGACAGGTTTTCGGATTCTATTCAAAAGACAGCCTGCAGTACCTGATTCAACAACGACAATTACGCAAGAAACTCAGTGATCAACTACCGCAAGAGCACATCACTAAGCGTCTTTATCAGATTGAGGCGATCAAGCGGATCTGCGAACGTTTTGATCAGGGTCATCGCAAGGGGCTGATTGTACAAGCGACCGGTACCGGCAAGACCCGGGTTGCTGTTGCTCTGTCTGATTTGCTGATCCGCGCCGGTTGGGTCAAGCGGGTATTATTTCTCTGTGATCGCCGTGAATTACGCAAACAGGCAAAAAATGCTTTTGATGAATTTATCGGTGAGCCAACCACCTATGTTACCCGCCACACTGCCAAAGATCGAACTCAGCGGATTTACTTCGGTACCTATCCGGCGATGCAGAAGATTTTTGAGAGTTTTGATATCGGCTTCTTCGATCTGATTATCGCCGACGAATCCCATCGCTCCATCTACAATCGCTACCGCGAGCTGTTTCACTATTTTGACTGTCTGCAGGTCGGCCTCACCGCAACTCCGGTCGATTTTATTGCCCGCAACACCTATGCCCTGTTTGGCTGTGAAGAGAAGAATCCGACCGCTTACTACCCGCTAGAGCGGGCAATAGAGGAAAAACATCTAGTTCCCTATGAAGTGTTTACCCATACGACCGGGTTCTTGCGCAAGGGGATTAAATACGCCGATTTGACCAAAGAGCAGAAACAACAACTCGAAGATGATGGCGAAAACCCCGAAGATTTTGATTTTGAAGCCAATAATGTTGACCGACAGATTTTTAACAAGGATACCAATCGGGCGATCCTACGTAATCTGATGGAGAACGGTATTCGTGAAGGAACCGGTCAGCAACCCGGTAAAACTATCGTTTTTGCCAGAAATCACAACCATGCAGTGTTGCTCTCGAAATTGTTTGATGAAATGTATCCCCAGTACGGTGGTGAATTCTGCAAGGTGATCGACAATTACGATCCCCGTGCTGAGCAACTGATCGACGATTTCAAGGAAAATGACGGTAGCAAGGAACTGACCATCGCCATCTCGGTCGATATGCTTGATACCGGTATCGATGTTCCCGAGGTGGTTAATCTTGTTTTTGCCAAGCCGGTCAAATCAAAAGTTAAATTCTGGCAAATGATCGGTCGTGGTACGCGTCTATGCAAAGATCTTTTTGGTCCCAGTAAAGATAAGAGCAAATTCCGGATATTTGATCATTGGGGTAATTTTGAGTATTTCGAGCAAAACAAACCCGAAGCTGAACCGGCTGCTACTAAACCATTAATGCAACAGGTTTTTGAGGCTCGCATTGATCTGGCTGAGAGCGCACTGGAGCAGGCTGACCTCGATAGCTTTAGGCAGACCGTTGAGCTTATAGATAAGGATTTGAACTCCCTTCCTGACAAGACCATTGCTGTACGCGAAAAGTGGAAAGAGAAAGCTTTGGTCTCACGTCCAGAAACCCTCAACCAGTTTGCTCCAGCAACCGTTGTGGTGCTACGTAACGAGATGGCTCCACTGATGCAGTGGGTCAAACTCAGCGGCAAGGTTGATGCCTGGCATCACGATTTGCTGATGACCAGAATGCAACTGGAACTGCTGCGAAAAACCGGCAATTTTGAGGATTTGAAAGACCGTCTTCTCGATCGGGTGGCTCAACTGCAGATGCACCTTAATCCGGTACGGGAAAAATTTGCCGTTATCAATCGTCTAAAAGAGGCAAAGTTCTGGCAACAGGTTGATATCGGAGATCTGGAAAAGGTGCGTTTGGAACTGCGTGGCATTATGCACCATCGATTAAAACCGACCGCACCAGGAACCGAGCCAAAGACGATTGATGTTGCCGATGGTGATATCGAGTATGAAAGGCGAAAAGCCAATGTCCGCGAAGTCGATATGAGTGTCTACCGCAAGCAGGTGGAAGAGGCGCTGCGCGAGCATTTCGATACCAATCCGACATTGCAGAAAATCCGCAAAGGGGAGCCGGTCAGTGAAGCCGATCTCAATACTCTCGCTTCGCTGATTCTCACCCAGCATCCAGGTGTTGATATCACTCTGCTCAAGGAATTTTACGAAGAAGCTCAACCCCTCGATTTTATTCTCAGGCGTATTATTGGTATGGAAGCAGATTCGGTACAGGAAAGGTTTGAGCATTTTGTCCAAAAATATCCCCAGCTCAACTCCAATCAGATTCTGTTTCTCAATATATTAAAGAACCACATCAGCAAATACGGAGCCATAGAACTCGAACGCCTTTATGAACCCCCCTTTACCAACGTTGCCAGTGATGGTGTCGATGGAATTTTTACCGATGAGAGCCAGATCAACGAACTGATCAGTATTCTCGATACATTCAAACCTCAAGGAACAGGTGCTTACGCATGACACGCAGTGAAATGAAATCTAAAATTGATACCCTCTGGACCCACTTCTGGACTGGCGGTGTAACCAACCCCCTGACTGTTATTGAGCAGATCTCGTTCTTGATGTTTGCCAAGCTGCTCGATATGGGGGAATCGCGAGAAGAAAAACGTTCACAACGTACCGGCAAATCATTTAAGCGTCGTTTTCCCGATAACGAAGCAGGGCAGGCACTACGTTGGAGCCGTTTTAAAAATTTCTCCACCGAAGAAATGTTGCCGCATGTGCGCGATAACGTTTTTCCCCATTTTCGCAGTGTATCGGTTGATGGTGCCAAGTTTGGCGAATATATGAAGGATGCCCAGTTGATGATTCAAAAAGGATCACTGCTGGTTCAAGCCGTCAACATGATTGATGAGTTGCCACTTGACAAAGGGGATACCAAGGGTGATCTCTACGAATACCTCCTCAGTAAATTGAGTACCGCCGGTATTCAGGGGCAGTTCCGCACCCCACGGCACATTATTCAACTGATGGTTGAAATTTTAGACCCCAGTCTGGAAGCGGGCGAAACTATTGCTGACCCAGCTTGTGGTACCGCCGGTTTTTTGATTGAAACCATGCACTATTTGCAAAAGAAATATACCTCACCCGAAGGTGTCATCAAGGAAGATGATGGCAATTTGATCTACTCCGGCGATCTGATGGAACCGTATCGCCAGCATGTCCAAAGTGGCTTGCTCCACGGCTTCGATTTTGATATCACCATGCTCCGCATTGCCGCCATGAACCTGTTGTTGCACGGCATCGAAGCACCCGATATCCATTATCAGGACACCATGAGTGGCAGTTTTTCTGACCGCTTTCCGCTGCAATCTAAAGATGCGTTCAATGTCATTCTGGCGAATCCGCCATTTAAAGGGAGCCTCGACTTTGAGGATGTTGATAGTAGCTTGCTGTCCAAAGTAAAAACCAAAAAGACCGAACTCCTGTTTGTGGTACGTATTCTCCAGATGCTTAAAAATGGCGGTCGTTCAGCTACAATTGTCCCCGATGGGGTGCTGTTTGGTTCCAGTAAAGCCCATGTTACCTTGCGGCAGATGCTGATCGATAATAATCAGCTCGAAGCGATTATCTCTCTGCCGTCCGGTGTCTTCAAGCCCTACGCCGGGGTTTCCACCGCTATCCTGATATTTACCAAAGGTGGAGAAACCCGCGATGTCTTTTTCTACGATGTGCAGAATGATGGATTGTCTCTTGATGATAAGCGTAACCCCGTTAATGCCAATGATCTGCCCGATTGTCTGGAATGCTGGAAAAATCGCGATACAGAAAAAGATACTGATCGTACTCAGAAGGCTTTTTTTGTTCCTGCCGATGAAATTCGTAGCAACAAATATGATCTGTCGTTGAATCGTTATAAAGAGGAGATTTACGAAGAGGTTGAGTATGAAGAGCCGAGGGTGATTCTGTCCAAGTTGCGCGACTTGGAGTCGGAAATTCAGGCTGATTTGGATGAGTTGGAGGGAATGCTGGGATGAAAGTGTCTAATTCTCTTCTCGGTGATGTAACAAAGTTTATCCGTGGGATAACTTTTAAACCCGATGATCTAGTCGATCCAGCTTCATCTGACGCCGTGGTTTGTATGCGGACAAAAAATATTCAGGTGGATCTGGATCAAGAGGATTTGATTGCCGTTTCTCCGGCTTTCGTGAGGCGGGAAGAGCAGTATCTCAACGAAGGTGACATCCTTATTTCTACAGCCAACAGTTGGGAGTTAGTTGGAAAAAGTTGTTGGGTTCCAAAGCTTGACTATTTAGCTACAGCAGGTGGGTTCATCTCAATTCTTCGCGGGAATTCTGACGAGGTTTTTCCGAGGTATTTATATCACTGGTTGACCAGTGGTGAAACTCAACACAAATTGAGACGCTGTGGCCGTCAGACCACTAATATTTCGAACATGTCGTTTGATTTGGCTCGGCAAATTCAAATCCCTCTCCCCCCACTCCCCGAACAGCGCCGTATCGCCGCCATCCTAGACAAGGCTGACGCCATCCGGCACAAACGGCAGCAAGCCATCCGCCTGACCGAGGAGTTCCTCCGCTCCGTCTTCCTTGACATGTTCGGTGACCCGGTTACGAATCCGAAGGGGTGGGAGGTTGGGACAATTAGAGATTTGGTTTCTGAAGTGAAATATGGAACCAGCCAAAAGGCAGGGGCTGAAGGAGCATATCCAATACTCAGAATGGGGAATATCACCTACAAAGGGGGATGGAAACTCAATGATTTGAAATACGTAGATATCTCCGAGAAAGATTTGTCAAAATATCTTGTTGAAAATGGGGATCTCCTATTCAATAGAACCAACAGTAAAGAATTGGTTGGAAAGACCGCCGTCTTCAATCAAGATCAACCGATGGCGTATGCCGGATATCTTATAAGAGTTCGTCCGAATATTCAAAATACCAACGAATATATTTCAGGTTATTTAAATTCTGACCACGGCAAAAAAACGCTTGTGGGAATGTGCAAAAGTATTGTCGGAATGGCTAATATCAATGCTCAGGAATTGCAAAACATAAAAATACTGAAAGCCCCTTTGGAAGAACAACGAAAATATCAAGCTATCGTTAAGTCAGTTGGGGACTTCAGGGGGGCTTTGGTAGAACCGTCGGCATTAACTGATAACCTATTCAACGCCCTCGTCCAACGTGCCTTCCGGGGAGACCTCTGATCATGTGCGACAAACAAAACAGAGTGACTTTTGAAATGCGTGACGAATATCAACGCAGACTAATTGCTGAAAAAATCATCCGTTTGCTGGAATCTGAAGTAAAGATTTCACCACTGGTTATTGACGGTCATTGGGGTGCCGGGAAAACCGAGTTCTGTTGCAAACTCATACACCTGATTGAAGATGGCGAGGCAAATTTACAACCAATCTACGTTGATGCATTCAAAGCAGATCACGCAGATGAGCCATTGATGACCCTCATGGCTGCGGTATTAAGGGCTTTGCCGGAAGCAGACAGGGAGCCATTAGTAAAAAAGGCATTGCCGGTTATAAAATTTGGCATCAAGACCGCCCTGAAAGCAGGAACAAGCTGGTTGTTAAAACAAGATGCTGCGGAGGTGGCTGAAGATTTCACAACAGAAATAAAAAAAGCTGGTGATGAAGCCATTAACCACGCTGTCGAATCACTCCTGACTGATCACATTGCCGTGGAGGAGAGCATTGTTGCTCTCCAACAGGCCCTTCAAGCTCTGGCAGAAGCAAAGCCAATTGTTATTTTCATTGATGAACTCGATCGTTGTCACCCCGACTTTGCCGTCAATATGCTCGAAAATATCAAGCATATTTTTGATGTTAAAGGGGTCCAGTTTGTCTTGGTGACAAACTCTGAACAACTCCGCTCATCGATAAATCACTGCTACGGCAATGGCCTAGATGCTCAGAGATATCTGGATAAGTTCGTTCAGTTCAGCCTGGTACTTTCCGATACACATAAGCCCAATGGATATGAAGCGGTATTAGCTTCAGTAACTCATCTGAAAGCACTGATCAATGGAAGTGAGTTGATGAAAAATGCGGGATTAAATCAAGAAAACTTTAGTAATTTTTTCAGCTCTCTTATCACGGCCAACCGGTTGTCATTGCGTGAGATTGAGACTCTGATTTTGTATCTGGAAATCTACCAGTCACTGACTGAACAAGAAGACTTAGCCAACTACGTTCCTTTCGGATTTCGCGTATTGAGGATTTTGGGCGTGTTCCTGTACGGTTTCAAGCCCGATCTTACTGAGAAAATAGCACTCAATAAGATCAATGTTACCGATATTGCAAATGTTTTGGGAAAAACAGAACCATTTAGAAGCTGGGACGATGACGATCCTGATCCTGCCGATGTTGTTGTGGCAATGGCGGGTGTGGAAGATAGTAGCGCAAACACAAACTTCTCTTTTTCTGAGGAGGAAAAACAACGCTGGCGAGAGTTTTTTTCACAACGCTTTGGTGTTAGCTCTACTAGGCATACTACCGATTTATTTAAAATTTCGATTGAAGCAATTGAAATTCTTAAATTAAAAGGATAACGGTTGCAAGAAAACACAAGGTCTTTAAATAGGGGGAAACAATGACTAAAAATCGTAAAGTGACCAGACCCAAAGCCGCTAGCAGTGCATCCAAAACTCTGCGCTCAAAAAGTACTGGATCCACATCCAAAAAGGCTGCTGGCAGTGCATTGAGTCAAACCAAGGCACCTAAAAAACAGACAAGTAGCAAGGCAGCGAACGCCGCCTCAAAAACGCTGCGTGATGGGCGTACAAGTAAGACTTCTAAATCAGCAGCTGGGTCGGCATTGTCACAAACACCGAAACGGAAAAATTAAATAGCCATGCATTCTGATACCACAGGGTGCTTGACTGGGGGAGACACTTAAATGGCAATTACCTCCGTCACAATTGAAAATTTCAAAGGAATCAGAGATCCGGTGCGTGTTGAGCTTAAACCTATCACTTTGCTCTTTGGTCCCAACTCGGCGGGCAAGTCGACAGTCGTGCAGGCTCTTCATTATGGCCGAGAAATTTTTGAACGACACAACCTGAACCCGGATCGGACCCAGTTGGGTGGCAGTTCGATCGACTTAGGTGGGTTTGAAAATCTGGTTCATCAACATGATCTCGCCCTACCGATTCGGCTAAGGTTTGATCTAGACCTGTCAAGGGATGACCTGCCTCGATATTTTGAAGCATATGCTGAATTATATACAGATTGGCGTGAAGAAACTGAGTTAGATCAGCTGCCCAATACCGTTAAATCTGCCTGGGTAGAAATAACCTTGCAATGGAACCGTACCGTTGGAAGCGTCCTTTTATCTTCTTATAAGGTCGGTGTTAACGATGAGGAACTTGCGACAATTGAAACATCTGAAGATGGTAGGCAAATCAACCTAACCAGACTTGCCCCATTCAATCCCGTTTTTCTTGGCGATGCCCCTAAGGAGGCAGCTCAGGAAAGCACGGTAAAATTGGTAAATGGAGAAAATCTATCAGGAGATGAAATTGAAGCTCTGGGAGCGGTATTCCTTCGCTTTTTTGATCATTTCAATACTGATGAAGGAGTACCTGGATTAACAAAAAACATTCCTCTGGACAACCAGAAATCTGCTTTACCGCAATGGGGAATGCCCCTAAGAATCAGTCGTTCAATATGGGAAGAAGTTCTTGACAGTCAGTCCGAAGCTGATTTTACAGAGGTATTAAGTTCTTTAATTGTTGGCCCGGGAGAGCTAATTCGAGATGCACTTCGTAATCTTTGTTATGTAGGCCCTTTACGAGAGGTTCCAAGGCGCGGTCACCGTCCAAGTATGACACCAGATGCTTCGCGATGGGCAAATGGACTTGGGGCTTATGATAAACTTTTTAACGGTGATGGCGAATTTATCAACAGAGTTAATCACTGGCTTTCTTCAGATCAGCGGTTGAATTCTGGTTATAATTTGGAAGTTAAAAAGTACCGTGAACTTGAAGATGACAATCCCCTGATGTTGGCCCTCCAGCAGGATCGTCTGCTAGATGAAGATATCGATTTTCGGAAAGGCATTCTTGCTCTTCCAATCAAGCGACGCCTATTGATCCGTGACGAAGCAAGAAATATGGAGCTAGAACCTCAAGACATCGGGGTAGGTATTTCTCAGATGTTGCCGGTTGTGGTTGCGGCTCTTGGACACAAAGTCGGTATTGTTGCCATTGAACAGCCGGAACTTCATATTCACCCGGCATTGCAAGTTGCATTAGGGGATCTGTTTATTGAACAGGTGCAGGCAAGCCCGGACATGATCTTTATCTTAGAAACTCATAGCGAACATCTGCTTCTGAGACTTATGCGGCGGATCAGGGAAACATATTCCAGTTCAATGAACTATCAAGAATTTCCCCTCAGGCATGATCAGCTTGGAGTTTGGTTTGTGGAACTTCTGGAAGAGCGTACTGTCGTCCGAGAAATGCCCGTAAATGAATACGGCGAACTTATCAAGGCTTGGCCGGGTGGATTCTTTGAAGAAGGTCTTGGGGAGGTTTTTTGATGGCTCTTCTCTCCGAGTATGCATTAACACCAGAAGTTTTTTCTGAGGCCACCCACCAAGATGAGGAATTGGCTTACTTACGTTTTTCTCTGTTGCGGGATGTTTTGTTCTCTGAGGGCTTGGTTCGAGATTTACGGGGAGGTGAATGGCGAGCAGTTTTTGCTGACAGGAATCGTGTTTGGCATCGCCGAGGGAAGGAACTACTAAAAAAACTAATCAGTCAAGGTAGACTAAGAGCCTATCCACAGATGTCTGAGCGAATACCGTCAACTGACACCAACTGGTTTGACGAGGCTCTGGCATCACACGATCAAGAGAATCTTGATGGGTTAATAACAACGGAAGCCATTGCCGAATTACACAGAGGCAACCCCATTGTTGCATCAATAGCCAGACTCCCCCAAGCCACATGGTGGGGTCAGCGAAGAAATTCGATCCGACTAGACAGAAAACTGGAAAATTACATGCAGAATCTTAGCTTGCTACTTTCTTGCTCGAATCATTTAATGTTTATCGATCCGTACTTAGATCCATCGCTTCCCAATTACCAGGATTTTGAAGCAATCCTTCGGGCTGCAGTTGACCTTCGGCCCACAGTAAGAATTGAGATCCACCGCACCATTACAGAAGGAGTTGGACGAGGACGAGACATCCTGACCGAGGCCGAATGGAAAGCTCGTTTTCGAGATTCTTTATCCGAAGATCTTCAGCAGAAACTGAATGCTGAAGTGTTCCTTTGGGATGAATTTCATGATCGCTACCTGCTAAGTAATATTGCCGGAATCACTCTGCCACACGGTTTTGACACCAGTAGAAGGCAAGAGGATATTACCACCTGGACCCGCCTTGACAGGGGTGTCCGTGATGATGTTATGCGCGAATTTGATCCTGGATGTCAGCGGCACAAATGCCAAGGAAAATTCCAAATATAAATCATTTTAGTACCCAACGGATTTCATTCAGTGAGTAATTGCACACGATACAATTTAGGGAACAAATCATGCTAAGACGAATCACAGCCATAACGCTCGAAAACTTCAAAGCCATTAGCACCCCTATAAGGATTGATCTAGCACCAATAACCCTTCTTTTTGGACAAAACAGTGTAGGGAAAAGTACGATAATTCAAGCACTGCACTACTTGCGCGAGATTTTAGAGAACGAAAACTTAGATCCAGATACGTCTTTTCGGGCAGGTAAAACTTTCGATCTCGGAGGTTTTGAATCAATAATCAATGGCCATGATCTATCAAAAACAATCAAGATGAGGGTAGATTTTGTATTTGGGGTTGGTGATTTAACAGCAATTCCCAAGCATGTCACAAACCCGTTTAAACAGGGCGTTTGAAAATTTGCCCTTCGTAAACATTTTACCAATCGTGCTGCGTTTCTGTACCCAGAATACTGCTTGCCAATTGCTTAAAATGCTGACTTGATAATTAATATAACATGTTGATATTAAAGATAAAAACAACAATAAAAACCAACTTTTTGCTTGACTTCGGCAGTTAGGTGTTAGGTCGATTTTTTCATTAGCAACCCTTATTTAAGGAGCAATGAAAATGTCGTCTTCCAAGCAATTAAAACCCAAGTACAAGCGACCCTCTAAACTCAAACAGCGGAAACATTTAAACATGGATGCCATGTTGGAAACTTTATATCAGGGATTTTCCGATATACCGGATCATCGTCATGGTAAAACTAGTATTGCTCTTGCCGATGCTTTGATGTCTGGATTTGCCATGTTTTCTCTTAAAGACCCCTCTTTGTTGGCCTTTGATGATCGTCGCTGTGAAAATGCTGACAATCTGGCGAGTATCTTTGGCATTGGCCGTGTTCCCTGCGATAGTGCGATACGCGAAATTCTTGATCCCCTTGATCCGGTACATTTGCGCCCGATGTTCCGGGAGGTTTTTCGTCAATTACAACGCGGTAAAGCATTGGAACCAATGGTATTCTATCAGGGACATTATTTACTTAGCCTTGACGGCACCGGTTCTTTTTCGTCAGAAAAGATCAGCAGTGAATCCTGTCTGGTTAAAGAGCACCGCTCGGGGAAAATAACCTATTATCAACAAGTTCTGGGGGCGGCAATTGTTCATCCTGAGTTTAAAGAGGTAATCCCGTTAGCTCCTGAGATGATTATTCGTCAGGATGGTTCCACTAAAAACGATTGTGAACACAATGCCGCTAAGCGTTTTTTAAAAAAGTTGCGTCAAGATCATCCGCACCTACCATTGATTGTTATTGAAGATGGTTTAAGTTCCAATGTACCCCATATCAGGGAACTACAGTCTCATAATATGCACTACATTCTCGGAGCCAAGCGTGGTGATCATCAATTGCTCTTTCACCTTTTTGACGAAGCGACGAACAAAGGTGAGGTCGAAGAACACAGCATTGTAGATCCTGACAATCCGAAGACAACCCATGTTTTTCGATTTCTTAATGGTGTTGCGTTGAATCAGTCAAATCTTGATCTCAAGGTGAACTTTATTGATTACCATCAACACACTGAAGGCAAAAAAACTATCCACTTTAGTTGGGTGACCGATTTCACCGTTACCCCTGAAAATGTTTATCAGCTAATGCGCGGTGGTCGAGCTCGTTGGAAAATTGAAAACGAGACCTTTAACACCCTGAAAAATCAAGGCTATCACTTCGAACACAACTACGGTCTTGGTAGGCAGCACTTAAGCGAAGTCTTTGTTATGTTGATGATGCTTGCGTTTCTGGTCGATCAGACCCAGCAGCTAACCAGTGAACTATTTCGCAATGTCTGGAAAAAGCTTAAAACAAAACGCGCTCTGTGGGAAAACGTGCGCACTCTTTTTTATAGTTTCGAACTGGATTCAATGGAGATGATCTATACCGCTTTATATCGTGGCTACCGTCGTACCAAACCGGAGATGCTTTATGAAGATCCATAACGCACAACGAAGTACCCGCACTTATTGTCAAACCATCTAGAAGCCGATTACTTGTTTATCAGGTTAATAGATAGCTGTATCTAAAATCATCAATGTTACGCGTTCACAGTAAAAACAAGAGCAAAATAGACTCAGAAAGTAGACAAATCTGATTGAAACGGAGAAAATTCATATCAAATCTACTTCGATTACATTAAAATAT
>JASFYS010000173.1:0-5652 GCA_045047095.1 Desulfuromusa sp. | reverse complement strand
ATCTTCGCGGCTAGAAAGCCGACTCCTACCACAGGCAAAATTAATTCAAAAAAAAATACAAGTTACGCTTGATATAAGGTTTATTAATTTACAGTTCCTTAGCCATCTTATTCTTTTTTGCGAGTGCATCATAGATGGTAGAAGACTTGCCCAATACGATCAATATGGTCAAGCAAGTCCTGGTTTTCAATCTGAGAATAGATAGACAGGTCAATCGTATAAGGAAGCAGCAGGTCATCTAATTCATTGCTGATTTTGTTGAGAATTCTAAGATTGAGCTGGTCGCCTTTCAGGGTAAGATCAATATCTGAGCCGGGATGATAATTCCCTTTAGCGCGAGAACCATAGAGAACAACTTCTGAAATTTGTGGATACTTCGAAAAAACAGCTTTCATCCGTTCCAACACCTCTGGATTTAACCCTGTCATGAGACAGATTCATCCTTCAGTTGTTGTAATTTTTGAATCAATGCAGTAAAAGCGGGGTAGTAATTCACTTTGACAGCGTTACATATCTCCCGAGCCGTTTCCTCATTGTAGGTGTGAGAGGTGGCGTTACGGCTCTTCAGCATATCCATCCAAAGTTCGCCATCATCCAGCAATCCCAGCTGAAAAGCCTTACGGAAGACATCCCGCGAACCATAAATATCTGTCTGACCACGATATTTGAGAAAATCTTGCAGAGTTGTCCAAGCCAGCTCGTAAGTGTATTCAAAAGCCTTGATCACCCCCTGCTCTTCCAACGCTGACAAATCAGGCTTAACCATGAACTTTTCAAATTGCCCGAAAGCTTTCATAAAATTATTGAAACGCTGCTGCCAACGAATATCTTGCATCATAAGTATCCCCTTTTCCATCGAAAAACACGAAAGCCCTCATTGTCAGAGGGCTTTCGTCATCACACTAATTTTCAAATGGTACCCGGGACGAGAATCGAACTCGTACAGGATTGCTCCCGAGGGATTTTAAGTCCCTTGCGTCTACCAGTTCCGCCACCCGGGCACGAGATTGCTATCTTAGTGATTCCTGCTCTGCTGTCAATGTTAAATTATAAGAAATTTTCCTATTTTCTTGCAAGATATTTCACTTATCATCGCCGAGCCCTAGTTTTCCCAGCCGGTAACGGATTGAACGGAAATTGATCCCCAGGAGTTCAGCTGCTTTTTTGCGCACACCACCCGATTTTTCCAATGCTTGAAGAAGAACGGTTCTTTCCAGGTCTTCCAACCATTTTTCAAGGTCAAACCCCTCATCAGGCAGAGCCCCTATCACTCCACAGAGATTATGACCTTTATTCTTGATCTGCTCGGGTAAACATTCAACGGTTAACTCATCGGTATCACCAAGCACCACGCACCGCTCGACCAGATTTTCTAATTCACGAACATTCCCAGGCCAATCATAATTGAGCAATAATTCCAAAGCTTGTTTCTCAATAGAGTAAACATCTTTACCGGTCAATCGATTATAAAAGCTATTGACCAACAGAGGGATATCATCATGCCGGGTTCGCAGTGGTGGAAGTTCAATCGAAACAACATTCAAGCGGTAGAATAAATCTTCACGGAAATCCCCGGTCTTGATCATTTCTGACAAGTCCTGGTTAGTTGCAGCCACCAACCTGATATTTAAGGGAATATTACTAGTTCCACCAACCCGGCGAAACTCTCGTTCCTGCAGAACCCGCAGCAGTTTAACCTGCATTCCCATGGGAAGTTCGCCTATTTCGTCTAAAAACAAGGTGCCGTTGTCAGCAGATTCAAATAATCCCTCTTTACGCTTATCGGCACCCGTAAATGCACCTTTTTCATGCCCGAACAGTTCACTTTCCAGCAAATTTTCAGGGATGGCGCCACAGTTGATCGGCACAAATGGATGCTTTTTTCGGTCACTGTTCAGGTGCAATGCTTTGGCAACCAGCTCCTTTCCGGTACCACTTTCACCCGTAATCAGCACATTAACCTGACTGGGGGCGACCCGCTCCATCAGGGCAATCAACTTGGACATGACTGGACTGTTACCAATTAAACTCTGGAAAGAAAAACGTTGCCCAAGTTGTTGCTTCAGTTGACGATTTTCCTGTTGCAGTTGTTCTCGTTCCAGAGCATTTTTGACCACCAGACGGATTTCATCATTTTTAAATGGCTTGGTAATGTAATCGTAAGCACCCAATTTCATCGCCTCAACGGCTTCCTCAGTTGAAGAGAATGCGGTAATCATCATGACCGTAACATTATTATCCTGTTGCCTGAGTTGGCGCAGTAGTTCAATACCATTCATCTTTGGCATTTGAATATCAGAAATAATCAGGTCATAGGATTTTTCCTGGATCATGGAAAATGCTGCAGCTCCATCTACAGCCTGCCCAACTTGGTAACCTTCACGTTGGAGGAGAATAGACAGCATTTCACGTAAGCTGTTTTCATCATCAACAACAAGAATCTTATAGTTTCTATGTTCTACGGACATACTTAATCTTCCCCCACAGCAAATTGCAAAGTAAAACGAGCGCCACCGACAGTTCCTTTATCAACCGTTATTATTCCACCATGAGACTCAAGAACCGAGTAGACAGAAGCGAGACCCAAACCCGTTCCTCTCTCTTTGGTTGAAAAAAAAGGTTCAAAAATACGCCCCTTGATTTCAGCAGAGATCCCAGGGCCACTGTCCTCGATAATAATGGCAGGTCGCGACTCTGTTTCAATATTAAAAGTTAACCGCCCTACCCCTTGCATCGCCTCAGCGGCATTGATAGCCAGATCCCACAAAGCCTGCAGTATCTGTCCCCGATCCAAATAAAGCATAAGTTCGCCAGAGTAATCTTGCACAATCTCAATCCCCTTAAACCGGGGGTCGGTTGCAAGCATATCAACCAGTTGATCCAGAATGGTAGCAACAACCACGGATTCTTTCAATGGCTGCTTTGGCCGGGCAAATCCAAGAAAGTCGGTTAATAACCCATTCAGGCGATCTGCCTCTTCGACGACAATACTCATCAAACGTAGATCCTCAGGTTGGGCATGTTCGGCCTCCATCAACAACTGGACTGAACCACTGATAGAAGCAAGGGGATTTCGGATCTCGTGCGCCATCCCTGCCGCCAGACGGCCAACAGCAGCAAGGCGATCCGTCTGTTTCAGATCCTCTTCAATCTTTTTTAACTGGGTCAAATCCTGAAAAGTGACCAGAATCCCAAGACTTTCTCCCTGGCTCCCCCTTGCTGGTGTTGTTGCATAACCGAGAATCAGTTGTTTGCCAGTGTTTCTGACAAAATAACCCTCAGATCGATTTGACGGCTTTGTTGTGGCTGTTGTTCCGACTGACAACCCTGGAAACATTTCTGCAGCATTCTGATCATAGACATCCGGCAATGACAATCCGGTAATTGCTGAAGCAGCGCGGTTAAATGAGCGTATTCTTCCGCCTGGATTAATCAACATGAGACCGCTGCTGATATGGGAGAGAATCGTTCGATTCATCTTCTCCAACTCGGCATAATCAATAGTTTTACGCTGCAGCTGTTCTTCGCTGTAGCGCCAACGATCAGAAAGGGTACCACTAAGTATTGCGGTAAGAAAAAAAGCAACAGCATGGACAAATAGCGTAGAGAAGAACGTTCCATCAGGAACAGAACGATATAGATTGAGAAAATGGAAATAGTTTGAAAATTGCAGGTTGAGTATTCCACCAAAAAGAATAACGGCACAAACAGCGGCGAGAATCGTTAAACGGCGCGACAACAAGAAACTGACAGAAACGATAACCAGCAGATAAGCAAAGGAAAAAACACTTTCGACCCCTCCAGTCAGAAGAATCAACACAGAAACAAACAGCAAATCCCAGACAATCTGCAACTGGATAAAAAGGTTGGTATGCAATATTTTTTTAAGCAGAAGTGCTGAAATCAATGCTTCAGCGTAAGAAGCTGCGATCAGTAAAAACAGTGGCGTAATCAGGGTACGATTAACACTCCCTTGAAGGTAAAATATCGCCGCGCCACCAAGCAAAAAAGTAATAACCGCAGTTCGACAGATAAGGTACCAAGTCAAACTGCGGTTATCAGTTTCCATCTTTTTATTTTTCAAACGTTCCCGGCCATCTGAAAGATCGGCAAATACATGGCGATAACCAAACCACCAACCGTTACCCCCAAAAACAACATCAGTATCGGCTCCATCATTGCGGTTAAATTCCCAACCGCATCATCAACCTCATCATCATAAAAATCGGCAATTTTACTCAGCATAGTATCTAAAGCGCCGGCCTGCTCGCCAACTTCAATCATCTGACAGACCATCGGCGGAAAAACCCCAGACGCCTTCAATGGTCCCGCAATTGTCTTCCCTTCACTGATACTCGATCTTACTTGAGCTATTGCCTTTTCTACAGTCCGGTTACCGGCCGTTTTTCTAACAATATCCAAGCCGTCAAGAATCGGCACACCACTTGAGATCATCGTTGACAGGGTTCGGGCAAACTTGGCTACAGCCACTTTGCGGATTAAAACTCCAAAAACGGGTAATTTCAAAGCCCAATGGTCAATTTTATCTCGACCTTTATTGGTCGCATAGATTTTTTTAGCAGCAAAAATGGTAAAAACAATCGCCCCAATAATAACGACTATGTAATCTTGTATAAAATTACTCAGATTGATGACTATTTGCGTTGGCAGTGGCAGTGCACCACCAAAATCAGCAAAGATCTTTTCAAATGCAGGAATGACAAAAATAAGAATGACAGCAATAACCACAAAAGCAATACCAATGATTGTGACTGGGTAGGTCATCGCACTTTTGACCTGCTTCTTTAATTTCAAAGCTTTTTCAATATAAACAGCGAGTCGATTCAGAATGGTGTCAAGGATACCACCCACCTCACCTGCCGCAACCAGATTGACATAGAGTTCGTTAAACGCTTTGGGATGTTTTTTCAAAGCATCAGCAAAGGTCGATCCCGACTCGACATCCTCTTTTACCTTAAGCAGAATATCTTTAAAGGTTTTATTCTCCTGCTGGGAGGAGAGGATATCCAGACATTGCACCAAGGGAAGGCCAGCATCAATCATGGTTGCAAACTGGCGGGTAAAAACAACAATATCCTTCGTAGTAATTTTGGGCTTGAGAAAACCAATATTTAAATCTGCATTCAACCCCTTGCCAGCCTCTTTGACCTTATTTGCCTGAACCCCCTGGCGACGCAAATTAGCCATAACAGCCGCTTCACTGGCAGCCTCCATCGTGCCTTTTGTACTTTTCCCATCTCGTGCTCGACCTGTCCAAGCAAATGTTGGCATGGCCTACCCCTTTCCATTTACTGATTTAACGTTGAATAATCAAATCTCAATTGTTTAGTAAAAATATACATCGACATCAATAAACTATCTTTAATTTCCAGTAGTAAAATCGGGACTGTCCCCAGCCTCATCGGGGGCTGTCCCAGATATTTACGAATTAGCAATATTGTGTCGGGTCGCGCCGCAAAAGCTTTGGACAGCCCCCGTGCGGGGACAGTCTCGCCTTTGCTGACTTAATTACAAATATACCTCTAACTATCTTTGATGCACTCGCAAAAAAGAATAAGATGGCTAAGCAAAAATTTCGTCCTACAAGGCGTAGTGGTTTTTCAGGGGCGAAGGCCTACATATAGTAGGTCG
>JASFYS010000172.1:0-6923 GCA_045047095.1 Desulfuromusa sp. | reverse complement strand
ATCTTTTGAAAACAAAAACACAATTGTACGGACGCAATCTGTGCATTCCCACAGAAATGCAAATAGAGCAGTAATCCTCTTGTCTGCTTTTTAATACCCATGCTATTTTGCTGCCAATTCATCATCATTAAACCTAGATATTGGAGGACGATCGTGAAAAAACTTATCATCTTATTTGCCATTCTATTAATGATCACCCCGCTGATTGCTTGCAGCCAGAATGAGTCTGCGCAACCTGAAGTGCAAACAACTGCTGCTCCGGCTGAAAAACCGGCACCAGCGCCAATTCCCAATCCGGTACCAGCGGAAAATCCTGGAAGTAGTTCTGGAACCGTGCTTGAAACCATGAACGCCGCTGGCTATACCTATGTTTATGTCGATAACGGCACTGAGAAAATCTGGGCTGCAGCACCAGAATTTGCGGTTAAAGTTGGCGATGAAGTCATGGTTCCCGAGGGGATGGCCATGCACAATTATCACAGTCAGAGCATGAACCGCGACTTTGATGTTGTTTATTTTGTCGAAGCAGTTCTCAACGCCAGCGATCCAACGGTTGGAGCCCCCGCTATGGGATCAGGAATGATGGCAGGAGAAAATCCTGCTGACATGCAAATGCCAAAAGGGCACCCGTCCATCAGTGCAAGTACAGCACCACCTGAAATTGATCTGAGTGCAGTGCAAAAAGCTGCTGATGGCCTGACAATTGGTGAAATTTATGCTGGCAAAGCAGACCTTTCTGGAAAAACCGTAACCCTGCGTGGCAAGGTTGTTAAATTCAGCCCACAAATAATGGGCACCAACTGGATCCATCTCCAGGATGGTAGTGGTGACCAGGCTACGGAAACCAATGACCTCACGGTCACCAGTAGTGTTCAGGTCAATGTTGGCGATACCGTTGTTGCCAGTGGCCCTCTAACCCTTGACAAAGACTTTGGCTATGGCTACAAGTACAACCTGATTATGGAAAACGCAGCAGTGACTGTCGAATAGTCGCAGAGCTGTTTTCTTAAAATTTAAAGAGCCTCTGGAAAAATCCAGAGGCTCTTTTTTTATCATCTTCAACATTATTGAAACATAATCATTTCTTGACAATCAAATTTTATTAATGTTACTGTTACAAATTTTATTAATGTGCTCAAAAAGACTATTAAGTTTCATTGAGTAATGAAAACGGTTCCTCATCTCACCAACCATATTCACCTGGAAACAGAGAAAGATCGTCCCATGCGTCTCAGAAATCTCAGTGTTGGCAAAAAAATCTATCTGGTCACCAGTCTGGTAATATTGATCTTCACCCTTTGCCTGATCTGGATGTACAACAACTATCGCAACCAGATATATGCAGACAGTAAACAACAACTCGTCACGGCTGTCGATACCGCCTATGGAATCATCGATCATTACAGTAAGTCGGTTGGGGAGGAAATGGAGAAGAGTGAGGCTCAGATGTATGCCATCTCTGCAATCAAAAACCTCCGCTACGAAGGAGACACCTATTTCTGGATTAACGATACGCAACCCAAGATGATCATGCACCCAATCAAACCGGCACTTGATGGCAAAGATCTATCGGCAGTAAAAGATCCTGATGGTTTACATCTATTTACCGAAATGGTCAAAGTGACTGAGAAAAATGGTGCAGGATTTGTTACCTATCAATGGCCGAAACCGGGCAAAGAAGGTCCACAACCAAAACTATCCTATGTCAAAAAACACCCTGGTTGGAACTGGATCCTTGGTAGTGGTGTTTATGTTGATGTCCTGCAGGACAAACTAAACAGCGTATTTTATACAGTATTTGGTGTTCTGCTGATGTTAATACTATTGTCTTTTACACTGATTTTCTTCCTGGCACGTTCTATTGCAAAACCGATGAAACAAGCAGTAGAAATGTTAGAAGAGATTGACAAAGGTCACCTCTCCACTCGTCTCAACTTGGATCAAACCGATGAAGTTGGTCAGATGGCTCAGACTATGGATAAATTTGCCGACAATATGCAGCATGAGGTGATTGGTTCACTGCAAAAACTGGCCGATGGCAATTTGAATATGAACCTTGTGCCACGAGATAGTCAGGATGAAATACGCAGTGCCTTCAATAAACTTGAAACCGATCTGAACGAGGTTATGGGATCAATCCAGAATGCCGGGCAACAGATATCAGCAAACAGTACCAGTGTCAGTGATTTTTCTCAGTCACTATCGCAAAGTGCCACCGAGTCAGCCGCATCCCTGGAAGAAATTTCTGCCTCTATGAGCGAGCTATCCACTCAAACCAAACACAATGCTGACAATGCCAACCAGGTGAATATCCTTTCGAGTGAAGCCAAACAAGCAACAGAAGAAGGTAAGGCAAGGATGGGACAAATGATCTCGGCTATGAGTGAAATCAGCGATGCGGGGCAAAGTATTAATAAAATCATTAAAGTTATTGATGAAATTGCCTTCCAGACCAATCTGCTGGCCCTGAACGCTGCCGTTGAAGCCGCCCGAGCCGGACAGCACGGTAAAGGCTTTGCTGTAGTTGCAGAAGAGGTGCGAAACTTAGCTGCACGTAGTGCCAAAGCTGCCAGTGAAACAGCTGAACTGATTGAAGGGTCGGTACAAAAAACCAACAACGGCTCAAAAATTGCCAATCAGACTGCTGAATCACTTGAGAATATCTTTGGTGGCGTCTCCAAGGTTTCCGATCTGGCAGAAGAGATTGCCGCTGCCTCGAATGAACAAGCGTCCGGTATCGGTCAGATCAACGAAGGGCTGGGGCAGATCGATCAGGCAATTCAGCAGAACACTGCTACAGCTGAAGAAAGTGCCGCAGCAGCTGAAGAATTATCCAGTCAGGCCGCTGAACTTCTCAATATGCTCAAACGGTTTCAGCTAAAAGGACAGGCCCAACCACAGATGAATTATCAGCCGCCATCCCGCCCGGTCACCAACAAGCAATCCAGTGGTGGTTGGGGACAACCGGCACAGAGCAGTCCACAACAGGCCATTACTTTGGACGATGATGAATTTGGCAAGTTCTAAAATACCATTGTAGGGGCACCCCCCTGTGGGTGCCCACAGGTATGCCACAACAGGGCACCCACAGGGGGGTGCCCCTACGAAATTCATCCCAAAACTAACCCTTCAAATTCTGAAAGATCGTTTTCGCCAAACCCGCAGACATCCCTGGCATCTGCTGCAATTCTTCCAAGGTCGCAGAGCGGATTCTTTTCAAACTACCAAAATGTTTCAGTAGAGATTTTTTCCTAGACGGACCGACACCGGGAATATCTTCCAGTGACGACCGCAAATTAGCCTTGCTGCGTAATTTTCGGTGGTAGGTGATCGCAAAACGATGCGCTTCGTCACGTAATCGTTCTAACAAAAAAAGACTTGCCGATCCGTGCCGAAAACTGACTGGATTTTTTCGGCCCGGAAGGAAAAAACGCTCTTCACTGCGCTCCACCACTTTACCACGCACATTTGCCATAACCCGGCTCTTGGCAATTCCAACCGCACCAATCACTGCAGCAAGATTAAACTCTTCCAGCACCATGGTCAGCACTCCAAGCTGCCCTTTACCACCATCAATCAAAATCATGTTAGGGAGGTTTTCTTCCTCAACTCCGCGGAGTAACCTCCGGCGCAGCACCTCGCGCAGCGACGCATAGTCATCTGCGCCTGCGACGGTTTTTATTTTAAAGCGGCGATATTCTCCCGTTGCCGGTTCACCTTGAAGTAACACCACCATACTACCGACCGTCTGGTTCCCCTGAATATTTGAAATATCGTAACACTCGATCCGTTCCGGCGAACAGGGTAAGTGGAACTTGACCCGCAATTCTTCAAGTAATTTCTCGCACGCCTGTTGCCGTTGCCCACGTTGGCGGTACGATTCAACCGCATTGCGCTGAGCCATCTGGCAGAGACGTTTTTTCTCTCCTCGCTGTGGAGCAATCAAGCGAACCTTTTTGCCGCGCTTCTCACTCAGCCATTCGCCAAGAGAATCAGCACTTTCTAGCGAGAAAGGAAGCAGCAACTGATCCGGAAGAATAACCTGTCGGGAGTAGTATTCCTGTAAAAAGCTGCTGAGCAATTCGGGAAGGTCAAGTTTCCATTCCAGTGGATAGCTGCGGCGACCAATCAATCTTCCGTGGCGGATGAACAACAACGTCACCTCTACCTCACCACCGTCCTGGTGCAAACCGATCACATCCTGATTGCCACCACCGTAATCAGTCACCTTCTGCTTCTCAATACTCTTTTCGATTGAACCAATCTGATCACGCAACCGGGCTGCATCTTCAAAGCGCATATCCTTCGCTGCCTGACCCATCCGCTGTTCTAACTGAGTGATAACTTCAGATTCTCGCCCTTCCAGAAGCTGAATGACTCCATCCACCAGCTTGCGATAATCACTTTGGCTGATTTTTCCATGGCAAGGGGCACTGCATTGGCCAATTTGGTGAAACAAACAGGGGCGGCCACGTTTGCTGCAACGTTCGATGGCAGAATGGCGCAGGGGGAAGATTCGGTAAATTTCCTTGAGGGTTTCACGGATAGCCGAAGCCGAGGAATAAGGTCCAAAATAATGAGCCCCATCATTTTTCACCTGCCGCACCACCTGCATCATTGGAAAGGGATCATTCAGATCAATCCGAACCGATACATAGGTCTTGTCATCGCGTAACTCGATGTTGTAGTGCGGACGATATTTCTTGATCAGGGTATTTTCAAGCAGCAGGGCTTCTTTTTCAGTATCAGTGATAATAACTTCAATCCGCTGCACCTTTTCCATTAACAGAGGAATGTGCAGGCGCCCGTCACCCCGTGCAGAAAAATAGCTGCGCAGCCGATTACGTAATAACTTGGCCTTACCGACGTAAAGAACTTCATCATTCTCACCGAACATCTGGTAGACACCAGGAGCCAGTGGATATTTTTTGAGATCAAGGGAAATCATGGCTTAAGCATAGTTCAAAAACAGGGATCAAATAAAGTGCCTTTTGTGACCCTCTCTTTTTGTCTGGCACTCACCAAACTTATTGGTATAATGTTTCTTTTCCGACAGACCACGAGGAGAACTGCAAATTCCTGTAGTTTTACCGTTGATAATATTCTTCCCCCCAATGTTCCAGGGGGATAGTTTAGATAAGAGGAAGAGACGTGAATCCATTTTGGAGTAATATTTTTCGCGACAATAACTACGAACAAACGCTTGCATACTTTCTCAGCAGAATGCCGATGTTTAAAGACCTGTCAAAACGGGAACTGGCCTTTTTGGAACATATTGTCCATGTGCGAAATTATGAGGTGGACGAAACAATTTTCAATGAAGGTGACATTGGCTCAGGGATGTACACTATCCGCAGTGGGCAAGTGCAGATTTATAACCTTGATGAACACGGTCAGGAGATTGATCAAGCTATCCTTGTGCCGGGTGATTTTTTTGGTGAAATTGCATTAACCGCATCGCGACCACGCTGTGCCTCCGCCCGTGCCACAGAAACCACCATATTGGTCGGGTTATTTCGCACTGATTTATTGGAAGCGATACGTCGCTCCCCTGCTCCATCGGCAAAAATCATGTTGGGTTTAAATCGGGTGATCAGTGACCGCTTATTGCAGTGCAGCCTGCAACTTGAAAAATTAAAAAAACAGCTGTTGGATAACCGGGGGCAAAAACCCAATGAATAGTCAAACAGGGATGAGCCGGGCACAGGTTGCGGTTCTCTATCTGGTTCTCACCATGGCAATTGCATCGGGAATTGCCATTTACTCGTCCGCCTCGACAATTACGGAACTATTGAAGATAGCGACAACAGATCTGTTTCTGCCGATTCTGATATCGTTGATTGTCTATTTCCTCCTTGACCCTGCCGTCTATTTTTTTCAAGGGGAAAAGATCAATCGCACCATGAGTATTTTTATTGTCTATTCCCTCCTTTTTTCAACCATTTTTCTTCTTCTGATGATCATCGGTCCACCCAACTGGAAGGGGATGCTGCAGGCTCTTAAGGCCGATTTCCCCCGTTATATCCGCCATGCAATTGAATACCTAACCGCCCTATTGAAGACTGCCCAGGAACATTTCCCGATTATTGCAAATTACGATATTGCCGATCACGTGAGTACAGCGGCACAATCTTTCTTCGCATTAATTTTAAAAGAAACGCCCCATTCAGCCATGCGGATTGGCAGTCTACTGCTCTTGGTACCGCTATTTTCTTTCTTTTTTCTCCGTGATAACCGCCGCATCATGCGCGGTCTTATCTCTTTAACCCCGAACCGTTACTTTGAGGTGGTTCTGGATATTTATGCCCATGTCAGCTCGCAATTGGGAAATTTCATTCGCGGTCGCATTTTAGAAGCGTTGATTATCGGGATCATTATCTGGATGGGGCTATCATTAACTGATATCCGCTATGCTCCGATTCTGGCAATTATTGCCGGAGTCACAAACCTGGTTCCCTATATTGGACCACTGATCGGGATGCTCCCCGGACTGATCATTGCATTGGTTGACCTGGGGGTAGGGGGACAATTCTGGTGGATTCTCTGTGTTTATGTTCTGATTGCGCAGGTCATTGTTGATAATTTCATCCTGATTCCAATTCTTATCTCAAAGGTTTCAAACCTGCACCCTCTTGGGGTCATTCTGGCGATTGTCATGGGAGGGAAATTGTATGGAGTTCTCGGGATGATTATCGGGGTGCCGATTGTCAGCATTTTAAATATCTTCATCATTGAGATTCGTCACAACCGGCGCAATTTCAATCCATACAACCGCTATTTTACCAATCGGGGAAAACTTCTCTGACTGGCAGCTTGTCGGACTATCTGGGCTGAAGCGAAAATTTGGTCGTTTGAGATCAGATTTTGGCTCATTTGAGAGTAATAGCCATAGCTATTGGTCGAAAAGGAGCTGAAATATGGGC
>JASFYS010000171.1:0-19055 GCA_045047095.1 Desulfuromusa sp. | reverse complement strand
AGCGTTGTTCAATGAAGGCAGAAAAGAATAAAACCTTACGTGAGATGATTGAGAAGATTCAAAGGAAAATAGTTGATAGTTAAGATGTGACCCCTATTGCTATTAAATTTTTTGCTTCAGCGTAAGTAGGCTCCTAGTGGCTCGATTTGACTGTATCATATTTAATCATTATGATTGATATATAATCACAATGTCACATTAACTTGGAGAACCAATATGACGCAGGCAAAAACTAAAGTACTGACGACGCACGTTCCGTTGCCAATGGCCGATAAAGTTGAGCAGATGGCCGCTCGACTTGAACGCTCGCGGGGCTGGATTGTGAAGCAGGCACTTTCTGCCTGGATTGATCAGGAGGAGGAACGTAGCCGCCTTACCCAAGAAGCTTTGGTCGATGTTGATGCTGGCAATGTCTTCGACCATCAGGCAGTGCAAGTCTGGGCGGATAGCCTGGCTACCGATAGTCCGTTGAAGGTTCCACGTTGATGGATTTAAAATGGTCAAAAAAAGCGCTGACAGACATTGGTCGACTCTATGAGTTTTTGGAGACTGTGGATAAGAGGGTGGCGGTGCAAACTATCCAGATGCTCACTGCTGCCCCGACCAAACTGCTGACAAACCCCCGTATTGGTGAAAAAATTGAAGAGTTTCTCCCCCGTGAACTGCGTCGACTGCTCATCGGCCATTTTGAACTACGCTACAAAATCAAATCAAACACAATTTATGTGCTCCGTTTGTGGCACACTCGTGAAAACCGGTAATTTAAGCTGTTGTTCTGCAATCGATCCTGAAACCACCCCTTTGACAATCAGTCTGCCAGCACCTTTATCCCGCACGATCCCCAGTTTGCCCCCGGCACCTTTCTTGATTAACCGGTTTACGGTGTTATACTTTTTACAGGTGAAATTCGACACAGTGGATTGATCAAGCCATATTCTTGATTGCCTGAAGGCAAGTTGTCTAAACCTTTCGGTGACAGGTGCACTTGTATTCAAAGTAACATCTGGAGATCTTTATTATGATAATCAGACGACACGGCCTTTCAATCGGGATAGAGCGAACCGGCGATAATTTTTTTCTATCTATCAAAGCCCAAGGAAAGCTCACTCATCGTGATTATAAGCAGATGACACCGATGATTGATTCCGCTCTGGCTGAAGTTAAAGATCCTAAAGTCAAGATGTTCATTGACGGGACAGCGTTGGAGGGGTGGGAGGCCAGGGCGGCATGGGACGATTTTAAAATCGGCTTGAAGCATGGCAACGAGTTTGAAAAAATTGCTATTTACGGAAACAAAAAATGGCAAGAGGTATCGGCAAAAATTGGGCGTTGGTTTCTGTCGGGCGAAGTGAAATATTTTGAAAATGAAAATGAAGCGCTAACCTGGCTGAATGAATGATAGCACTCCCGGGTCAGGGGCAAATCTGCCGTTGTCCCCCTCTTTTTTAAGCAAGATTGTAGTAAACTCGGGACTGTACCCAGGTCCATCGGGGGCTGTCCCAAGAAGTTTACGGGCTATGGAACTGTGGTTGCTCGCTCCGTAAAACTGGTAGTTACCCTGAGCCTGCTTTACTGCTGCTTCTCAATAGTTGTCTCCACTGTTTTTGTCATAACCTTCTCATCACGGATCAGCGTCAGTTCAATAATATCTCCCGCTTTTTTCTGTTGTAACTCATAAATCAGATCAAACGGTTCAGTCAGTATCTGATCATCAATTTGAGTCAATATATCGCCTTTTTCCAATCCATTCCGTGCTGCAATTGATTCGGGAATCACCCCTTTAACAATCAATCCCCCAGCGGTTTTGTCGAGCATGATTCCCAGTTTAACCCCCGGGTTTGGCAGGTCTTCATACTCGGTAAAAGTGAGAAAATCATAGGGTTGCATCGGGTAGTTTGGGTTGACAATATTCATCAGCCGATCCTGTTTGTCCTCTGGAATGTCCAACTCTTCTGAGCCAATTAACAGGGTGCTGACCGGTATCTGCCGAAACATCCGACGGGGGATACCGAACCCATAACGGATATGATTTCCCCCGGCGATAACTAGGACCTGACGTCTTTTTCCCTCATTGTTGAGGTAGTTTGCCAGGTTCTGCGCCATGGTTGCATCCCAGAGAGTCTGCACCCGCTGAAAACCTTCAAGCATGAGTTTCCCCATTTTGTGATCACTGAAAAAAGCTTGCACCATCGCTTCCTGGTAGGGGTCACTGTAGCTCATATCGGGGAGTTGCTGTCGATCTTCCTCGGCTAATTCATTTAGAGGTGTCCGGGCAACTTTGTGTTTAAGATCATTTTCAGCATTGAGGGCTAAAAGCGGAATTTTCTGCTCACGGCAATAGTTGAGCAGGGGGCGATAGAGGGCGAAGTTCATTCGCCAGGTCTGCTGCCAGTCAACTCGCTGTAAAAACTCTTTTTCTGACAGTTCTCCCTCAATCCACAGATCAAGAATCGGTTGTTGTGACGGAGTAAACATCTCCATTGCCAGGGTGATATGGCCGGGATTGTGCTGCTGCAGTGCGCTGAGAACATCGACTTCAAGGCGGTGAGACGCCGGGTTGTCGTGGGTCTCCCCGATAAAGGTGACCCGAACCTGCCGGGCATAATCAAACATCACTTGCTGATCAACATAAATTCCGGTTGGCAGATGGAGAATATCGCCGATCACCGGTTCACGATCAGGGGGGTAGGGGAGCTCTGGATCGCCCAGATATTGTGTGGCTGGTTGACAGCCGATAAGTGAGATCATCAGAGCCAATAGAATAAAAAGGTGGTTAGTTTTCATCTGTTATCTCTCAATTGATAATGCATCCACAAAAACGAATAAGAGGGTTAGGCGATGGCTAAGCAATGGCTAAGCCATCAGTAGATGTTTTTAGCGTAGAAGATTTCAGTCATCTCCTGATTAAGAATCGTTTTTACTTGATCACGTTCCCGGTCAGACAGGTCAGCATAGCTGGTCGCAAAGAGGTATTGATTGAGGTCAAAGTCTTTGAGTAACATTTTGGTATGAAACAGATTCTCCTGGTAAATGTTGATATCGACACATTGATAGCGGTCGCGGATTGCTTTGGAAATATACTGTTGAATACTGTGAATCTGGTGATCGATATAATGTTTGCGCCCTTTGACATCCCGGGTGAATCCACGCACCTTGTAATCCATCAGAATAATATCAGATTCAAAGGATGAAATCAGGTGATTGAGTGCTTTGAGTGGGCTGATCTGACCGCAGGTGGAAACATCAATATCAACCCTGAAGGTGGAAACCCCCGATTTTGAATCGGTTTCCGGATAGGTATGGATGCACAGGTGGCTTTTGTCCAGATGGGCGACGACCAGATCGGGTTTAGGTTCAATCGGCTCTTCGGCGATCAGGACGGTGACCGATGCTCCCATCGGTTCGTAGTCCTGGCTGGAAATATTGAGAATAGTGGCACCAAGGATATCGGCAACTTCAGTCAGTATTTGGGTCAGTCGTTCGGCGTTGTACTCTTCATCAATATATTGCAGATATTCTTTGCGCGCCTGGGGGCGTTTGGCATAGCATATGTCGTAGATATTGAAAGTGAGACTTTTGGTCAGATTGTTAAAGCCGCGTAGCTTTATTTTTGGTTTGCGTCTGGAACGAGCTATTTTTTTTGCACACATCGACAAGGTTCCTGAAAAAGCACCGAATAGGTTTGTCCGGTGCGATAGTTATTTTCAGTACTGTAACACATAGTGGGATGAATTTTTTTATGATGTGATTCAGACTGCTTTTTTCACATCTCTCTCACCCATGACTTTATAGGCGCAGAGGGAACCGCACATGGTGCAGGCGCCATGAGATTCATCGACTCCTGACTCATCACGCCAACGACGGGCTTTTTCTGGATCAAGAGAAACGGAATATTGTCCTTCCCAGTCAAGATTCTTGCGATAAGTGGCCATCGCATTATCTTGTTCAACTGCTCCGGGAATCCCTTTAACAATGTCGGCAGCGTGGGCAGCAATCCGTACTGCCATGACACCTTCATGAACATCTTCAACTGTTGGCAACCGCAGATGTTCACTCGGGGTGACGTAACAGAGGAAGTCAGCTCCTGCTGCTGCGGCAACTGTTCCACCAATGGCGGCAGTGATATGGTCGTAGCCGGGGGCAATATCGGTTACCAGCGGTCCGAGGACATAGAAAGGGGCTCCATGGCAGAGACGTTTCTGTAGTTTGATATTGGCTTCGATCTGATTCAGGGGGACGTGGCCCGGACCTTCGATCATTACTTGAATCCCTGCGTCCTGAGCACGTTGGGTCAACTCTCCCAGAATAAGTAACTCCTGAATCTGGGCACGATCGGTTGCATCAGCAATACAGCCGGGACGAAATCCATCTCCCAGAGAAAGAACCGCATCATAGGGGCGAACCATCTCCAGCAGCCGATCATAAAATTCGTAAAGGGGATTTTCAGCATTATTATAATCCATCCAGCCAACAGTGAAGGAACCGCCGCGAGAAACGACCTCCATCAGCCGTCCTTCCTGATCCATTCTGGCAACAGTTTCACGGGTGACCCCACAGTGTACGGTAATAAAATCGACACCGTCATCCAGATGTTTTTTGACCCCGGCAAAAATATCATCAACGGTCATATCAACAATGGGTTTGCCCTGTTGATTGACAGCATCGCAGGCTGCTTGATAGAGAGGGACACTGCCAATACAGAGATCAGTTTCAGCAATAATTGCCGCACGGATTTCATCGATCGGGCCTCCGGTCGACAGATCCATCAGGGCATCGGCTCCCGCGGCAGCGGCAACTTTGGCTTTTTCCAGTTCTTTGTCGATACTGGTATCGTCCTGACTGGTGCCGAGGTTGGCGTTGGTCTTGGTACGCAGACCTTCGCCAACAGCTAAAGGACGTCCGTTGGTATGTTTGTTGTTACGGCAAACTACTGCGGTTCCAGCGGCAATTCTCTGGCGTAAAATTTCCGGGTCAATATTTTCAGCGGTGGCAGCTTGGCGCACCAAGTCACTGATCTGTCCCTGACGGGCCATTTCCAATTGGGTCATGAAGAGATACCTCAAGTAGAGAAAAGTAGTGCTAAAGTGATTGCACTGCGGTTGAAAGATACGAGGCGAAGCAGTTCCTGATTGAGAGATATCAGCATGGCCAGCAGGTCTACAAAATAAAAAAACCGCCAAAAGGCGGCTATCGATAAATTTTATCGGTATTTATAGCCGCTTCCCTACGCCGGTATCAACCGGATCAGGTTCCAAGGGTCGTTCCAGTAATTCTGGAACTCTCAGTAACAAAGACGCCCCTAGCGTGTTAAACACAATAAAGCTAACAGTCAGGTGATATGGAAGTCAACAGGGAAAAGCAGTGCGGAAGATGCCGCATTGTCGTTGCAAGACAGGAAGTTTTTGTTTGGCTTTCTCATTTATTTTTGCGCAACCCTTATGAAGGTCTATTCATGCATGAGCCGCATTGCCGCCTGGAAATGATTGACTGGCCCATGACCGCGACCAAGTTGAACAGAGGATTCAATTGCCAGGGAAACAAAGCGTTTTCCACGTTCTACGGCATATTTTAGTGGGTATCCTTGGGCTAGAAAAGTTGCAATTGCTGAAGAAAGGGTGCAGCCGGTTCCATGGGTATTGATGGTGTCGAAACGTGGGCTGGTGAGCTGATGTTCTTCATCCCCCATTAGCAGGATGTCTGTAGCATCACCGTTCAAGTGGCCACCCTTGATTAAGACATTTCGAGCTCCGAGTTCCTGTAAATTACGTCCCGCCTCAATCATCTCTTCAATGGTTCGTGGTTCAATGCCTGTCATTACTTCAACTTCTGGAAGATTAGGGGTCAACAGGTATGATTGCGGCAGTAATCGGGAGATAAGGCTGTCGTGGGCTTCTTTGTCGAGCAGGGATTCCCCTCCTTTGGCGATCATTACCGGGTCGACAACGGCAAGAAGAGAACGCTCTTCGATAGTTTTTGCGACCCGTGAAACGATCCCACCCCAGCTCAGCATCCCGGTTTTAACAGTATCAGCCCCGATATCATCAAGAACCGCTTCAAGTTGTTTGATGACAAAATCGGTATGCACCATGTAAGTATCGTTAACACCAAGAGTATTCTGGGCGGTAAGCGCAGTCAGGACACTGCTGGCGTAACTTCCGAGCAGGGTGATAGTTTTGATATCGGCCTGGATACCAGCCCCGCCGCTGGAGTCTGATCCGGCAATGGTTAAAACTCTCCCGTTAGGGGCAGGTTTATTCCGGTTGAATAAGAGTGAATATTCTTTAGCGGCACGGGCGGGATCAGCATCTGCCATAATTCCCGACATGATGGCAATTGCATCAGCCCCGGCATCCAACGCTTCAAATGCTCCATCGGGGGTGATGCCACCGATAGCAACCACAGGGATACGCACCGCTTTACGAACTTTGATCAGAGTTTTAAGTCCAACCAAGCTGGCGCCTTCTTTACTGGTGGTTGGAAAAATACTGCCGATAGCAATGTAGTCAGCCCCATGCGCTTCAGCCTTCAGGGCTTCGTCGACACTGTGAGTGGAAATCCCGATTAGTTTTTTGTGACCAAGAATCTGTCGAGCCTGAACAATGGACATATCTTCCAGTCCTAGATGAACCCCATCGGCATCAATTTCATGAGCCAGTTCAGGTAAATCATTGATAATCAGCCGGGCTTCACGTTCATGGCAGAGAACTCTCAGATTTTCCGCCATTTTTTGCCGTTCTTCCGGACGAATATTTTTAGCGCGATACTGGACAGTTTTTGTTCCACCCGCCAATGCTGCTTCTACTTTTGCCAGTAGTTTTCCATCTTGGTTGTCATCGGTAATCAGGTAGAGACCGGAAAGCATTGATAATCTCCCTTTAATATTAGCTAGATAGGAATGATTCCCCTATCAGAAATTTTGTCCCAAAGATATTCTCTGAGAATTTTAGAATGAAAATTCCACAATCAATTGCGGATCGTAGCAGTATAAAATCTTGGTGTCAACTAATCTTTGAACTGATTGCTCCTTTACATAATGTTTCTGGAAGGATAAATATACGTCATAAAGTTGTTGGTTCCCTTGACCCACTGGAGAAGATGTCGCGATGAACTATACCGCTCGCCCGACCTGGGCCGACATTGATTTGTTAGCGTTACGACATAATTTACAGCAGGCAGTGGCTTATTGCCCTGCTACGCAGCGGATTATGGCGGTTGTTAAAGCTAATGCTTATGGTCACGGTGCTGTTCCAGTGACTCAGGCTTTACAATCTTTTGGAATTTGTGATTTTGCTGTAGCCACTTTGGAAGAAGCTCTGGAACTACGTAATGCGGGGGTTGCAGATAATTTACTGGTTCTGGGAAGTTGTTTTCCCGGTCAGGAAGTTGCTTTTTTAAAGTATGATTTAATGCCAACGCTGCTGGATGCGGATACTGCTCTGCGCCTGAATACAGAGGCATTGCGGCAGCAACGGCAGATAAAAGTGCATCTGAAAGTTGATAGTGGAATGGGGAGGGTGGGTTTTCAGCCCACGCAACTAAGAGAGTTTTTGCCCCAGTTGCGCAAATTGGACGGATTGGTGATTGAAGGCTTCATGTCTCACCTGGCCTGTGCTGATGAGTTGAACTCTATGGTGACAACGACTCAGCAGGAGCAATTTCTCATGATGTTGCAACTGGTTCGTGAGTCCGGGATTCAACCGCGTGAAATTCATCTTAACAACAGCGCAGGATTGAGTGGTTGGGAATGCCCTGAATGTACCTTGTCACGTCCTGGGATTATGCTTTATGGCGGTCTCCCCGGTTCCGATTTTTCTGCAAAATTAGATTTGCAGCCAGTCATGCATCTGCGCAGTTGTATTGCTCAATTGCGTCACGTACCTGCAGGAAGTGGGATCTCTTATGGTCACTGCTATCATGCCCATACCGCTATGCAGGTTGCAGTTTTGCCGATTGGTTATGCTGATGGCTATAATCGCCTCTTCAGTAATTGCGGTCAGGGGATTCTGCGTGGACAGAAAATTCCGGTGGTTGGCAGGGTTTGCATGGATTGGATTATGCTGGATGTTAGCCAGGTGTCCGGGGTTGCCGTTGGTGATTGCGTGACCCTTCTTGGTGCGGCTGACGGTTTGTCTATAACCGGGGATGAGTGGGCAGAACATCTGAACACTATTTCCTACGAGGTTTTTTGCCATATTGGGAGTCGGGTTCCACGACGATATGTGTCCGAACTATAGCGTTAAAAGCGGTTGTCAGCAGCGCTGAATCATGCTAAAAAACCACACAATTTTCGATCCATCAGGCTGGCTCAAATAACTCTCTTCATTCCATATATTAATAGTGTACCAACTTATATTTAATGAAATTGACTAGGCGCTGCCGGAAGGTGGCGGTCACGTTTTTTATAGCGTTGAATTTATTGTTTTTTTTATAAGCGAAAGGAAATTTCATGGCTGCTATCAAGCGTGCATTGATTTCAGTATCTGACAAAATTGGAGTCATCGACTTGGCTCGTGAATTGAACAGTTTTGGGGTGGAACTGTTGTCAACCGGTGGAACCGCAAAGATGATCCGCGAGGCTGGCATTCCGGTGCTGGATGTTTCTGACTATACCGGATTTCCTGAGATGATGGACGGACGGGTGAAAACCCTCCACCCCAAAATTCATGGGGCATTGCTGGGGCTGCGTGACAATCCTGAGCATGTTGCTGCTATGGCAAAACATGACATTGAGCCGATTGATATGGTGGTGGTGAATCTCTATCCCTTTGAAGCGACGGTGGCTAAGGAGGGTTGCAGCCTGGAAGATGCTATCGAAAATATTGATATCGGTGGGCCGACGATGCTGCGCAGTGCGGCTAAAAATAATAAGTTTGTCACTGTTCTGGTTGATCCGTCTGATTATGGGATTGTCATTACTGAGATGAAGCAGAACAGTGGTGAAGTTTCGGTGGCAACAAACTTCAAACTTGGAGTTAAAGTCTATCAGCACACTGCCGCTTATGATGGTGCTATTTCTAACTGGCTTGGAAAACGAACCAGCCCCGATGCCGTTGATTTTGCCCCAACTCTGACCCTGCAATTTCAGAAGTCCCAAGGGATGCGCTATGGTGAAAATCCGCATCAGAAGGCTGCCTTCTATATCGAAAAAAATATTACCGAAACTTCGATTGCCACTGCGCGTCAATTGCAGGGGAAGGCTCTCTCATATAATAATATCGGCGATACCGATGCCGCTCTTGAGTGCATCAAGCAGTTTAGGGAAGCTCCGGCCTGTGTTATCGTCAAACATGCCAACCCCTGTGGCGTCGCTACGGGAACCACTTTGCTGGAGGCTTATCAGCGGGCTTTTTCCACCGATCCCGAATCCTCTTTCGGTGGCATTATCGCTTTTAATCGGGAACTGGATGCGGAAACAGCTCAGGCAATTGTTGATAAACAGTTTGTCGAAGTCATTGTTGCTCCCAAGGTTGCCGCAACTGTCCCTGAAATTATTGCTAAAAAGAAAAATGTCCGCCTACTTGAATGTGGCGAATGGCCAACTGAAACTGCGCAGCGACTTGATTTCAAGCGGGTCAACGGCGGCCTGTTGGTGCAGGAAGCTGATTTGCTGCTGAGTGCGGATCTTAAAGTGGTCACCAAGCGGGAACCGACTGATAAAGAACGCCAGGATCTCGATTTTGCCTGGCGGGTGGCCAAGTTTGTTAAATCGAACGCAATTGTCTATTGCAAAGATGGCATGACGGTTGGTGTTGGTGCTGGACAGATGAGCCGGATCAACTCAGCGCGGATTGCTGCGATCAAGGCCGAACATGCCGGCTTGGATGTCAAAGGTGCAGCTATGGCTTCTGATGCATTTTTCCCCTTCCGCGATGGTATCGACAACGCTGCTGCTGCTGGCATCACTGCTGTTATCCAACCGGGTGGATCGATCCGTGACGAAGAGGTCATTGCTGCGGCAGATGAGCATGGAATTGCGATGATCTTCACCGGAATGCGCCATTTCCGCCATTGATGGCGTCGTAAAAAGTCCGCCCTCCGGTGTTACAGCAGTTTTTCAGGATCTCGACATACCCAGTGTATGTCTTCACCCCTGAAAAACCACAGCGCCTTGGAGGTCGAAATTTTTACTTAGCCATCAAATCTATATGGCTTTTATTCTGATGATTCGAAAGGGATAAGGTAACGATGAAAGTATTAGTTATCGGTGGTGGTGGACGTGAGCACACTTTAGTCTGGAAAATAGCTCAGTCGCCATTAGTGGAACAAATTTACTGTGCGCCGGGAAACCCAGGAATTGCCGAGCTGGCTGAATGTGTCCATATCGGTGCTGATGAAATTGATACTTTGCTTGATTTTGCTCTGGCGGAGAAGATTGATCTGACTGTGGTTGGTCCTGAGGTGCCGCTGACCATGGGGATTGTCGATATGTTTCAGGCGGCCGGGCTGGAAATCTTCGGTCCAAACAAAGCGGCTGCGCAGATCGAAGGGAGCAAAGGATTTTCCAAGAATCTTATGGCTCGCTACCATATCCCGACTGCTGCGTATAAAAGCTTTACCGACCACGCTCAAGCCGTTGCTTATATCCGTAAGCAGGGGGCACCAATTGTTGTCAAAGCTGATGGTTTGGCGGCAGGAAAAGGTGTCATTGTCGCAATGACTGAAGAGCAGGCGATTACTGCGATTGATGATATTATGCTTGATCAGGTTTTTGGCGCAGCCGGTGCCAGCGTTGTCATTGAAGAATTTATGGAGGGTGAAGAGGCCTCTTTTTTTGCTTTTACCGACGGGGAAAATATTCTTCCCCTCGCTTCATCACAGGATCATAAACGCGTCAATGATAATGATGAAGGTCCCAATACCGGTGGTATGGGAGCCTATTCTCCAGCTCCGGTGGTGACCGATGAACTCTATCAGATTATTGTTGATACGATTGTGAAACCAACGGTTGCCGGGATGGCACAAGACGGCTGCCCCTATAGTGGTATTCTTTATGTCGGGCTGATGATCAAAGACGGTGTCCCCAGAGTTGTTGAATATAATGCCCGCTTTGGTGATCCCGAAGCGCAGCCACTACTGATGCGGATGAAATCTGACATCGTGCCGGTATTGCAGGCCTGTGCCCGGGGGAAATTACAGCAGAATGAAATTGAGTGGCTTGACAAAGCTGCAGTTTGTGTGGTGATGGCGAGTGGTGGCTATCCTGGTTCCTATGAAAAAGGGTTGCCGATTTCAGGTTTGGATGCTGCGGCACAAATAGCTGACCTGATGGTTTTTCATGCCGGAACGGCAGTGAAAGATGGTCACATTGTCAACCAGGGGGGACGGGTTCTTGGTGTGACCGGGCTGGGCAATACGGTTCGAGAGGCCATCGATAAAGCTTATGCCGGAGTGGGAGTTATTCACTGGGATGGTGTCCACTATCGAAATGATATTGGTGCCCGGGCGCTGAATCGCTGATGGCGTTGCACAAAGTCCGCCCACCTGTGTTGCAGTTGCTTTTCAGGATCTTGACATACTGATGTATGCCTTCGTCCCTGAAAAGCAACTACGCCTTGGTGGACGAAATTTTTGCTTAGCCATTGTATCTAGACGTGCAATTTGTTCAAAACACTTGAGCTGGGAGATTTAGAGAAGATGAGTGATAAAAACCCTGTAGTCGGGATTTTGATGGGGAGTGATAGCGATTACGACATCATGGTGGAATCAGCAAAGATTTTGAAACAGTTTGATGTCCCTTTTGAAATGATTGTTTCAAGTGCCCACCGAACTCCGGAGCGAACCCTTGAATATGTTCAGGGGGCGCATCTGCGGGGGATCAAGATATTGATTGCCGGAGCGGGAGCTGCTGCCCATTTAGCTGGCGTTGTTGCTGCTGAGACAATGTTGCCGGTGATTGCTGTCCCTATTGATGCAACCTCGATGCGTGGACTTGACGCGTTGCTGGCGATGGTGCAGATGCCGGCAGGAATCCCGGTCGCGACCATGGCTATTGGTGTAGCCGGATCACGTAATGCGGGAATTTTTGCCGTTAGAATGTTGGCAACAGCGGATCCTGAACTGGAGAAAAAACTTTTACAGTTTAAGCAGGATATGGCAGCTGGGGTGGTTGAAAAATCAGCATTGGTACAGAAAAAAATGGCCGATGATGGACTGATTTAGTCAACAACAAATTGTATACAATATACAATTTTTGATTGACAGCTGCGATATGTTTGATTTAATTTGCTAGTGGTTTTGAATACTCACATTTAAGGGAGGAATTACGGATGAAGAAGTTAATTGTACTGCTGATGGTTTTGGCCTTTGTTGGGACGGCATTTATTGCCATGGCTCAAGACAAGGGTCCTGCTCAGATCAAACTTGACAAGTCAAAAACTGGTGTCGTCACTTTTGATCATGCAAAGCACCAAGGGCAAACTGAGTGTAAAACCTGTCACCACACTGGTGGTTTTGAAAAGTGTGACAGCTGCCACGGCAAGAAAAAAGATGGTGAAAAACCCAAGTATAAAAATGCAATCCATAAAAATTGTAAGGGCTGCCATAAGGAAATGAAAAAAGGTCCTACCAAGTGTAAAGAGTGCCACGTTAAGTAATTTTTACGCTTAAATAACTTATGAAAGGCCGGCCGGGATAATCTCAGGTCGGCCTTTTTTTATGGATGAGGGAAATGAAAGAAACTCTGGATACTTTATCTCTCGGTAATTTGCAATTGTTGCAGACCAAAGATGGCTATCGCTATTCTCTGGATCCGGTGCTTCTAGCGCGCTTTGTTAATGTTGGGAATCAGTTCAGAATTGTTGATCTTGGAACCGGATCAGGGATATTACCATTGATTCTGGCCGGTCTGAGTAATGCCCCGGAATTAATTGGCATCGAGATTCAGGCTGGGTTGGCGGAGCGAGCCGGACGAAATGTCCAAATCAATGGTTTTCAGAATCGTGTGCGTATTCTACAGCAAGATATCAGAAGCATTCGAGATACCCTCCCAGAAAATTCTGTTGATCTGGTTGTCAGTAATCCCCCTTATAGGCACCCTGACTCTGGAAGGATTGCCCCGAATGGTGAACGCGCCACTGCCCGGCATGAGATATCTGGAGGGTTGGTGGATTTTATAGCTGCTGCGAGATGGTTGTTGAAAACTGGTGGTAATTTTGCTGTGATTTATCTGGCAGAACGTTTGCCTGAATTGATGGCCACAATGATGGCCGCAGGACTTGAGCCGAAACGTCTGCGGCTGGTGCATCCTCGGCAGGGCGATGCGGCAAAGATGGTTTTGGTTGAGGGTTGTAAGGGGGGGCGATCAGGATTGCGAATTGAGAAGCCGTTGTATTTATATGCGCAGGATGGAGATAAAAGAAACTATACTGCAGAAGTCCTGCAGATGTATGAGCCTGATCTCACTTAATTCCCCCGCTCTTTATCCAGTTGTTTTTGCATGGTGATCAGTTTACGCAATTCATATTTTAAATCTGAATCGTTGATCGGGGATAGATTCTCTTCAATGGTTTTTTTCTCACTGTCAGTCAGCTCAACTTTGGTCCACGCAGGCGGTTCCGGCGCGGTTTTAGCTTTCCGAGGGTGGTATGTCTGTGAATTGCGCGTTTGTCGCAGATAGATGTCGGTGATCCCAGCGTCGGGTATTTTTGCATCAATTTTTTCAAGGATCTGTGGTTTCATCAACTGTAACTGCTGCATCCAGACCGGATGGTCAACCTGAACTTCCAGGACTCCCTTTCGCAGTTTGAAAGGTCTGGCTCGTGCGGCAATCTGCTCACCGACTAATTGATCCCAAACCAGCCACGCTTGATGCCGAGTAATTTGCTCACCGATCCCCGGTTGGCCAAGAATTTGTTGCAACAGAAAGCCAACCCGCTCGGCCTGTTTCATCGGCGGTCGATCACTGCGCTTCATTCCAGAGCCTTTCTGCGAGTCCGCCCTCCAAGTAACTGTCCAGCAACAGCGCAGCCAAGAGTGAAGGGAATCCAGTACCAACTGAATCCGAAGGTGATGCGCAGGACAATAATGAACGGGATCGACGCATGTACAAGGATGAACCAGCGGGGTGAAAATTTACGACTGGTTTCGCGAAAATAGCCAAGTGGAAGATTAGTGCCGAAAGAAAAAAGCAGAAGTATCGCAAGGGGGAAAATCTGGTCGGACTGCAAGGGCTATTTCCTTTATCATTGATTGGTTTGAAAATGTGGACACTTTACCCTCAGGAGAGGACGACTGTCAATTTTCTGTGCAAACGAATTGCGCTTGCATGCCATTTATAAACGTGCCATTATGCGCGGCTGGACTTTGAGGTTAGGATACTGGTCGTGGTTGATGACGGGGATTGTGTTGCAATCTTTCATTCGGTTCACCGGGTGATGAAGGCAGAAAAAATTCTCAAGGAGCGGCATTTGGATATTCTGCTGATTCCTGCACCACGACTCTTGATTGCTGACTGTGGAATGGCAATTAGATATCCTTATAAATTGCATTCTGAAGTCCGACAAGCCTTGGCCGAATCTGCTATGCCAATGGCGGAAGTCTGGCTGATGCAGACTGGGAAGTATCAGCGTTTAGCATGAAACACCCTGTTTTGTAAGTGCTTTTTTCTTGACAACAGGGAATGCTGTTTTTTATATTTACTCTTTCGTGGATTTTGTCGATAGAATCGTATGTTTGATACACTTTCTGACAAGCTCGACTCAGTTTTTAAGAAGCTGCGTGGGCACGGACGCCTGACTGAACAGCACATAAAGGAAACCATGCGTGAAATCCGCCTGGTTCTTCTTGAGGCTGATGTCAACTTTCGCGTTGTTAAAGATTTTATTGCCAAAGTCAGTGAACGTGCTGCTGGTCAGGATGTTCTAAAAAGCCTCACTCCGGCTCAGCAGGTCATTAAGATTGTTCGTGAAGAGCTTGCCGGATTGATGGGAGAAGGGGAAGATAACTCCCTCAACTTATCGGTTAAGCCCCCGGTGCCGTTACTGCTCTGCGGATTGCAGGGTGCTGGTAAAACGACAACCTGTGGCAAGTTGGCATTAAAATTACGGCGTGAAAAACGTAATCCATTGCTGGTACCAGCTGATGTTTATCGCCCGGCGGCAATTGCACAGCTTAAAACCTTGGGACGCCAGCTTGATGTTGAGGTGTTTGACTCTCAAACCGGGCAGGATCCGGTTGATATTTGTGCTCGTGCTTTAAGTTACGCTGAGCTCAACGGTTTTGACACAATCATTCTGGATACTGCGGGTCGTCTACACGTCGATACCGAGTTAATGGGTGAACTCCAGCGGATCGTCGACAAGGTTTCTCCACAAGAGATTTTGTTTGTCGCCGATGCGATGACCGGACAAGACGCGGTCACTGTCGCTGCCAGTTTTGATGAACAATTGCCCTTGACCGGGATAATTTTGACTAAGCTGGATGGTGATGCCCGAGGGGGTGCAGCACTTTCAATCCGAGCGGTCACTGGTAAGCCAATCAAACTGGTTGGTATGGGTGAAAAGCTTGATGCCCTGGAACAGTTTCATCCAGATCGCATGGCTCAGCGTATCCTCGGAATGGGGGATGTTCTCAGCCTGATCGAAAAGGCTCAGGAGGCAGTTGCTGCCGATGACGCTGCGGCGATGGAACAGAAACTGCGTAAAGGCGGTTTCACCCTTGAAACGTTTCTTGAGCAAATGCAGATGGTCAAGAAAATGGGTTCCATCGATTCGTTGCTGAAAATGATTCCCGGAGCGGGGAAAGCTCTTAAAAAAGCTCAGGGGATGCAGCTTCCAGAAAATGAGATGAAACGCATTGAGGCGATCATTCGTTCAATGACTCCTCGGGAACGAATGAATCACAAAATTTTGAACGGCTCGCGGCGTTTACGTATTGCCAAGGGGAGCGGTACTCGTGTTCAGGATGTCAATCAGCTCCTGAAACGTTTTATTGAAGCACAGAAAATGATGAAAAAGATGCAGAAAATGGGTTCAAAAGGTCTTAAAGGGATGCTTGGCCAAGGTGGTCAGCTACCGTTTTAATCTGAATCAGCGGATAGTGATAGATCAATCCGGTTCGATATACAGACAACAAAAAGAAACACCAGGAGGAAAGACAGTATGTCAGTAAAAATCAGACTCGCCCGCGGTGGCGCAAAAAAGAAGCCGATCTATAAGGTCGTTGTTGCCGACGAGCGTTTCCCACGGGATGGTCGGTTTATCGAGGATCTGGGACAGTATAATCCGCGGCAGGAAGAATTCCTGTTGAATTTTAAAGAGGATCGAGCCCTTGAGTGGCTCAATAAAGGTGCTCAGCCTACCGATACAGTACGTCGGCTCTTGCGGCACGCCGGTGTCTGGGCCAAGTTCAAGGCAAAGGCTACTGCTGAAGCCTGATACCTGGATCTGGTTCGAATCCGGGGCAACGGCCCTTAACCACCCGGAGGATGGCCTATGAAGGATCTGATCGAGTATATTGCAAAGTCTCTGGTCGAGAAACCTGACGCAATCGTTATTTCTGAGGAAATAGCAGAGGACGGCAGTGTCCTCGTCAAGCTTGCGGCGGCACAGGAAGATATGGGGCGGATTATTGGTAAGCAAGGACGCAACGCCAAGGCGATGCGAACGTTGTTAAATGCCAAGGCCACTCGTGAGAAGCGCCGCGCTTTATTGCAGATTATGGAATAATTCAGCTTTAGCTTAATTGAGGTTGGTTTGTATTGATGGCTGAATCTCTGCTGGAAATTGGGAATGTTGTCGGAACCCACGGTTTGCGTGGCGACCTCAAAATTCGCTTAAAATCGGGGGATCCAGATCTTCTGTTGACGATGAAACAAATCTGTCTGCGTTTGCCGTCTGGTGAAGTTCAGAATCTGGATATCAGCCGGCAGGTTTTGCATAAAGGGCAGATTCTATTACGTTTACAGGGGTACGATTCGATTGATCTGGCAGAGCCGATGGTCGGAAGTCAGGTTTTAATGGCGGAAGAATTATTGCCACCGTTGAGTGGTGATGAATACTACTGGGGGCAGCTAGAAGGGCTGCAAGTTGTTGACCGAGATCGAGGAGCTATTGGACAACTGCAGAAAATGATCACTACAGCAGCTCACGATACTTATGTGGTAAACGGCCGTTTGGGGGAAATTCTGATCCCGGCTGTGCATCAGTTTATAGTGGAAGTCGATCTGGAAGCGAGGGTTATGCAAGTTGATCTTCCTGAAGGATTGATCCCAGAAGAACAATGATCTTTGACGTATTGACCCTGTTTCCAGGGATGTTTGCTTCACCGTTGCAGGAAAGTATTCTTGGGCGGGCGATCAAACAAGGTTTGCTTGAAGTGCGGGCGCATAACCTGCGTGATTGGGCTGAAGGTAAGCATCTTACCACCGATGATACTCCCTATGGGGGTGGTGACGGTATGGTGATGAAGCCCGAGCCAATCTTCCGAGCGCTTGCAGATTTAAAGAAGCAGGCACCAACGGCAAAAGTGTTGTTGATGACTCCACAAGGGGTACCATTTAGACAACAGCATGCCGTTGATCTTGCTGGCGAATCTAATTTGATTTTTCTCTGTGGTCGCTATGAGGGTTTTGATGAGCGGGTTCGTCAAACTCTGGTTGACGCTGAATTTTCCATCGGGGATTTTGTATTGACCGGTGGAGAGCTACCGGCAATGGTGATGATCGATGCGGTTTCCCGGCATCTTCCAGGGGTTTTAGGCTCCAGTGGCAGTGCGGAAGCAGATTCATTCGCAGATGGTTTGCTGGAATATCCACAGTATACCCGCCCCCCGGTTTTTAATGGGATGTCGGTTCCGGAGGTTCTGCTTTCTGGTGACCATGGTAAAATTGCCAACTGGCGACGGGAACAGCAGTTGTTACGAACGTTACAGCGGCGGCCTGAATTGCTGGAGACTGTTGTTTTGACCGATCAAGACCGGCAAATTCTTGAACGGTTGTATAAAGAGTTTGAAAAAAAAGAATAAATTTAGATCGCTGACAAAACTCACATGTTGTTTTAATAATGACTAAACGATTGAGAAAAACGGATAGATAAACCGAGGAGGAATACAGATGAACATCATTGATCAACTGGAAATGGAACAGATTAAAAAGGATATCCCGCGTTTTAAAGCCGGTGATACAATCAAAGTCCACGTAAAAATTACTGAAGGCGAAAAACAACGGATCCAGCTTTTCCAGGGAGTCTGTATCAAGCGTGTTAATCGCGGGCTAGGTTCTTCTTACACCGTTCGTAAGATGTCTGGTGCTATTGGTGTGGAACGGATTTTCCCACTCCATTCCCCCAATATAGACAAGATTGAAGTTGTTCGCATTGGTCAAGTTCGTCGGGCTAAGCTGTACTATCTGCGGAATCTGCGTGGTAAAGCTGCACGGATTTCTGAAAAACGGATGGTCTGAACATTGACTTAATAAGACAAAAGCCCTGCCTGGTTATTCCAAGCGGGGCTTTTGTCTTGTGGTTACTGGTGCAAAAGAGAACAGAGTTGTCCAATCACTTAGATTATCTTGTTCCTGTTTTTCTGATTAATTCTTCAGTAAAACTCATAACATTGTTGTCCAGATGAATTCTTATTAAATGAATCAGTAGCTCAGGGGTTCCCCAATTTTCTAAATACAAAAACATATTATCATCGCCCATACGGTTGCTCGATGACAGTGAACCGACCATGTACTGGGTAAAAGAACTATGGAGATAAAGATCTGTACTTTTCCGCAAAGTCATCACGTGGGTGTGTCCACAGAAAATATCCTCAATATGATGTTCTCTGACAAACGCAGCCAATAATAAGGGGTTCAGGAGTGGGGTGATATCTCCGACCAGAATCGAGTGGTGAATCAACAGGATGGACTTATCATATTTCATCCGCTTGATCTTTGCTGAGATCGCCTTTAGAATTTCCGCTTCAACAAAACCTTCATCCTGGTAAAGAATATTGGAATCTATGCAGATAACCAGCATGGTCGTGCTGTCAATGGTCACCAGCTTAATATAATTAAGATCCGTGAAAAGATTTTTTGATTTGGTAATATCCCGCTCTAAATAAAGATTTTTCTT
>JASFYS010000170.1:0-8776 GCA_045047095.1 Desulfuromusa sp. | reverse complement strand
CTGCAAAAAAGTGGTGGCCCTTTTTCCGGAACCTTTCGCCTTTCTGGACCATGGGGAGATAAGCATTACTATATCAAAGTTGTTCCTAAACTGACTCCCACCCTTGCCGATCTGGTGATCCATCAAATAAAAACCTCCCCGGCTCCAAAAAATTCCAGTCCGCTGTTGATCAGCCATTACATCTCTCCACAGATGGCAGCACTGCTGAAGCAAAAAGAAATTGAATATGCCGATTGTGCCGGCAACCTGTATCTGAATCAGATGCCACTTTACATTGAAATCGGCGGTCAAAAGCATGCGCCAAAACCACCGGGATCGGATCGACTCTTCCGCACCGCCGGATTAAAACTGATCTACCTGTTTTTACGCAATCGTCAAACCATCAACGCAACCTATCGAACTCTTGCGGATGATGCCGGGATCGCTCTGGGAGCGATTGGTGATCTGTTTTCCGAGTTGGAAAAACGTGGCAATCTCACAACAGACGATCAAGGGAAGCGGCAATTACAAGCCATAGAGGAGCTACTGCAACGCTGGCAGATTGGCTATCTGGAAACCCTGCGACCAAAATTGTTATTACAACGCTGTCAACTCACTCCAGGCTTCAGTGTCAACCAGCTTCCTGAGCAGCTACAAAAGTTGGCTGACGGCAAACGGATCCTTATTGGTGGAGAATTGGGCGCGGCCATGTTGACCAGTAAATTTCAGCCGCAAAGTGCAGTTCTTTATTTACAACCGGAGATCCAACTAAAAACGATGCTACAGCTGCACCTGATTCCCGACCCAGACGGGGAGATCACGCTGTTACAACCGTTTGGGCAGCAATGTGGTTGGAACGGCTGGCAACCTGAGGGTCTCACCTTGGCCGACCCCCTATTAACATTTGCTGAACTTTATGGCAGCAACACCGATCAGGTCGCTGATAAACTTTACCATCAATATTTGTTACCCAAATTAGGGAACTGATATGGAAAAACTCCGCACCCTGTTGCAGCTCATTGATGATCGGGGCTACAAAGCCTACAAGCAGTTGCAGGGCACTTATAACTTTAACCTCTTTCAACTCACCATCGACCATGTCCAGGGCGATCCCTTTGCCCTGCCATCACGGATCAGCATTCAACTTTCAGCGGAACAACACGGGATTCCACCCGAATTCTGGGATAACCGAATTCGCCAAACCGCTCTGGAAGATTTTCTTGGACGAAAAGTTAACGCCGCTATCAATAAAAACGTCAGAGGTAAACGCGGTACCGGGCGCAGTGGTGAGATGGCAATTGCTGTCAACGGGCAACAAGTTCTTCGCCGCAATGCGGTATTGATCGACGATAATCAACTTGAAGCACGCCTGCTATTTGCGCTCCCCGGATCGGGGCGCTCAATTCTGGCGAAAGAGGCGGCGGTGATGTTTTTTGATGAACTGCCGCAGGTGGTCAAAACGAGCTTGATATGGGGACAGCAATCTCTTGCTGAGATGCAACAGTACATTGAGCAGATCGAGGATCAGGACTTTTTGCGCGGCCAACTCAAACAGCTTAACGCCGTTGCTTTTGTTGCCAACGGTTCACTGCTCCCCCGCAACAGCGGTATTGATGATCACCCCCTGATCGGTGGTGTGCCCTTCAAATCACCAGCAGAGCTGAAATGCAACATCACCCTGCCGCATCAGGGAACAATTTCTGGCATGGCCGTTCCAGAAGGAATTACCTTGATTGTCGGTGGCGGGTTCCATGGCAAATCAACTCTGTTACAAGCTCTTGAGCGGGGTATTTACAATCATATTCCAGGAGATGGGAGGGAGCTTGTTGCAACCACAGCAGCAGCGGTTAAAATCCGCTCAGAAGACCATCGTGCCATCAATCAGGTCAATATCAGCCCCTTTATCGCCACCCTGCCCGGTCACCGGATGACCACTTGTTTTTCAACCGACAATGCCAGCGGCAGTACCTCCCAGGCAGCCAATATTATCGAAGCCCTGGAATGCAATTGTAAATGTCTGCTGATTGATGAAGATACATCGGCAACCAACTTTATGATCCGTGATCAGCGGATGCAGCAACTCATACCGGATTGTCAGGAGCCAATTACCCCCCTCCTGCACCGGGTTCGCGAACTTTACGAAAAAAATAAAGTCTCCAGTATTATCGTAACCGGGGGCTCTGGTGATTTTCTTGCGGTAGCAGACCATGTCATTATGATGGATAATTACCAACCCTTTGAGATTACCAAAAAAGCTCACAGTCTGGCGGGAGAAAGTCCTCCAGAAAAAAGGGGAAGGGTTCCCTTCTCAGGAAAACAGCAACGCCAGATCAACCTGGCACTCCATCCTCTACCCCACCAGCGTGAAGCAAAAATCCAGGTTAGAGAGCAACGTCTGCTGGAATATGGCCAGCAAAGAATAGATCTTTCCGCCGTTGAGCAACTTCTCGATAGTGGCCAGACTGAAGCAATTGGTCGTCTGTTAACTTGGAGCTATCAGCATGATCCGCAACAAGAACCGGGGTTAATAGCATCGCTGCAGCAGGCACTCACCCTGGTTAAACAGCGGGGGTTGGATATTCTGCTGCCGTGGAAAGCGGGTCACTTGGCCATGCCCAGGCTCTATGAGGTGGCGGCGGCGGCAAATCGGTTGCGCAAAATATGATGAATTTGTTCTAAATGCAAATTCAGTAGAATCTAAGCTTGTTCCTGCCCCCTTAAACTGTTAAACAATGGGTTTCTGTATATTTTTCATCACAATCGTAGTTTTTTAAAAAACTTTTTATTTTTCAACCTGGATTTTATCATGTCACTGGTTCCAAAAATTCTTCGAGGACTTGAACGAACCGGTTTCAGGTTACTGATTTTGTCTGTTCTGGTCGGTATTGTCGCTGGCAGCGGTGCCATATTCTTCTATTTTGCCACCAACAGCGTTGAACATCTGACTCTTGGGCAACTCGGTCATTTTCACCCCCCCGTTGAGGGAACCCCGGAGAGTTCCTTTACCGATTTTATCGGAGACTTATCTGTTCCCTACCGCTGGTTTCTATTCTTGTTCCCCGCATTGGGAGGGATAATTTCCGGCTGGCTGGTCTATACTTTTGCTCCGGAAGCCGAAGGACACGGAACCGATGGTGCAATTGAAGCTTACCATCGCAAAGCGGGAGTTATCCGTGGCCGGGTTCCAATTATTAAAACTGTTGCCTCTATTATTACCATTGGGACCGGGGGCTCAGCAGGTCGAGAAGGACCAATTGCCCAGATTGGGGCCGGTTTTGGCTCCTTTATGGCAACCAAATTGGGGCTCTCCGTTCAGGATCGTCGGATTCTCCTTCTTGCCGGTATGGCCGGAGGGATCGGAGCCACCTTCCGTTCCCCCCTCGGTGGTGCTCTGTTTGCGATAGAAGTTCTCTATCGTGATCCTGAGTTCGAATATGAAGGGCTCATCCCCTGTATTATTTCATCAATCATTGCCTACTCCCTCTTCGGTTCGGTCACCGGCTGGAAACCACTCCTTGATACCCCAGCGTTCTCTTTTCAACGCCCCTCAGAGCTGCTTCTTTATCTGGCACTCGGGATTGTTTGTGCCCTGTTTGGTGTCCTCTATGTCAAAGTATTTTACAAAATGCGCGATGGTTTCCGTAAAATACCCATACCAAACTGGTTGAAACCCGCCCTGGGGGGATTACTGCTAGGATTGCTGGCAATGATAGTTCCCCAGGTACTCGGATCCGGTTACGGCTGGGTACAGGCCGCCCTGTATGGGAAAATGGCTCTCTGGGTGATGCTGGTCGTCGCTCTGGCTAAAATCCTTGCGACCAGTTTAACGATTTCATCGGGGGGCTCAGGTGGTGTGTTTGCCCCGAGTCTGGTGATTGGGGCAATGCTCGGTGGAACCTTTGGTGCGACAGCACAGATTCTGTTTCCGATGCTGGTACAAGATCCACGCGCCTATGTTCTGGTGGGGATGGCCGGGTTCTTTGCCGGGGTCGCCAACGCACCGATTGCCACCCTGATCATGGTCAGCGAACTAACCGGAAATTATAGTCTGCTGGCTCCCTTGATGCTGGTCTGCGTCATTGCCATGTTGGTTATGCGTAAAAACACTATCTACGAACAACAGGTTCCCTCCCGTTTCAATTCTCCAGCCCACCTGGGAGATTTTGTGATTGACATTCTGGAAGGGATTCAAGTGAAAACTCTTTCTCGCAGAGGGAAAAAACCCACCCTGATTCCAGAAGAGATGACCCTCCCGGAGATTCTCAATAAGATCGCTCCGGCAAAAACAACCTACTATCCGGTTGTCGATAGTGAAGGTTTGATGACCGGAATCTTTTCCATGACCGATATCCGAAGGATTTTGAATGATGATATTCCACCAACTCTGGTGATTGCCGGCGATATCGCCACCCGCAATGTCATTACCGCAACCCCGGAAGATCACCTGACCGACGTCATGAAAAAATTGACCGCCCGCAATCTGGATGAAATCCCGGTGGTTGATACTAACGCCCCACAAAAGGTGCTTTACATGATGTCGCGCCGCACCTTACTGGCGCACTACGCCGAACAGATGGAAAAGACAAAAACGGATTTCCAGGAGCCCTGACTTAAAATGTAGAAGGATTAAAATGAAACAGTACGACTTTATTGTTATTGGTGGTGGCATCGTTGGTCTAGCTACCGCACGCCAATTACAAAGGCAATTTCAGGGGGCAAAGGTTGCCGTTCTTGAAAAAGAGAAAGAACTCGCAAGTCATCAGACGCGGCGAAACAGTGGCATTATTCATGCTGGGGTCTATTATGCACCAGGAAGTTTAAAAGCCCGTTTTTGCCGCGAGGGAAACCTTGATACCAAACAGTTCTGCCGCGAACACAACATCCCCTTTCGGGAAACCGGGAAACTGCTGGTGGCAACCGATGAGCAGGATGCAGAGCGGATGCAGGATCTGCTGGAACGCTGTCGAATCAATGAAATTGAAACCGAAGTGTTTGACCAGCAACAGTTACACGATTTTGAGCCCAATGTTGTCGGCGTTGCCGCAACCTGGGTTCCCTCATCGGGGATCGTCGATTATGAGCAGGTGGCAAAAAAGTTGGCTGAACAGATCAGTACAGCCGGGGGAGAAATATATACCAACTGCATGGCCACAGGATTATCAGAAACCAGCGGAATCGAAGTCAAGACCAGCTTGGGAACATTTTCTGGCCGCTTTCTGATCAGCTGTGCCGGTCTCTATTCTGATCGCATCATCCGGATGCTAGGTCAGCAACCGACATTTAAAATCCTCCCCTTTCGGGGTGAATACTTCCAACTCCCAGCAGAAAAAAGTCACATCGTCACCCACCCGATCTACCCGATCCCCAACCCGGAACTGCCGTTTTTGGGAATCCACCTGACCCCGATGATTGACGGTTCACTCACTGTCGGCCCCAACGCAACTCTGGCGCTTGCACGTGAGGGTTACAGCCGTTGGAAAATCAATCTGCGTGATCTGGCAGAAATGCTCAGCTACTCGGGACTCTACCGACTGGTGATGAAATACCCCCTGCCGACGCTGCTGGAGTTAAAAAATTCACTCTATCGCCCAGGTTATCTGAAACAGGTCAATCGCTACTGTCCCAAGATCACCCTCAGCGACCTGCGCCCCTACCCTGCAGGGGTTCGGGCTCAGGCCGTCAAGCCAGACGGAACAACGTTAGATGACTTTCTGTTCGTCGAAAGCGAGCGAGCCCTGATCGTTGGCAACGCCCCATCACCAGCAGCAACCTCGGCGATGCCGATTGCGCGCTATATTTGTGAGAAGGTGGAGAAGTTGATTGTAAGCAAATGAGTGGCAGAAGCAAATAAAACGACCGGGGCATCATCACAAAAACCCCAAGATATCAACAGATTTGACAAGACAAATTATTTTTTACAAATTTCAAAATAGAAGAGGTATAATTCCAGGCAATTGAGAGGAGTCTGCCATGTCACTATCAATCAATAACAGCATTTCGGCTTTGAATGCTCTGGCAACCAAACAGAGTGTCACCGCCAATAATATTGCCAACAGTGAAACCAGAGAGTTCAAGAAATCAACAACGGTTCTGGAAGAGAGTTCAACTGGAGCGGTCAGTGCAAAACCTCAGCTAGTGAACACCCCTGGCGTCATGACCCAACAACCAGATGGCACGCTGGAAGAGACGTCCAATGTCGATCTTATTCAGGAAACAACGGATATGATCACCACCAGGCATGCTTACGAAGCCAACTTAAAAGCGCTGAATATTAGTACAGAAATGGAAGATACAGTGCTGGATATGATGGGCTGAGAACGAACAATAAATAGGTTCGTGCGTTAAAGTAGGTGTCTTTTATGTGAACACGCTTACAGTGATGTAGCGATTGGCCAGAGAAGACTTCCGGCAATGGAGCACATGACAGCACCAATCAATACATCGAGAATTTTCCAGGAAACCTGTTTCTGGAAAAAGGGTGTCAGAATTCGAGCACCATATCCGATACCATAAAACCAGATCATCGAAGCAAAGACAGCGCCAATAGCGAATCCAAGCCTTTCTGTTTCAGGATACTGACCGGCAATACTGCCGATAAGGATAACCGTATCGAGATAAACATGCGGATTGAGAAGGGTCAAGGCAAACGTAGTGGCAACAGCCCATGTAAACCCGGAAGCTAGGTTCTTCGCTCCAGCAACTGCTAAAGTTTCATTTTTGAAGGCAGAACGAAAAGACCAAATTCCATAAAAAAACAGAAATGCTGCTCCACCCCATCGAGCTATCAACATAAATTTGTCGGATGACGCAATCAGCTTACCAACTCCGCCAACACCAAGAAAAATCAGTAACGCATCACACAAAAAACAAATCGTGCAGATGGTAAAGACATACTCTTTCTTTAACCCTTGACGCAGGACAAATGCGTTTTGGCCACCAATGGCAATAATAAGACCGGCACTCAGGAAAAAGCCCTGAACAAGAGGGGAATAAATCATGGCAGTACCGGTTCATTTTTCAATTTTGCATAACCTTCATATTGGGCATAAAAGATAATTAATTTCATTATTTGATTCCCCAGCGCGTGATCAACTTAAATTTATCTGAATCAGCCAACCACTCAACATTTATCATGTATGCGCAGCTCTCTCCGGTTTTATCTCTGCCAGATCCTGTTGCCACCAAAATTATGAATAACGGTAATACCAAGAATAGAAATCCCATAATTTCCTCCAACAGCTGGGGTGTAATTTCCTTCCCTTGTGACTCAACTTACTGACTTAGAGGCAGAATGTAAAATTAATTGTTTTCAGTTACCATTAATAATGCTAATGTCTTGCTATGATTGACTACAAACTTTTAGAAGCATTGGCGATGGTTGTTCACGAAGGTGGTTTTGAAAAAGCCGCATCCATCTTGAATTTAACGCAGTCTGCTATTTCACAGCGAGTTCGGCTGCTGGAGGAACGTACCGGAAAAATTCTTCTCTCAAGGACTTCTCCACCACAGCCTACGGATGCGGGGCAGCAGTTAATTAAGCATTACCTGCAAGTCAGATTGCTGGAGGACGGGCTCGAAAAGGAGCTGAGCGCAGCTGATGACTCCAGGCCGATTAGACTGCCAATGGGAATCAACGCTGATAGTCTGGCCAGTTGGTTTTTGCCGGCAATAGGAGCCCTCTTGAAAGAGGGTAAAATCTTGATTGATATGCATGTTGATGATCAGGAACAAACCCACAAACTGCTCAGAGACGGGGTTGTGGTCGGCTGTATCAGTGACACCGCAGCTCCCATGCAAGGGTGTAAAGTTGAATTTCTCGGTTCAATGACATACCGACTCCTTGCCCGACCAGATTTTATCTCCAGATGGCTTCCCAATGGGTTAACAGTTGCCGCTGCAGAATATGCTCCTGCAGTCATTTATAATCGCAAAGACATGCTGCATATAAAGATTTTACAAGATGTGCTGGGCATACCAGTGAAACCGAAGTCCGTACATTATGTTCCCTCTAATGAGCAGTTCATGCAGATGATCAGCTCTGGATATGCCTATGGAATGGCTCCTGATTGGCAGAGTAACGCACTTCGAGAAGCAGGAAATGTTGTCGAGGTTCATGAACGAGCACAAAAGTCAGTTAAGCACTATTGGCATTGTTGGAACATTGAGTCTTTGCCCTTAAACAGGCTCTCAAAACTGCTTGTGAGTGAAGCGAAGAAGCTTCTTTCGTAAGGATTGAAGTCGCTTTATAAATCGCTATACGTAAAACAACTCTGGTTCACCTGATTTTAAATGATTGATCTGCCTCACATGTATGCTGAATCAAAATCAAGGAGCAAAAATGGCAAGGGAATTAAAACCAGTTGTATCGTTCGAAGAGTCCTTGGGAAAACTGGACATCAGAGTTGGCAGAGTCATAGAAGTTGAAGTTGAAAAAGGGACAAATAAGCCGACCTATAGAATGGTTATCGACTTCGGTAAATTTGGAAAACGTGTAAGTTATGGACGTTTTACGCAGCATCCGATTGAGGAAGTCAAAGAGAGGCTTGTCCTGGGCGTACTTAATTTTGATCCAAAAGCAATGGACAGCGTTATTTCAGAAGTTCTCGTCATCGGGGTGCAATATCCCAAAGCAGAAAGTGGTGAAGCCACTTTTGTATCCCCTGCAGTCAACGCTAAAATTGGAAGCAAACTTTTCTAACTCCGCGTGAAATCAACTCTTCATCCCGTTTTTTTACAACTCCGCAAGAATCGGGTGGCTGCCTGCCAGGAACACGTCTATGTTGTCCACAAACAAAAA
>JASFYS010000169.1:0-12937 GCA_045047095.1 Desulfuromusa sp. | reverse complement strand
GGAAATGTGAATTGACATATGGCGTGCTTCAGTGTAGAAGACATATGAAGATTTTACTTATGAAGTATAATAGATCAGATAATGGAGTTAATGGATGAAGAATCTAGCGTTTGTAGTTCTGGCTGTCGTTTTTTCTTTTATTCCGGTTTTTCTGGCGCAGCAAAACGGAATCAAGGCTCCAATGACCAAAGTAGAAGTTCTCGAAGAGGGTGTTTATAAATACGAAGGTGATACCAAGGGAAATGTTTATTTTGATCATAACATGCATCAAGAAGTATTAGATCAGGACTGTGAAAGCTGTCACGAAGGTGAACCGGCTAAGATTGCTATCACCGATATGGCCAGTGGTCACGGGCTCTGTAGTTCTTGTCATGATCAGGTGGATGATATGGATGCATGTAATACCTGTCACAGTAAATAATCTGCGACCCCAATAGCAATTTAATATAACAAGAGGCGGTCAGGCTGAAAAGCTTGACCGCCTCTTTTTGTTGATAGGTCATTGAGGTAACTGTCAGATCTGTTTCAGTGCAGTTAACACTGCTGACCTCATCAATCTTAAATCCGGCAGGCTGAAATAATCATACAACTAAAGACTAGCAAAATTTATTGCCCAAAAGTTGCCTGTAACCCTTTGATAAAATTTGTTTTTTCTTCATCTGTTAGTCGAGCCTCAGGATGTGGAAGTAGATATTTTGCCGGTGGCATGTCACCAAGCTCTACTTTTTTTGCAATCCATCCCCCCATATTGTTCTGGGGATCCCACTCAGAAACATTGAAATGCTCACGCCCTTCATTGACATCGAGAGTCACCATCCACGAAGCGGGAGCAAAGTTACTATACCAAGGCCAGTTGGTTTCGTTGCTATGGCAATCGGCACAAGCCCGAACAAATGTTTCTCTGGTTCCAGGTTGATCCCAAGGTGGCTCGGCAATAACCTGAGGGTTTGAATGGTCTTTGCCATAGGGAATAAATTGAATGGCAACCAGAAAAATAAAACCTGCAATGATTCCTTTAACTATGAGTCCCTTGTATTTCATCTCAACTCCTTCATTGAACGGGCAAAGGGGTTACCCCCACGACGCAGTACACACAGGCATCAATTTAAACATTTTTATATTGCTGAGTAAATAGGTAGTATTTAATTTTAACAGCTGCGCTCTACGTTTTTGAACCAGCCAAGGCAGCCGCATAAAGTTTCTCAACTCTTCCCGCGAGGCAGAAGCATTGGAAACCCTCCCGCAACCAATACAAAATCAGCAGAAATCCACAGACGCCAGGGACTAGGCTGTAATTTCTAAAGTCACTCCATAGGGCTTTCACCTGGTGATAGCTAGCTGGCACCTTTCTTATCCACGCTGTAGGCAAAAATGGGGATATAAATCAGGGTCAAAATCGTACCGATCAGCAGTCCACCGATAGCCACGTCTGCCAGAGGTGAAAGCCGTTCCAATCCGACTGCCCACTCAAAAGCGATCGGAAGCATTCCGGCGATGGTGCCGAAGGCAGTCATGAAAACCGGTCTGAATCTGACCCGAACACTTTCCATAGCTGCGTCGAAGGGGGCATTACCAGCTTTTCGATAGTGCTGGTAGAAGTCGATCAGTAACACCGAGTTTTTGATAATGATACCAAACAGCAGCATGATTCCAACCAGGCTTGGCATGCAGCTTGGCTTGTTGAAGATCAACATTCCCCAGGTGGCGCCGATCATTGCCAGCGGTAAGACCAGAATCATGACGACCGACATACGCACCGACTGGTAAATAGCAATCAGCGCGATCAACAGCAATACTACCCCAATACCGATCGATTTGAGCATCCGGGCAAAGCTGTCCTTGACCTGTTTAATGTCCCCTTCCTGATGAACGGTGACTCCCGGCAGTTTAAGATTTTTAATTGCGGCATCAGTATCTGCCGTTATTATTGAAATCGCCCGCTTGGACCGATAACCACTGACATCAACGGAGTAGAGCAACTGATTGCGTTCGATTTTATTGGCGGTCAGACGATAGCGAATTTTTGCCAGAGCTTCGAGTGGAATTGGTCCTTTTGCCGTCTGAATCGGAATCAGACGTAAATCCTGCAGATTTTTATCAAACGGGCGGTTAAAATAGAGCCGCACAAATTGAGTCTGCATCGTCACCAGATTACCACTCAAAGTGACGGGGATTCCCGCTAACGGTAGCTGCGCCGCAATTTGTACCGGGGTCATCCCGTAGGCCAAGGCACGATTCGTGTCGATATCCAGCTCTGCTTCAGTGAAGTCCTTGTCCCAACTGGTACTGATTGAGGTCAGCCCCTTAACATTTTTCATAGCGGCTGCGACCTTGTGGCTGGCTGCAGGCAGCAGGTTATAATCTTCGGCAAGCAGCTGCACATTAATCGGGGCTTTAATGCTGGAAAGTGCTGTTGCACCAAAATCATAGACATCGGCCGCTTTAACACTCTGCAGAGTCGCCAGTTTCTGCCGAATCCGATCTTCCAACTGCCAGATCGTGGCTTTGCGATGAAACCGGTCAACGCAGTTGATGGTCATAATCGATTCAGTCGGTAGAGACCCGGAGCCGAGGGAGAGGACTCCCGGCTCACTACCGAAGCTCACCGAACTCATTTTAACTTCAGGCTGCTGATGCAACCAGCTGAGGAAGGGGGCAATCCGTTTTTCTGCCGTTTCAACCGTTTCATTGGCACTGAACTTGACATGGGCCTTGATGATACCTGTATCCATCGGCGGCATCAGGTCACGGCCAATGACCGGCATAACCCCGCGAACGCTGAGAGCAAGTAAAGCAACAACCCCTAAAATCATCAGGGTGCGGCGGAGGCGTGAATGTCCTCCCACCGAGAATCTCAGAATCGACAAGTAGGGTTGCACCAGTCTCCCAAAGGTATTTTTGTAAAGGCTCTCTAGCCAGCGTTCAATACGCAGCTTGTTAGTCCCCTTGCGATAAAGATAGAAGGAGATCGCCGGAATAAAGGTGATCGACAAAAAATAGGAGACCAGCAGCGCGATGATCAGGGTCGAAATCAGTGGCCGGAAGATCTGCTGCGGAAAATCACCGGCAAACAGAAACGGAAACATGATGGCGATGGTTGCTATAGTTCCAGCAAAAACTGGACCGACCACTTCTTTAGTCCCTTGGACAATTGCCGTTTGCAGATCTTCTTTCATCTCGGTCAGGTGGCGTTCTATATTTTCCAGCACGACAACGGCATCATCAACCAGCATCCCCAGAGCAAGAATGATCGCGGTATAGATGATCAGATTCAGTTCCCCACCGAACATCCAGATAACCGCAATGGTGGCAAAGAAGACCATTGGAATTGACACCAGCGCCGCAGTAACGGCACGAAGGTTTCCCAAAAACAACAGGATCACCAGCAGGGTAAAGATGATCGCATCACGTAGCGCGTCGAGCATGTTGGTGTTGGCAGTCTGAATCAAGTTGTGCTGAGTATCGGCAAGCTCAAAGTGGATATTGGGATAGCGAACCTTGAGTTTTTCGATCTCTTTCCGCCCAGCGTTACTGGTCGAAAGAACCGAGCCACCGGGAGCACGTTGTATTGCCAGGGCGATCGCCTGCTTGCCATTACCCAGGTAACCGGAAAAACGCCGTTGATGTTCCCAGCGGATGGTAGCGATGTCACCGAGGGTCACATTGAGGGCCACCGGCAGATGTTGTAGATCCTCGATTCGATCCCGTTCGCCATAAAAGGTGACCGTAAAGAAAGAATCGTCCCCTTTGCTGAAGCCGAGGGGCAAGTCACGATCGAGAGCACGGATCGTCCCTGCGATCTTATTCAGAGCGATGCCGTGAGCCTTGGCTGCAAAGGGATCGATATTGATATTGATGGCACTTTCAAAACCACCGAAAACCTCAACATTGCCAACTTCCGGATTGCGCAGCAGTGCTGGCTTGATATCGCTGATTACCAGTTTGCGAATGGTGTCGATATCCAGGTTGTCATTAGCGGGCGAGAGGGCAAAAACATCGACCGGCAGAACGAAGGATCCGGCGGTATAAATCGACGGGTTGACCCCGGACGGAAGCTTGCCTCGCACCTTGTTTATAGCATTATTAACATCAACTGCCGCCGCATCGAGCCCTTTTTTATACTCAAATTCAGCAGTGACAATCGACATCCCGGCAATATTGGTTGAACTGACCTTGCGGATTAGAGCGAGGGTGGAAACTTCCTGCTCTAGCGGTTTAGAAACCGTGGCGGCAACCACATTGGGAGTCGCACCGGGAACCTGACTCATAATGATGACAGTTGGCCGGTCGCTGTCCGGGAAGAGGTTTTTCGGCATCACGAACAGGCCGTAAATTCCGAGGACAAAGAACCCGGCAATAATGCTATAGAGCAGGTATGGGCGTTTATGGAAAAACTCAAACATGATTTTTCTCCCGGATCAGTTGCTGTTACTAAGGAGTTGAACTGGCACGCCTGATGTTACACGCAGCAAGATATCCGGTTTGGCCAACAACAGCGTTTTGCCCCCCAGATCTTCTTTGACCATCACCCCTTCGCTCCCCCGCCGGGTCACTGTCACCGGTGTTTTGCTCACCTTGCCGTCCTGATAAACCAGCACGTTGGTTGTTCCCTGAACGGTGAGAAGGACATCGTTGGGCAACAGCACGCCGTTACCGGAGTAGAGCACCAACGCGACATTGAGGAACTCGCCTTCAACCAAAGCATTACCGAGGGGTAAAGCAGCACGATATTCACGCAGACCACCGCTCCCAGCTTGATTTTTTGGCGTCAGGACAAACTGCTGTCCCTGAAACTGAATGGCTGTGGATTGAATATTAGATGGCAGCTTGACGTCCAGATATAGACCATCGGCTGCTGCGATTTTCAGCAGTGGCTTACCTGGCAACGCCAGATCTCCGGCCATGGCCAGACGCGCGCTCAAGGTGCCGTTGATTGGCGCGATGATGCGAGTATAACTGAGCTGGGTGTCAATCTCACTTTCACCCTGCAGCAGTTCGTTGACCCCAGAGCGGAGCATCTCGATACCACTTTTTGCGCTCTGCAGTTGGGCGGTCACCTGGGCGATTTCCGTCTGTTCTTTGTTGAACTGCTCAATCGAAGCCCCTTTGACATCGAGCAGTTCCTTGGTGCGGGCATGGGACTCAATAGCGTTTTCCAGCGCAGCTTGCAAGGCCTTAAGATTGCCCTGCTTAGCGGTAATGTCGTAACCGAGGCTCTTCCGTTTGAGCCGTAGCGACTCCTTTTTGGCTCGCAATTCCCGATCATCGATCTGAATCAGCAGATCGCCTTTTTTGACCCTGTCCCCTTCCTGCTTATAGAGTTTGAGGATCCGGCCGCTGATCTTGGTCGACAGAGTTGTGGAAATATCTGACGAAACAACACCCATCGCTGGCAGAGTCAGAGTGACAGCTTGCGGTTGAACGGTGATTGCATCAACCACCACCGGCAGAACCGCAGCAACAGGGGCTTGTGCCAGATTCGCTTTGCGGGTTTTCAGCAGCAGAAGGGCACCTGCCAGGATCAGCAGGATAATAAGAATAACGATAAGTTTCTTTTTCATTGGACAACTCCTGTCAGGTCGTCGCCATACAGTACAGCTTGTTGACTGATGATTTGCCAGCGGTCGACATGGGTCTTATGAAGGGCGGCCTCGGCATCGAGAACCTGGGTTTCAAAACGAAGATATTCTTCAGTGGTCATACGGCCATTGCGGAATGCCACCTTGGCAATATCAAGTAATTGCTGGTTATTGTTGAGGCTGGTCTGTGCCAGTTCAGTCGAACGACCAATAATCGGCAACTGCAACCGCAGATTCTCTGCCGTTGTCGCGAGATCGATCTGTAGCTGCGACAATTGACGCTTTTCTCGGCGCAGCTGAATATCAGCCTGAGTGATAGCTGTGTGTAAACTGCGGTTGAACAAAGGCAATGCCAACTTGACCCCAACATAGTTATAGCTGCGATCAATAGATTGATCGGTATTGTAGGCATTACCAGAATTCTCCGACAATACCCCTTCCAGTTTCAGCACGGGATAACGCTGTTCTTTGGCTTGTTGCAAGCCTTTCTCCGCAGCAGCGACCTTGGCGATCTGTTGTTTTTCCCGGATGAAATCATCGTTCAGGACCGGACGCTGCAGGTCGATCGGCACAAAATTGTTCAAGCGAATGCCGGTCAGCTGCTCAATCTGGCTGGTCAGGCTGGTCGCCTGACGCTGCAGGTCGTTACGCTGTTTCTGCAGATCATTGAGTAGCGTTTTGACCTTCAGCAGCTCCGATTCCGGAGTCCGACCGTTATCGACTGCCAGTTGCAGGTCATCACGGGTTTTGTGTAGCGAGTCGAGTCGAGAGGCAATTGCCTTATCAAGATGCGCATTAAACGCGAGCGAAGCATCCAACGCAACGACAGCCGCCTGTCGGGTGACCAGCCGTAGCTTATGCCCGGCTCTGCTCGCTTTTTGCAACTGTTTAACTTTGTCGGCCAGCGTGTAAAGAGACTTGACAAACACTGGCATCTCCAGCTGTAGGCCATAACGGGCAATCTGTTCCGAGAAGGGAATAGAGTCACCTGCAGCGATGTTGACCTCGGTGGGTGCCATCGGTCGCAGATTGGTTGGTGAGTTGTAACGGGTGTAACTACCGAAGGCCGATACTTTGGGATACAACTCCGCATATGCCTGTTGCAATTGGGTATCTATCGCTTTAACCCCAAGAGCGCTTGCCGCCATATCCGGCTGAGCAGCGACAGCTTCAAGAAGGGTGGTGATTGTTGGCTCAGCTGCCGCTACGGGAGAAGTGCAGAGAAGTAGCAGCAGCACTGCAGCCGGGTAGCTTTTTAAGCAGTTTTTCACTTTAACCAACCAGAATATCTTCGAATTTCGTTTTGGACTATTTTCCCCGCTAATCATTTTTAGGTGTCTCCAAATTTTTTCGGATGTGGGTCAAAAGACGGATTGCAGAATCAATTTCACTGGGATCAATACCTCGGTAAGCTTGTTCGAGAAGATTAATTGAGTGGATGGTTGCGTCTTCCCATATTTTATCAGCCTGTATGGTACAAACTACTTTATTAACTCGACGATCCGATTTGTCTGCCTTTCGCACTACCCAACCGTCCCGTTCCATCCGATCAATCAATTTGACCATCGAGGGAGGGCTGATGGAAAGAAGTTCGCAGAGTTCCGTCTGGGTCTGTACCCCATCAGCCATCAGATGAGCCAAAACCCTGAATTGTCTTGGACTGATACCTGTCCCATCCAGACGTTGTGAAAGACTACGAATAAATGCTTTTAAGGTTATTTCACATTGAAAACCAAGACTATTATGTGGGTCAAAAGTTGTCATAGTGATCCTCGGATATTTAGTTAGTATGCTAATAATAATATATCTAACTAAATAACCGTGTCAACAAAGTGAACCAAATATTTTTAAAAAACTTCTTCTGAATCATTGAAGGGGGGGATCTAAAAAGTCACAAAGCTATCCAAGTAGCTGCAAACCCATTTTCAGTGCCAGTAAAAGGAGCAGTCCACCCAGAAATTTTTTCACTGTCCCCGGCTTGAATCGAGCATGCATGACTTTGGTTCCCAAGACTCCCCCAAAATATGCAGCTAACGCAGCTGGAATCATCAACAGAAGATCTGTATGCCCCATGGCCAGATAGGTGACCAGTCCACTCAGGGAAGAGAAGGGGACAACAAAAGCTGTAATCACGGCGACTTTTTTCGGGTTGAAACCAAGCATGATCATCAGTGGTGCAATCAGCCCACCGCCGCCAACACCAAGCAACCCCGATAGATAACCAGCAACCGCACCAATCAGCGCCGGTGCCAGAATTGGTCGATCCTCACGAAACTGATGTTCATATTTCCCGGCACGAAAGAAGATCATCATCAACCCGGAAAAAAGGAGAAACAGGGTAAAAATCGCAAGGACGACCGGTCTTGGGATATAAGTACTGGACCAGGCACCGAGCGGAGCAAGGAAAAATGAACTGATGATAATCGGTACGCCGAGACGAAAATCGAGCCGTTTGGCGCGGATATTATGAACACTTGCTCCGGTCATGCTCACGGTATTGACCAGCAGTCCGGTCGATTTTGCAACCAGCAGGGGTAACCCGAACCAATGCAATACCGGCACCAGAGCAACCGCCGAGCCAATGCCACCCAGGGCAAAAATAAAGCTCAGCCCGAAGGCGAGCAGGGTTACAATAATTATCGTTGTCATGGTGAAAGCCTGTCAGCATGGGGGGCGATTTGCGCATACGGAACCGCCCCCTCTGCCATGTGAACCCTTACTCTGCACAAGGGATGCAAATTTTCCCTGCGTTGGTTTCTTGTAGTTTATTGATAAAGGTCAGTTCGCCACATCTGGCGCAGGGCTCAGCATCAAAAACACCCTTGCCTTTGGGCAACTCAATAGTCTGGATTTCACCGATATTAAGCAGCATCTCCTCCGGAACTTTAAGCATCTTTTCTATGACTGGTGTTGTGATTTCGGCAGGAACATCCTGGGGTGGAACGCCAGCCTTGCGTTGTTCAATAAACGGTGATTTTAAGGCCTGGGAGAAGATTTCATTTTTAATCGAAACTCTCACCGAATGGCCACTTTTAACGTCAATCAGGGTAAAAGCCATTTTGTTGTAGTAGAGCTTTTTGATATTTGACTTGCCATAGGTACAGCCGGTCGCGGTCATGATACCATCCAGAAAACAACCTGCGGCATGTCCGTCTCCTGTTTCTGACAATACCTGTAACTCTTTGTCAGGTGCCCGTTCGACCCCCAAAGCTTTCATTGCCGCCAGCCCGGCACGCAGCCCCATCGGCATAGCAGGGCATTTATGGCCGTGAAATTTTAATCCAATTTCGTAGTACTCTTCGAATGTTTTCATGGTGTTGCTCCTTTAACGTATTAGTTTTTCAGGTAGTCTGAAATGAGTGCCTGAACCAGATCGACGAATTCCTTTTTCTGATCCTCATCAAAATCCCAGAATTCTTCGACATTCTTCCATTTTACGACCTTGCCATTTTCTTCGCGGATAAGAACAAGAGACTTTTCGGCAAGGTCATAATCTTTGATGTAATGCATGTTTACAGGCTCATCAAAATTAATCACCTGCCATTTCAGGGTGCCGTTTTTTAATTCTTTTGGGAAACGTTCGACGGCAGTTTTTGACCAATCCTCAAAAGCAAGACAGGTCTTACAACGGATATCGCTGTGGAAATAATGAACGATGACAACCCCCTCGGCCTGACTCAGACTCGGGGACACCCCTAAAAGGCAGATAGATAAAATAACGACAAAATGGATTTGAGCAATTTTTTTGAATAATGTCGACATCATGTGATCTCCTGAAATATTTATGCTGCACTGTAAAGAAGCCAGACCCCACCGGCCATGACCAAAAGTCCGCAGACCCTCTTGATCCACAGAGTTCCCGAAGAGCCTTCGCTCCAATTGAGATAGCGCTGGACCTTTTCGGTAAAGGTTCCGGCAAAAACAATCACCGCACAGTGCCCCACTCCGTATGCCAACAATAATAATGCGGCGAAAATCATGCTGTCATTAGCTTCGGCAAAAGCGACCCCCAGCACCGGCCCCATAAAGGCAAAGGTACAGGGACCGAGGGCTACCCCGAAAACCAGACCAAGAATGAACGCTGCAAACATCCCTTTGCGTCTTATATCGATCTGTCCCGGACCCGACCAGGGCATCGGGATAATCCCCCAGAGGTGCAGTCCAAACAGAAAGAAAATAATCGCAACCAGCCAATTTCCATAGGAGCCGAGATCTCCCATCATCCGCCCGGCCAATGCAGTCAGCAGCCCGATTAATGCGATGGACAGGAGAATGCCAATGGCAAATAGATTGGAGATCAAAAAGGCACGGCGGATACTCATCCGCCCCTGGCCATCAATAAAACCAACAATCAACGGAATACTTGCCAGATGACAGGGGGAGAGCAGAATACTTAAAATTCCCCAACCGGCGGCTGCGGCAAGTGCAATCATCGGAGTGGCATAGACGGCCTGGCTTAGGCCGGTCATGAGTTGCTCAATCATCACTCTTTTCCTTTAAAGCTGTAGCCCAAGTCTTGCCATTTTTTTAAAATATCTTCACGGGCAAAAAAGCCGGTATGGCGAAACAACTCGCTGCCATCTACAGCAAAAAAAATTTGCGTTGGGATCATGCGGACTCTGTAGTTTGCCGCAATATCTCTGTGCTTCCAGGCGTCAATGAACTCGACGTCCAGCTGACCGGCAAAATCCTCTTTCAGCTGTTCAAGAAGTGGTGCCATTTTGATACAGGGGAGACACTTGTCAGCCCCGACATCAATCAGTTTTGGCAGGTTGCCGGCCCAGCTACTCGCCGTCATAAGAACAACAATTAAGGTCAATAAAAAAGTTTTCTTCATCATCACCCTCATCCAATCAGTTTTTCAATATCGGCGGGGTTGAGTACTTTGCCAGCGAACAGGACTTTGCCATCAACGACCAGGCCCGGTGTGGTCATAACACCAAAAGCCATGATCTGGTTGATGTCGGTCACTTTTTCCATTTCATACTCAATCCCAAGATTTTCGGCAGCCTGTTTGGTGTTTTCCGCAAGTTTTTGGCATTTGGGACAGCCCGTGCCGAGGATTTGAATCTTTTTCATGTTAAATCTCCTTTTTGTTTTTAATAGCCACCACCAAAAGTAGGCGCCTTTAAGCGAGTCGCCAAGAGCACCAAGAAGGTCAAAATCTTTTTCAACGGAGAGACGGAGAATTGGAGAGAAAACCAAACATCTAAACTTAGCCACCAAGGAGAAACAAAATACTTTTTTGGTTTGTAAAAAAATTCCTTAAAATCGACTACTCGGCCGCAAGCGAACCGAGCTTACGCCGATTTGATTGGCCTTCGGCCAACCGGAATTTTTTAAGTACAGTGATGACTCGGGGGCAAGCCCCCAGAGATTTCTTTCGTTAAACCTTAAAAATTGTTTTGGCTTTGGTTGTCTTGGTGAACTTGGTGGCTATTTGTATGGTTTTGATTTTATCTCTCCATCTCTTCGTTAAAATATTGCTCCGTAAATCATCCCGCTGATGGTCGCCATCACCATCACCAGCAGCACAAAAACCACGGTTTTTTTAGTTCCCATGACGCTGCGAATCACCAACATATTTGGTAGCGAAAGAGCTGGCCCGGCAAGCAGCAGCGCTAAAGCTGGGCCCTTACCCATACCGGCTCCCATCAGTCCCTGCAGGATGGGAACTTCGGTCAGGGTGGCAAAATACATAAAAGCCCCAAATACTGAGGCAAACATATTGGCAAACAGCGAGTTGCCCCCGACCAGAGATGCGACCCATTCTGATGGTATCAGCCCCTCATGACCGGGGCGGCCAAGCAGCACACCGGCAATCAAGACCCCGATTAACAATAGGGGGAGAATTTTTTTGGCAAAGTCCCAACTTTCATTGAACCACTCGCCCATTTCACCATCCCGGGTGCTCTTGAGATTACTCAACATGGAAAGACCGACCACGCCGAAGGTGAATGCAAGCGCTGGATGTTGCGGGAAAATGATTGCGCTCAAGAGTGCTGGTATCGCGGCGATAATGGTGCGGCTGAAGCCGAGCTTGAACCAGGTGGCGAGCATCACTGCCAGAGCAACCGAGAAGAAACTGGTAATCCACCACTTAGCAATGTAAATATCGTGCCAGAGGCCGGTGAGATCATCAGTTTTGCCCCAGTTGGCAAAGACCAGAATACCAACCATACTGGCAAAGTAGAGGGCGGTCTGCCACAGCGGGCGAGTGACTTCCTCTTCACCCATCATCGGTGCTGCAGCCGCTTTTTCAGCCTCTTCATGACGGAAGAAGAAGTGCATCGCCAGGCCGATGACAACAGCAAAGATGATGGCACCGACAGCCCGGGCGATGCCCATCTCAGGGCCAAGAATACGTGCGGTTAATACGATGGCAAGAATATTGATCGCCGGGCCGGAATAGAGAAAGGCGCAGGCGGGGCCAAGTCCGGCTCCCATCCGGTAAATTCCGGCAAACAGGGGAAGGATGGTGCAGGAACAGACCGCAAGAATCGTCCCGGAAACCGAAGCCACACCATAAGCAAGGATCTTGTTTGCCTTGGGCCCGAGATATTTCATCACTGCCGCCTGACTGACAAAAACCGCCACCGCACCAGCGATAAAGAAAGCGGGGATCAGACAGAGAAGCACATGCTCCTGAGCGTACCACTTAACTAAATAGAGGGATTCAATAATGGCATTCTGGACGCGAGGTGTTTCAACCGGGAGGAAAAAGCAGACTGCAAAAATGGTAATAATCCAGAACAGCGGTTTCCATTCAGTTTTCCAATTCATAGCGCTTGCCTTCTTGGCCAAATAGCCAAATACTTGCTCAAAAAAAAACCGCTTCTTGTTAGCCCCTGACCATTTTTAAAGTTGCCGATTGATCCTTATGCCGGGCTTCAAGCACCGATTCTACACAGCCAAAAAAATTAAGGATGCAGGGAACACGCAACTGGTAAAAAACCTGGTTGCCGCGTTTATTATCAGTAACCAGACCCGCTTGCTTCAACACGGAAAGATGCTTGGAGACAGTTGAAATACCTGCACCAACCATCTCAGTTAACTCGCAAACGCAGCGCTCACCCTTTTCTAACTCTTCAATCATAAGCAGGCGACTTGGATGAGCCATCGCCTTAAGGACTGTTGCTCTGGCCTGCAGATGTTTTCTATGCTCCTTATTCATACCTGTCTCCCTATCTATTTGGCAATATAGCCAAATAGATAATTCAAGTCAAGCCCTGAAAAATATCCCGGCTCAAAATTATAATGACATTCACAAGGAACCTCTGAACTTTTCCCGTCACTCTTCTGAAATAAAACCAACCCGAATAATGTCAAAGCGCTCAGAGTTCCAATCAGGGTGCGAT
>JASFYS010000168.1:0-4197 GCA_045047095.1 Desulfuromusa sp. | reverse complement strand
CTCGAAAGCATGCTGATTTAAAAACTGATATGATGGTTCAACGCGCTAAAACCAAGCAACAGGTCTTAGCCGTGCTTACTCCCGAACAACAACAAAAAGCAGAAAAGCTCCGTGGAATGCATGGCGAAGGCTTTTTCGGTAAGTATCACGGCGATCGCGACGGCAACAATTGTGGCAACCGCAGTGGACATCGTGATTGTGATGGCCAGAATAAACGTGATGGTTATGGAAAGCATTGTAATAACTAACCTCCACTTTCATTCATATTAAAATAAAAAGGCGGGTCTCCAATCAGGTGCCCGCTTTTTTATTGGATAAAATCCAGACTCCCCCTTTCAGACCACTTTTTATCTGCTAAACTTGGTGTCTAACGAGCGACAAGGAGAAATCTTTCTATCGACTGAGTTTTTTAACCGTAAGTTTTCTAAAAGGAGCTGGCATCATGAAAAAAATACTTGTTTTTCTGTTGGGGTTTGTTCTGGTTTCCGGGATTTTTAGTGGCGCCATGGCTGCTGAAAAAATTGATTTTTATGCCAATATTACGGCAATTCAACCCATTGTTGATGACTTCAATGCCGGTCATGCGACTAAAACTGTTTATACGCGTATTTCAACCTCCAAGTACCTGGCAACCGTTTTAACCGAATTTTCAGCGGGCAAACTACGCGCCGATGTTTTACAGAGCCCGCTGCCGATCATGCAGATATTAAAGGAAAAGGGAGTTCTGGCTCCCTATAAATCACCAGCGGCAGCAGGGTATCCCGCCTGGGCACAAAAGGATGATACGATTATCCAGTTTGGAATCGAATATGTTGCTCCTATTTACAACAAAGACCTGGTTAAACCTGAAGATGTCCCTACCCGCTATGAGGATCTGACGGATCCCAAATGGTACAACAAAATGGTTATGCCGGATCCCTCTTCACACGCAACCACCATTTCCTGGCTGGTTGGTCTGAAAGAAGCGAAAATCTTTGGGAACGATGCTGGCTGGATGAAGTTTTTGAAAGGTCTTGCTGCAAATAAGCCAATGTTTGTCAAATCCTTTGGTCCGACTCCGGCGCCGATAGAAAGCGGTGAAAAATTATTGGGTATTTCCATGCCTAAATATATTATTTCCAAAGCTCCAGCGCCACTCGATTGGGCCAGAGTTGATACATTGCTGGGGACTCCGCGCGGGATCGCAATCGCTGCCAACGCATCTGATCCCAAAGCCGCAAAAGTATTTGTTGATTATTGGTTAAGCCAAAATGCCATGCAGTTGCTGGCCAGCAAAGTTGGCGAATATGTTCTTGCTCCTGGCGTTTTCCCTCCAATTGATGGAATCAATAAGGTTAAAGTTATTCCAATCAGATCTCTTTCTGATAAAGAAATCCGCAGTTGGGGCAAAGAGTTCCGCAAGATTTTCTACGGAAAATAGATCGTAACCCTGCAGCAAAACCGGGACGGTCCCCGCATGGGGGCTGTCCCAGACTTTTGCGGTGCGATCCGCCGCCGTTTCAAGACCGTAAAGCCGGGACAGGCTCTGATGGATCCGGGGACAGTCTCAGTTTTGCTCCAAATTTTTTTAGTTCCAATCATTATTTTGAGGTCTTATGGAAATCCGGATTAAAGGACTGACACGAAACTACTATTCCGAGGGGAAGCAAATCAAGGCGCTGGATCATGTTGATCTGACCATCCCTGCCAATAAAATATTCACCCTTCTGGGGCCAAGTGGTTGCGGAAAAACGACGCTGCTGCGTTGTATTGTGGGGTTAGAAACGCCGGATGGCGGTGAGATTTACATAGGTGACGATCTTGTTTGGTCAAAAGAAAAAGGTATTTTTATTCCGCCGGAAAATAGGGGTCTTGGCATGGTTTTTCAGACCTACGCGATTTGGCCGCATATGAATGTTTTTGACAATGTTGCCTATCCACTGCAAACCAGAAAAACCCCCAAGGACAAGATTCGCCAGCAGGTTGCAAAGGCCCTCAAGTTTGTCCAATTAGATGGCTATGAAAATCGACCAGCAACAAAATTGAGTGGTGGCCAGCAACAACGGGTCGCTTTAGCTCGAGCTCTGGTCGCGGAACCAAAAGTGATCCTGTTTGATGAGCCACTCAGTAACCTTGATGCCAAACTTCGCGAAGAAACGCGCAAAGAGCTCCGTAGTTTTCTCACTGAGTTGAAAATTACCGCCATCTATGTCACCCATGATCGAATTGAAGCCTTGGCGCTTTCCGATCTAATTGCGGTTATGCGCGCAGGGAAAATTATCGAAATCGGCGATCCGAAAAAAATCTATTTCAATTCAGATGACAAATTCGTTGCTGACTTTATCGGCCGAGCTAACCTGATCAAAGGCAAAGTTGAAAAGCTGGAAGGAGAACATGCGGTTTTTGCTTCAGAAATCGGCTCTATTCTTGCGCTCAACAGCCAGGGGATTGCAGTTGGTCAGGATGCCATGCTCTGTGTCCGTCCTGAATTTATCCGCCTGGCTCCAGAACAAAATGCAGAAGGACAAAACATTTTTCACGGTCAGATGGAAACGCTGATATTTATCGGTGAAGCTTACGAAGGGGAAATCCGTATCGGTGACACCCTGCTGACAACAACCATTGAGCCGACCGAAAACATCGTGGAAGGGGATCAAATTTCCATCTCCTTCGATCCGGATCATTGTTTCCTCCTTTCGGCCTAGCCATCTTGTTCTTTTTTGATAGGTGATTATTTATGTTTAAAAAGCCGACTCTGACCACAACCCTGATTGTCATCGTTGGTTTTCTGACTCTCTGCCCGGTGATCATGCTGCTACTGGGCAGTTTCTCAAAAGATTTTGTCTCCTTCGGCCAGTTTACCACCATTAAATATGTCGAAGCCTACACCGATCCTGATTTTGCCGCCATTCTGTGGAATACAGCTATTTTTACCATTGGATCGGCACTGGTTGCCACTCTGCTGGCGCTGTTTTTGGCTTATGTCAACACCAGAACCGACCTCCCCTATAAATTCATTTTTAAAGTCATCGCCATTGTCCCGATGATGATTCCGCATATCCTGTTTTCAGTCAGTTGGGTATTGTTACTGAATCCAAGCAACGGCACCCTGAACCGTCTATTCATGGATTTGTTTGGTCTCAAGGAGGCGCTGTTTGATATCTATACTTTACCGGGGATGATTCTCGTCGAAGGGTTGCTTGATCTACCAATTGCCTATCTGATTATCGCTCCGGCCATGAGTGCTTTTGATGTCTCACTGGAAGAATCCTCCAAGGTGTGTGGCGCATCCAACCTGCGAACCTTGATGAGAATTACTCTGCCGGTTCTCCGCCCCGCGATCCTGGCATCGGCAATCCTGGTTATCGTCAGAAGTCTCGCCTCTTTTGCCGTGCCATCGGTGATCGGGATGCCGGGTCGCATTTATGTTCTGTCGACCCATATTTATCGTAATATTGCGACCGGCTTTGCAGCCGATTTCGGCAAGGCAGCAGCCATCGGCATGAGCGCTTTGGCTGCTTCAATCACGTTGATCTATGTTTATCGCTACCTGACCTCCGAAAGTGGCAAGTTCGTCACCATTTCTAGCCGGGGTTTCAAGCCCACCTTGATTAAGTTGAAAAATGCCAAGTATCCTCTGTTTGTGATTGTCGGGATTCTTTCCTTTATCCTTATTCTGTTGCCAGTGATCGTCCTCTTTTATACCTCAATGCTCCCCTATTCGATGGTGCCGAGTGCCAAAGCTTTTTCGATGATGTCATGGAAGAACTGGATTGAAGTCCTCAAAGATCCTATTTCACTGCTCTCATTGAAAAACAGTTTGTTTCTCGGTGTGGTCGGAGCAACCATAGGGACAACTCTGTCAATCTTTGTCTCCTATGTGATCGTCAAGATCCGCTCAACCGCATCGGGAATTCTTGAATCGCTCAGTTTCCTCTCTTTTTCCTTCCCCGGCATTGTTATCGGTGTCGGTTTCATGTGGTTTTTCGTCCGCACCCCCATCTACGGCACGCTCACCGCCCTGCTGATCGGCTACATCGCCACCTATCTACCCTATGGGATCAGGCCGATTTCAAGTGCTTTCGTCCAGATTCACAGCCACTTGGAAGAATCCTCCCGGGTCTGTGGAGCCACACCTTTCTACACTATGCGCCGGATTGTTATTCCACTATTGATTCCCGGTATCGTTTCCGGCTGGATTCTGATGGCGAGTATGTT
>JASFYS010000167.1:0-8741 GCA_045047095.1 Desulfuromusa sp. | reverse complement strand
GTGGTTTCTGAACCCGATATGCGTAGCTCCGACGAAGCAATTGCCTATCTCAAACAGTTGCATCAGATTGTCGTCTATCTGGGCATCTGTGATGGCAACCTGGAGGAAGGATCCTTTCGCTGTGATGCCAATGTCTCGATTCGTCCCTGGGAGCAAAAGGAGTTGGGGATCCGATCTGAACTGAAAAATCTCAATTCTTTCCGTTTTATCAAGCAGGCAATTGAGTATGAGGTGGAACGGCAGATTGATGTCATTGATGCCGGGGAGAAGGTGGTGCAAGAAACCCGGCTATTTGATCCTGATGCCGGAGTCAGCCGCTCCATGCGGAGTAAAGAAGAAGCGCACGATTATCGTTATTTTCCCGACCCGGACTTGCTGCCATTAAAGGTTTCTTCTGAGTGGGTAGAACGAGTTCGCAATTGTCTGCCTGAGCTGCCGCTGGCCAAGTTACAGCGCTATCAGGATGAGATGGGGTTGCCAGCTTATGACGCTGGAGTTATTTCTGCAGAGCGGCCATTAGCTGAATATTTCGAAGCATTGGTGAAACGCTATAATCAACCGAAGATCTGTTCCAATTGGGTGATGGGCGAAGTTCTTGGTGCGCTCAAAGAGCATACCCTGACCATTGAGCAGTGTCCGGTGTCACCAGAATTGCTTGCTGGTATCCTTTTGCGTATCGATGATAATACAATTTCCGGGAAAATTGCCAAGATGGTTTTTGGGGAAATCTGGAGCAGCGGGAAGACTGCTGATGAAGTCATTGCGGAAAAGGGCTTACAACAGGTGACTGACACTGCTGCGATAGAGGCCATTGTTGATGAAGTGATCGCTGCTAGCCCGACCCAGGTTGCTGAATATAAGGCTGGCAAAGAGAAGATGATGGGCTTCTTTGTCGGTCAGGTGATGAAGGCAAGCAAAGGCAAAGCAAACCCGGGAATGGTGAATCAGTTATTTAAAAAGAAATTATCGGAATAATCATGTCGGGGCACGGTGCGCCGTGCCCCGACAGAATAAATTAAATTCTACCTCAGTCGGAGCTATAAAATGTCAACCTGTCCTATCGATACTCGTGTTATCCGACCGATCCGTTTTGTTGCTGGTCAATGCCAGATGCTTGACCAGCGGCTGCTCCCGGCTGAAGAAGTTTGGCACTCCTATAAAACTTATCAGGAGGTTGCAGAGGCGATTCGTACGATGGTGGTTCGAGGAGCCCCGGCAATTGGTGTTGCTGCCGCGATTGGAGCCTGGTTCGGTGCGCGTGATATTGAAACCGAGTCGAGTTGGGATTTTTATCAGGCATTTGAAAAAATTTGTGCAGTTCTGGTCGCAACCCGGCCAACCGCCGTCAATCTCTCCTGGGCTCTGGAGCGGATGAAACATTTTGCTTACTCCAATCTGGATCGTAGTGTTGTGGAGCTGAAAATCGGCCTTGAATATGAAGCTCTGGCGATTACTCAAGAAGACGAGAAAATCAATCGGATGATGGGACAGCACGGTGAGCCGTTACTGGCTGATGGAGCTCGGGTGTTGACTCATTGTAACGCAGGAGCACTGGCGACCGCTGGCTATGGCACTGCTCTCGGGGTGATTCGTGCAGCAGTGGAAGCTGGTAAAAAAATCTCAGTGATTGCTGATGAAACCCGCCCGTTTTTGCAAGGAGCGCGATTGACCGCCTGGGAGTTGCAGAAGGATAATATCCCCGTCACTTTGATCTGCGACAACATGGCTGGTTATCTGATGAGTAAAGGGGAGATTGACTGTGTTATTGTCGGCGCGGATCGAATTGCCGCCAATGGGGATGTCGCTAATAAAATCGGCACCTACACAGTGGCGGTTCTGGCCAGAGAACATAATATCCCCTTTTATGTTGCCGCACCAGTTTCAACGATTGATTTGAGTTTGAGTAATGGTTCGCTGATTCCGATTGAAGAACGGGATCAACGGGAAATTACCCACATCAAAGATATCCAACTGGCTCCAGAAGGAATAAAAGTCCGCAACCCGGCTTTTGATGTCACTCCATCCCGTCTGGTCACGGCGATCATCACTGAACATGGTGTTATTTCTGGTGATTATCAGACAGAGCTCGAACAAATCGTTAAGCAGCGCTAAAGAGTTTTGAATGATTCCTGAACTACATGAGATCAAGGCAAAATTGGCTCTATTGAGTGATGACGAGGAAGCTCTGGTCACTTGGCTGGATAGCTTTGCCTTACTTGATGGGGAAAGAGCAAAAACCAATCTCCAGTTGATTGGCGAACGGCTCCAGAATCAAAACTTGCTGCCTGAGATCTTAGCACAGGCTTTTACAACGGCAGATCCAGACTGTGCTTTAAATGTTCTGGAACGTCTATTTGATGTTGTCGCTGCCGACCATTTAATGCCAACTCTAACCGATTCAGTCCGCCGCCAGCAGTTGTTGACCATCCTGGGCGGATCCCCGTTCCTGGGCGGAATCCTCTGCCGCAACAATACTTATTTTGAACGCTTGTTGATTGCGGCTGAAATTGACTATCCACACAGTGCAATACAGATGTTGGATGATCTGCGCGGAGCAATTCCTGATAGTGCTGATTTTATAGAATTGCAAGCAGGTTTGCGCCGCTATAAGTCGGCTCAGATTTTGCGGATCGGCAGTCGTGACCTATGTGATTTGGCTCCGCTCACTGAAGTGATGGAGGAATTATCCGGTCTTGCCGCTGCGTGTTTGCAGCGAGCCTATAAACTCTGTGGATTGCAATTGCAGGAAGAATATGGGCAACCGTGGCAGGAAGATGAAGATGGGGAAACTCGAATTGCAGCAATGACGATTATTGGAATGGGAAAATTAGGCGGCCATGAACTGAATTTTTCCTCCGATATCGATCTGATCTATTGTTATTCGTCCACCTGTGGTGAAACCTCTGGCGGGAGTCGCAATGAAAAAATCAGTTTGCATCGCTACTTTGTTAAATTGGCGGAACTGATCACCAGGGCTTTACATCAGGTGACAGAAGATGGGTTTGTTTTTCGGGTGGATACCGGGTTACGTCCCGATGGCAATAACGGTGACTTGGCAATCTCCATCAACGGTGCCGAGGCCTATTATGAATCCTGGGGGCAGAGCTGGGAGCGGGCAGCGTTGATTAAGGCTCGACCCGTGGCCGGTGATCTTGCGCTCGGGGAGGAATTGCTACTGCGGCTGAAACCTTTTGTTTATCGGCGCTATCTTGATTTTGGCATGATCGAAGATATCAAGTTGATGAAGCAGAAAATCAACACCAGTCTCAGTCGCAAGCAGGAAGGGGAGCGTAATCTGAAACTTGGCCGGGGTGGAATTCGCGAGATAGAATTTTTCATTCAGACGCAACAGCTGGTGAATGCTGGAACCCGACCGCAATTGCAATATCGAAATTCTTTACAAATGTTGCAGTTGTTGCAAAAGGAAGAATTGATCGCCGCCGAAGATCAACAGTCCCTCAGTCAGGCATATCAATTTTTAAGAATGGTTGAACACCGGATTCAGGTTGTACAAGAGCAGCAGACCCATTCTTTGCCGCAGCATCAGCGTCCCCTTGAAGTGCTGGCGCGACGTTGTGGTTTTTCGAGCGCCAATGAATTTTCCTCAGAATTGGAGCGGCATCGGCAAGAGGTCAGTCATATTTTTAAAGATTTATTCTACTCAGCAGAGGAAGAAGATCAGGAGGTTCGTCCTGAGGTCAACTTTATTTTTGACTCCGAATCTGACCCTGATCTGGTCAAAGACCTGCTTGAAGAGAAGGGGTTTACTAACCCGGATGCAGCTTATGACAGCTTGTTGATGTTGCGTGGTGGTGATCCGAGCAAACGTTTAACCCGGCGTGGACGGCGCTGCCTGGAAAGACTGGCGCCATTGTTAATGGGGGAGTTGCTGGATTCGCCGAATCCAGATCAAGCGCTGAATAATCTGGAAACTTTTTTGAGCGGTATCCGGGCAAGAAGTTCTTTTTACTCTCTGTTGGTTGAAAATCCAGCCATTGTTAAATTGTTGATTGCCCTGTTCGGTTCCAGTCAATTACTTTCGAGGATTTTTATCCAGAGGCCAGAGCTCCTGGATACGATGGTTTCCCGCTCTTATGCTGTTGCAACTAAAGATCGCAGCCAGTTGCAAGCAGATCTTGCCGAACAAATGGCTTTAGCAGAAGACTATGAATTGCAACTGGATGGTTTGCGCCGGTTTCGAAATGAGGAGTTTTTACGTATTGCTCTCAACGATCTTCATGGCCAGATGGCGCAGGGGGAAGGGGCAAAACAGCTTTCCTGGCTTGCAGAGGTGTGCTTGGAGCAAGCGTGTAGGATGGCACACTATGAATTAGCTGTGCGGTTTGGGGCTCCTTTTGCCGATGCTGCTGAGGGACAAGAGGAAGAAACCGCTTTTGCTATCATTGGTATGGGAAAATTAGGTGGACTTGAGTTGAATTATCACTCAGACTTGGACATTATTTTTCTCTATGAGCAAGAAGGAGAAACGCGACCGATTGTAGAAACTGATCCTGAACGTTTCAAAAAAATCAGCAATCGTGAGTATTTCGCCAAACTGGCGCAACGAATTATCACCGTACTGACTCTGGTGACCCGTGAAGGGGCGGTTTATAAGATTGATACTCGCTTACGGCCATCGGGAAATCAGGGGTCGTTAGTGACCAGCTTAGCTGCATTTCAGCGCTATCACCATGAATCGGCGCAGCCATGGGAGCGGCAGGCAATGACCAAAGCACGGGTTGTCTGTGGATCGACCGCGTTTTCTGACCAGTTACAGCAGATTATTGCCCAGCTGACTTTTGAGCGTCCGCTGCCAGAAAATTTACAGGCGGAAATTTACCGTCTCCGGCAACGAATGGAACAGGAAAATGCCCAGGAAGGTGATGAGCGCTTCAATATAAAGACCGGACGCGGCGGGATGGTCGATGTAGAGTTTATCACTCAGTACCTGCAACTGCTGCACGCTGGTGAGATGGAAATATTGCGAAGACAAAACACAATTTATTTATTAGAATGTATGGCAGAAAACCATATCCTGCCAGAGGATGATGCTTATTTGTTAATAAATGGTTATAAGTTTTTACGCCGTTTGGAGAATAAACTGCGACTTTTGTATGATCAATCAATCAACGAGCTTTCTGCGCACAATCGGGGTTTCAGAAAAGCTGCCTACAGCCTTGGCTATAGCGGCACTGGGCTGATACCAGAGCAGGAATTCCTTGAGGAATACCATCGACTGACAGGGGGAATACGTGATCTTCTGGAAAAATATCTTAATCCGCAAGCGGTGCTTAATCGAGGGAACTTGCTATGAATAAGAAAATTCTGATCATTGACGATGATCGTGATTTACGTGATTTTTTGCAGCAGGCGTTATCCGCTGCTGGATTTCATGTCGATATGGCTGACCGCGGTGCCATCGGCTTGCGAAAGCTATTAACGGAAGATTTTCAACTTGCTTTGATCGATATCAATATGCCGGAAATTTCCGGACCAAATATATGTCGGGCGCTACGCAAGCATGATAAAACCCGAAATCTGCCAGTTGTGATGATTACTGCTATTTTTCATAGTCCGGAACAGATTACTGCAGCTAAAGAAGATTATGGTGCTGATGATTTCTTGCTCAAACCCTTTAATGGGCCAGATCTGCAAAATTTACTGGAGCGAGTTTTTTCGCCAGAGGGAAACACAAAAAAAGATACTGTCGCAAAAATACAACCTCTTTCTGACTACACGATTCCACTGCAATTACAGCAGCTCTATCGAGAAAAAGCGACTGGGTTATTACATCTACAACGAGGTGACGCAAAAAAAATTATCTATATTAAAGATGGATATCCAATTTTTGCCCGTTCTAATGTTTTAAGCGAATGTCTTGGCCGAATGCTGGTCAAAGAAGGGGTCATTACTCAGGTTGATTGCGATCAGTCGGTTGAGCGAAGTACAGATTCAGGACGATTGCAGGGGACAGTTCTGATTGAAATGGGATTATTGACCCCTCAGGAAGTTCAGCAGGCGTTGATCCGGCAGGTGACGAATAAACTCCTCTCAACTTTTTCCTGGAAGAGTGGAACCTATCAATTTGTTCCCGGTAAGGATTTTAAAAAAAATGTTACCCGAATTAAATTGACCCCAGCTGCATTGATTATGCAGGGGATCAACCGCTACTGGGTTCCAAAGCAGTTGGATGATTTTCTCTATCCCTTCAGTGAGGATTACTTAAAGCAGACCAGCAACCCGCAATATCGTTTTCAAGACATCGAACTGAGCAAACGGGGGGAGGCAATCTTTAAAAGTTGTCTGGGGGTAAAAACATTGGATACCATTCTGCAACAGCACCCGCTGGCAAAGCGGGAAGTTCAAAAGGTGTTGGCTGCACTGATGATTTCTGAAATGCTGGAACGAAGCACTGTCCCTGAGCAGGGTGTGGTTGATGATATGCAGGGGCATGCTGAGACTGAAATTATTGATGAAAAGTTGCGGCATAAGATCCTCGATGATTATAAACGCATCATGGACTCCGACTATTTTGAAGCCCTGGGGGTCGGTCGCCAGTGTGGCCCAGGAGAAGCGCGAAAAGCCTACTATAATCTGGCTAAAGAATATCACCCGGATCGTTTTCTAGGGAGTGGTCTTTCAAGTGAGATGAGTAGCAAAATTAATGAAATGTTCCAGTATATCACTCAGGCGTATACGATTCTCAGTGATGCTGATACCTGCTCTGGATACCTTGATGAGTTGGTGAATGGTCCAAAGAAATCCATTGATATTAATCAAGTTATTGAAGCAGAAACGTCTTACCAGGAAGGGCGGGCACTGTTGAAAGTGCGGCGTTTTAAGGCTGCCGCTAAATTATTGCAAAGAGCCATTGAACTGAGTCCCGAAGAATCGGAATATATGACTTATTTTGCCTGGGCACTGTTTAAATCTGCTCCGGAACAGCATGATACCCAAAACCAGGCGATGGAGATTTTATTGGCTTCGCGTGAAATAAACCCGAGCCTTGATTTAACTCATCTCTATCTTGGTCAGGTCTACCAGTCCCTGGGTAAAGAGCGTCAAGCAGAGAAGTCTTTTGAAATGGCAGTTCAAGCCAATCCTGAATGTACTGAAGCATTACGTGAATTACGGTTGATGAATCTGCGACGAGAGCAGGCACCTGAATCAAAGGGAATATTTAAGAAGTTTATGAAGAAGAAGGATTGATGACGGCGGTTTTGTAATAATCCAATTATTAAAATTTTTGCCGGGTTATGGTGAACCTTTCTCTCAGCAAGGAAAAAAGATTGCGATCCTTTTTTAGCCGATTTTCCGGGACAGGTTATATCTGTGCCCACCGAGGGGCACGGTCAATTGCTCCTGAAAATACTCCAATGGCGCTGGAGCAGGCTCGCCTTTGCGGAGCCGATCTTTGGGAAATGGATGTTCAGGCGACTGCTGATGGCGAGTTGGTTCTGTTTCATGACCATACTCTTGAGCGAACCACCGATGTTATGACTCGGCTCGAATTTTCCGATCGCAGCCCTTGGACTCTCGGGGAATTTACTTTTGCAGAGTTAAAAAAGCTGGCTGCCGGTTCCTGGTTTCTGCAGTCTGACCCTTTTGGAACTATTGCTAAAGGAGAAGTTCCAAAGGAGGATTTTCCGGCCATTAAAGCACAACGAATTCCGCTGTTGCGTGTTATTATGAACACTTGTCGTAAGTACGATTTTCCGGTCAACTTGGAAATTAAGGATCAAACTGGAACTGCTGCAGATGAAACAATTGTTGAAAAAATTCTCAATCTACTAAAAGAGACACATACTGAACCGCTGGTTCTGCTCTCATCTTTTAACCATGATTATCTACGCCAGGCAAAACGGCTGAATCCAACTATTGCTACGGCAGCTTTGGTGAAAAAACATCCGGAAAACCTTTTCGCCTATCTGCGTGATCTGGGTGTGGATGCCTACCATCCGGATCAACTGATAACCGATAGTGTGCTGATCCAACAACTGACAGCTATTGGAATGCGGGTCAATCTCTGGACCGTCAATGACCTTGAAAGAGCGCAATATTTTATCAAGGCGGGGGCTACTTTCATCTGTACTGATTGGCCACAACGCATGGTTGATAGCAGTCATTCTGCTTGAGTTTCACCCCACTTCGTGATAGAAGCACAGTCCTGTTTGGGTTGCAATCAAAGATAGATTGGTGATGAATACAGCTGAACAAGACCAGTTTTTTATGCGCGTAGCTTTAAGCGAAGCAACTATCGCAGAAGGTTTGGCAGAAGTCCCGATTGGTGCAGTTGTGGTGTTTGATGGCGAGATTATTGGTCGCGGACACAACCTGCGTGAAACCAGCAACGATCCGACCACTCATGCAGAGATCATGGCAATTAAGCAGGCGGCCAAAAAACTGAACTCCTGGCGGTTGCTCGATTGTACTCTGTATGTCACGCTGGAGCCCTGCGTCATGTGCATGGGGGCAACCATTCTGGCTCGAATTCCATATCTGGTTTTTGGCTGTCGAGATCCCAAAGCAGGTGCTGTTGGCTCAATCTATAATTTTGCAGAAGATGAGCGCTTGAACCATCAGGTGCAAGTCAGGGAAGGGGTTCTGCAACAGGAATGCAGTTCTCAACTGAGTCACTTTTTCCGCCAGTTGCGGGAGCAGAAAAAAGAACAGAAAAACAAGAGTAAGTAAATACGGAGAGGTGTCCGAGAGGCCGAAGGTGACAGACTCGAAATCTGTTG
>JASFYS010000166.1:0-7151 GCA_045047095.1 Desulfuromusa sp. | reverse complement strand
TTGTGGAAAATTGCCAGAAGAATTAGAATCCAGAGTGTTGATGCAGTGTTTTCGTGGAGTTTCCTCTCGACTGGCGGTGGTGGTGGCCAGTTCTGGTTTTCTGTTTCATACTGGATGAGTTCCTGACAGGCGTTTTGATATTGATCTGTGGGAACTAAAAGCTGCCACTTGTGGTCACGCTTTTCACTGCGACAGGGGATCTGCCGTGATTGCAGAACCAATGCCCAGCTCTTCATTTTCCGCTTTGGGATGGTCTGATCCGACAAGCCATCTTTCAAACCCGGCGGGATTGGAACCCAATTGAGTTTTTCAATTTCCAGATGTTTTTCTTCAATCATACTTTTCATAATTGCAGATAACTGATATTAACGGTAGCGTCAAAATCTGTTATTGGCCACAGACCCACACAGACAACTGCGGACAAAAACATAATCTTTTTTCTCACACAAAGCCGCAAAGTCACAAAGAGAATCAAAAACAAGATCGAGATTTTAGGTATAAAGTCTAGAATCTATGGTTTACTCTGCGGTCTTTGCGCCTTGAGTGAGTGCAGCGAACGAGCGTGAGGATGATTTTGTTTTTAACAAGAAAAAGAGTCAGTATAACCCCCCTTAATCCCCCCTATAAAATAGGGGGGAACGTGAGCGTAGCGAGCAGGGGGGTGCTTTTGTCCGTGTGGGTCTGTGGTAAAAAAGGGTTTTTATGATAGTCAAACAGCTCGCTGATCAACTCAACCTCTGGCAACACATAGAACGTGGAGTTGCTGGTATGTTAACCGGTAGAACAGCTTCCACTTTTCTTGAAAGAATTGCAAATATTCCGATCCACAAGAGTCGGGCAACCCGTCGATTAGGGGTTTATGTCTCGATGGGCAGAAACCCGGTTTGTATCCGTCTGCAATTTGCTCAGGAGCCGGACACCCTGAGACAAACATTTCTTCATGAAGTTGCCCACGCCTGTGATCATTTAAGTCGCAAGGGGTTGCGGAAATCTTATCGACAGGCTCATGGTGAGGATTGGAAAATCTGGGCACTGGCGTTGGGGGTTTCGACCTCAACCTCCGGTGAAAGTGCTGCCGTGAGGCAACTGCATCAACGGCGGCTGAAGCTGGTTGGAATATGCCAGAAGTGTGGTGCTGAATTTCATCGGGTCAGGCGTTTGAACAAAAATCGTAGTTATACCCATAATCAGTGCGGAGGGGAAATACAACCCCATTAAGGGCTTGCGATGATTTGTTTGTATCCAAAATATGAACAACAGATAATTATGAACGTTATTCCCAGTCTAAGGCCGATTAGTGCGGAGACGTATCTTTACAAAACTATGGATGTATTTACAAAACTTAACGCAAATAACATTCAGTTTTTGCTATATTTTTGTGAAAATATCAACCACAAAGGAGTTCATAAAACATGGATATGCGCAAGATTACGTCACTGACCGCCTTGATCTCTTTTATTCTGCTGTTGGTCACCAGCATTATTCTCTATATTGTCCCATCGGGGCGGGTTGCCTACTGGGCTGGTTATAAGCTTTGGGGTCTGGATAAGGTTCAGTGGGGCAATGTCCACATTAATCTCGGTTCTTTGTTGCTGATCGCGATCCTGCTGCATGTTTATTACAATTGGAAGCCGATGATCAGTTATATGAAAAACAAGTCGAAGCAGTTGAAGGTTTTTACTCCAGATTTTAGTATTTCATTGATTGTAACTTTAGCTGTTTTTTTCGGCACCTTGGCGGGGCTTCCACCAATGAGTTCGATTATCAACTTTGGAACAGCAATGACTGATAAGGCCAATCTTTATTATGGGGAACCGCCTTATGGCCATGCCGAACTGTCTCCCTTAGCTGATTTTGTGGATAAAATCAAAGTTGATCTTGAGGAAAGTATGGCAATGCTGAAAGCGGCCGGGATAAAAGTCGATTCTGCCGCGCAAACGATGAAGGAAATTGCTGCTGCCAATGGCGTTTCACCGCAACAAATTTATATGGCGATGAAGCCTGAGAGTAAGGGCGCGGTCACTGAAATGCCGGAACAGGCTCCCGGTGGAACAGGAAGCCGAACCCTGGCACAGATATGTGAGATGTATCAGTTGCATCCGGATACCATTGTGCAGGGTCTTGCAGAACAAAATATCAGTGCTGAACCGGGGCAGGTTATGAAGGAGATTGCGGCAGCCAATGGTATTGATCCCCATGGCGTTTATGCGGCGATCTATGCGTTGGCAAAGAGGTGATTTTATGGATAAAGTCGTGCCAAGAATTCGGCACTGCAGGCCGGTTTATCCTCTCCTTCAATTTCTATTGTCATCAAATAACAAATTTGTACGGATCCTTTAATTTCCTCTGCTGACTTGATAGTCGTTCTCGCACGGATGTTGGCTCCAACTTTCACGGGAGCCGGAAACCGAACCCGATTCAGGCCATAATTAACCCGGTATGCCATTCCCGGATAGTTGTTCTCGAAGAAGTCTGGATGATTACTCTCTGTCAGGTAGGGCAGTAGAGACAGAGTCAAGTAGCCATGCGCAATGGTCGATCCATAGGGAGACTCTTTTTTTGCCCGTTCGGGATCACTGTGAATCCATTGTTGATCGCCGGTCACTTCGGCAAATTTGTCAATCCGCTGCTGGTCAATCTTCAACCAGGGACCAACATGGACTTCCTGGCCAATTTTCGGTTGCAGAAATTCCAGGAACTCTTCGATTTGATGCTGTGATTCCATAGATCAAAGCCCCTTGATAAAGTCGAGAACCTGCTGTGGATGGTCTGCGGCTTTTCTGACTTTGGGCCAGTGCTTCAGAACGGTTCCATCGGCAGCAATCAACACGGTAGAACGGATACAGCCCATGCTCACTTTGCCGTAGTTTTTCTTTTCCCCCCAGGCATCGTAATCCTGCAACATCACCTTGTCGGGATCGGAGAGAAGGGTGAATGGCAGGTCGAATTTATCGATAAACTTATCGTGTGATGCCAGGCTGTCTTTACTGACTCCAAGCAAGTTTATATCCCTCTTTTGTAAATCAGCAAACATCGCTCCAAAAGCACAGGATTCTTTGGTGCAGCCAGAAGTGTTGTCTTTGGGATAAAAGTAAACAATCAGCATTTTTCCAGCGTAATCTTGCAGGGTATGTTCTTTTCCGTCACTTCCGAGCAGAGTAAAATTGGGAGCGGGTTGACCTTCTTTAATTGCCATCGCTATCTTCCTCCATCTGTTGATCCGGTGATTCAAGGAGTCTGTTGAGTTTCTGTCGTTTTTTTTGCACTGCTTTATCGACTAACTCGGTTCCAAACATCCAGGTTAACTGTCCCAGCATCAGAGTGACATCTGCAATTTCATCAATAACGGCTTGCTGGTCAACTTTACCCCGCCGAAAATGCTTCAGTGCTGTGATCAGTTCGGCACATTCTTCAACCATCTGATCGTATTGGGCGTCCTCTCCCCATTTATCCAACGTAGCCTGGTAGAGTTGTTTCATCTGTATAGTTATCCTTTGTCCTCTATAAGAATCAAGTACGTAAGATAAAAAGGCTGCCTAGCTGGCAGCCTTTTTAAAATCAAGTACCGGAAACAATCAGGTCGTTTCTGGCCGTTCTTTCTGCAGAAATATTGCCAGTTTTTCTTCAACCAGGGTCAGGTGCTTCTGCATCCAGTCACGAGCCCGTTCCGGGTCGCGGGCTTCGATTGCTTCAAGGATTTCCCGATGATGATTGAGCAGTAACTCAATGTAGCCTTCTTTGCTGTAAAATTCACCCAGGGCGACCATGATCGTGGCCTGAAACAATTTCTGGACAGTATTAAGAATATGCACCTGAAGGGTATTATGGCTTGCGGCGGTGATAGCCAGATGGAACTGAAAATCGATCTCTGGATCCCAGCCACCTTTTTGAGCCTGTTCTTCCATGATGGTGTAGAGTTCACGCAGTCGATCAAGCTCCGGTTTTTCAGCACGTTTGGCTGCCAGATATGCAGACCAGGTTTCCAATCCCAAACGGACTTCTGCTAAAGCATGAAGCATCCGTGGATCGCGTCGCTCAACCATATTGGCCAGAGGGTCGGCCATGGTCACATCAGCCAGGGAGCGGACGAACGTCCCACCGCCCTGACGTGATTCAAGAAAACCCATCGCTTCAAGAACCATAATCGCTTCTCTGACTGATGGGCGACTGACCCCTAAAAAAGTTGCCAGTTCACGCTCTGATGGAATGCGCTGCCCTGGTCCAAGATCGCCGCGAGAGATCAGCTCTTTTATTTGTTCAACAATTTCTTCAGAAAGTTTTTTCGGACGGATTGGTTTGAACACTGTGGTCATAATGGTCTCCAAGTTTTTTGGTAAGACCTTTTATCATGACGGTGAGTTTAAGACAAGGAGAGAGGTTGGAAAAAGACCAGCGATTCTTAACCTATGTGCCGCAAAAGCCCCTGGGAAACGTCCAATACTGATGATCAGTTAACTACTCTTTTGTCTTGTGGGTGCGTCGGAAAAGTTTAAACCAATTTTGAAATTCTTTTTCTTCGGTTTCCATTTCAAATGCATTAATCAACCCGCGTATGATTGATACTGAAACTGCACGGTTGCGCAGATTGAACGAATCCCCAATTTTATCACTCTGGAACTGTTCCTGATCAATTCCTAACTTGTTGTAGAGAGAATTAAGGCGGCTCTGGACGCCACGGCGTGACAGGTAGCGACGTTGGGCAATCAAATTGTCGGTCAACCCCAACGATATATCGAGCAAAGCTTCATATTCAATATCTGATAGTGCCGTCAAACTGTGTCCAGCTCGCCCTTGAACTTTGCGTACCTCCGGAGCGATCCAGCACTGTTCATCCACCAGTACCGTGCGAATTGCAGAGATAATCCGTTCCTTTGGGCTCGATTTTAAGATATAGCCATAAACAGTTTCAGGCGGCACAATTTTTACCAGGGCACGGACATACATCTCGTCTTTGAACTGGCTCCAGAAAACAATTCGTGCTTCAGGCCGTTGTTCCCAAAGCTTTTGAGCAAAATCAATACCATTCATTTCCGGCATTTGAATATCGCTGATGACCAGAGGATTACTGCGCGTAAGACCTATCTCAAGGGCGGTACTCCCATTGGGAGCCCGGGTGATATTAGTGGGTTCATCCCATTCGTTGAGTAATTGCTTGAGAAATTCAAAATCTTTTGGATTGTCTTCAGCTATCAGAATATCCAAAGGTTGCATATGTCTCTCCTGAATCAAGTTATACAGGGCAGGGTGAGTTCAAAACGGGTGCCGCTGGAAAATCGCGAAGATTTCCAGTCAACTTCGGCAGAAATTGCTCTGGCTCGCTCACGAATATTGTTCAATCCCCGCCCGTTGTTAGAATTGTTTTCATCCCGCATCCCTTTTCCATTGTCCTCAACTGACAAGACCAGAGTGCTTTCACGCATCTCCAAGTTGACTTCATAACGTGTTGCCGCGGCGTGCTTAATAACATTTTGAATTGCTTCTAGCGCAATCCTGTAGAGAGTCAATTGCTTGAGCCGATCGAGATTTAATTTGCTCACTTCAGGGTCGATGTAGAGATGATATTCGGGGAACTCGTCGGTACCGCAATGTTGCTCCAGATGGGCTTCAAGAGCTGCTCCCAGACCGAGGATATCGAGAGTTTGCGGATGGAGGTTATTCATAATATCACGCAGGTTGGCTATTGCCCGTTCCAAATCGTGCTCCAGCTTTTTGGTTTTCTCATGGATTGTTTTATCTCCCCGCTCATCTGCCAGATTTTGTAGCCCACGTAGAATATTAGAAAGGTCGGATAAAGATTGATCATGTAGATCCATGGCAATTCTACGCCGCTCTTCCTCCGCTCCCTCAAGCAGTTTTTCTGTCCCGACCACCCGAATCAGACGCTTGGTCATGCGGTTGATTGATACTGCCAAGGTGTCCAGTTCATCATGAATTCTATCGGGTGCCGGTGGTAATTCCAGCTTCCCATCAGCAATTTTGGCAGCGTTATGAGAAAGCATCTGCACCCGGTTGAGAATCCGACGGCTAAAATAGATTGAAATCAACAGCCCAAGTAGAATTGCCAATACCAGAACTGACATAGAGACTGTCGCAGTTCTTTCTACCAGCTGATTGATATCCCGTTCCTGTGCCATACGCGATTGGTTACGATAAATTTGGGTGATGTTGGACAGTGCTGATAATTCTGCTCTAAAGCGGGCAAATGACTCAGCCATTTTCTCAATTTCTGGGCTGTCCGCCGGGTTGAGGTTTTCAGCCAGCGTGAGTAAATGAGAAACATGGCCAGATTTTTTGAGTGGTCCAAATGGCGTGATTCGACCAATGGATGTGAGCATCCGTTCGTACAAATCAGCAACCAACGCCATGTCTTCTGGGGCAGCCATGCCGGTATGTTGCATGGTTCTCAGTAGAACATGTAAACGTCTGGAAGCCATATCGGCTTCCGCTACTGCTATAAAAGTCGTACCGATGGCTTTAGCTTCCTGACGCTTGAAGGACAGATCCCAGTAGGAATATTGCATGAAGGCAAGCAGCAGGATCAATAATATAAGAATGGTTGCCGGAGCCAAGAGGACTTGTTGTTTTACTGTTATGCGCATGGTGGCAAATTAACACCTATAATTGTGCATTGCACTGTGCAGATACGCAGTTTATTTTTTTTTGCGGCGCAGATGACGAAAAGCCGTGTCAGCCATTTCAACCATCCCTTCAATCGTTTTTTTGTAAAAGCGGCGAATTGGGACGTCATTAACGCGAAGTTCACCATTGAATTTTTCCATCTGAATTTTATCTCCCGGCTCAAGGTCTTGTAGTGGAGCCGCCATCTTGGGGTCGACACCGATGAGGAAACGATATTTTTTCCCTTCAAACTTTTTGGAAAAGAGTAATAAGCTTCTTTCTTCATCGCCACTGCGGTAATCATGTTTTGAGGTTTTAGCGACCAATTTAACACTGCATTTGTTCTCTTTTCCTAAGATTGTTTCCAGGTTCACACTTGCTGGTTTTAAGCTCCCAAGGGTTGGTCTTGTTGCTGACTGATGGGGACTGATTCTGCGGTGCTGTAAATAGTCTTCTGTTTCGAGGAGGATAACGACATTATTGTTAATCGGCCCGCCGATAGAATGGGAGAGGGCTGCTTTGAAATCTCCATT
>JASFYS010000165.1:0-30239 GCA_045047095.1 Desulfuromusa sp. | reverse complement strand
AGCAAAGCGTTCAATCGTTCGCCCTCCACCTTGGTATTAACAAACAGCATCACTCTCTCCATATTGTTTTCACGCTGCATCAACCCGAGCAATAAAGCAAACTTTTCCCGTCTGGAAACGTGGTAGAGGATCTGATCAATGCCATCAGCTGTCACCTTCTCCGGGGCAATTTCAACCCGTTCAGCCAGATTCATAAACTCATAAGCGAGTTCCATCACTTGACCCGAAAGAGTTGCAGAAAACAGCATTGTCTGCCGTTTTTCAAACGGGGGCAACTTGCGCAGGATATAACGCAGATCCTTGATAAACCCCATATCAAACATGCGATCAGCTTCATCGATCACCAGCGCCTCGACGCGGTTCATTGAAAATACCCGCTGCTTGGCATAATCGATCAGGCGTCCCGGCGTCGCCACAATAATATCGACACCATCTTTGAGCGCCTGACGCTGCTTTTCGTAATCAACACCCCCAAAGATTGGCTGCACCTTGATCCCCGTGTACTTGCCAAGCAACTCAGCATCCTTGCAGATTTGCACCACCAGTTCACGCGTCGGAGCCATCACCAGAGCACGGGGGTTATTGCTGGTGATATTCTTGTTCTCAAGCAACCGGCAAAAAAGGGAAATCAGAAAGGCTGCGGTCTTTCCCGTGCCAGTCTGTGCCTGAGCCGCAACATCTTTTCCAGCTAAAGCCAAAGGAATTGACTCTTCCTGCACAGGAGTCAAAGATTCAAATCCAGTGTCGAAGATTCCTTGCTGGACGACATCCGGAAGGTTTAACTCGGTAAATTTCATTACAGTTCAACTCCTGAAGCTTCTGCTACCGTATGAATATCTTTATCCCCACGTCCCGACAGGTTGACCAGCAAAATTTTATCAGGTGGCAGAGTTGGAGCAAGCTTTATGACTTGGGCAATCGCATGGGCACTTTCGAGAGCCGGGATGATTCCTTCAAGATGGGTCAACTTATGGAAAGCTTCCAGCGCTTCGGTGTCGGTAATCGATACATATTCTGCCCTTTCAATGTCTTTCAAATGGGCGTGTTCCGGACCAACGCCAGGATAATCAAGACCCGCAGAAATCGAATGGGCGTGCTGAATCTGCCCATCGTCGTCCTGCAGTAGATAGGTTTTATTTCCATGCAGAACTCCCGGAGAACCAGCAGAGATTGATGCCGCATGTTTGCCAGTTTCAACGCCAAAACCCGCAGCTTCAACGCCGAGAAGTTTGACTGAAAGATCCTCGATAAAAGGATAAAATAACCCCATTGCATTCGACCCTCCACCGATACAAGCAACAGCCACATCGGGCAAACAACCTTCCGCTTCCTGCAACTGCTGCTTGGCTTCAATGCCGATGATCGACTGGAAGTCTCGCACCAACAACGGATAGGGATGTGGTCCGGCAACGGTGCCAATCACATAAAAAGTATCACGGACATGGGTCACCCAATGGCGCAGGGCATCGTTCATGGCATCTTTTAGAGTTGCTGTGCCACTGGTTACTTCATGTACTTTGGCACCCAGCAATTTCATCCGAAAGACATTCAGAGACTGTCGCCGGATATCCTCCTTGCCCATAAAGACTTCACAGTCCATCCCGAACAACGCAGCAACCGTCGCAGTAGCAACCCCGTGCTGACCTGCACCCGTCTCAGCAATAACTTTCTTTTTCCCCATCCGCCGCGCCAATAAAATTTGACCGACAGTGTTGTTAACCTTATGGGCGCCAGTATGATTTAAATCTTCACGCTTGAGATAGATTTTTGCCCCACCCAGCTCTTTGGTAAGCCGTTCTGCAAAATAGAGAGGACTTGGACGACCAACATAATGTTTTAAATAATAGTTAAACTCCCGCTGAAACTCAGGATCCTGCCTGGCCTCTGTATAGGCCTGCTCCAACTCCAGCAGTGCCGGCATCAGCGTTTCTGCCACATAACGACCACCATATTCACCAAAATGGCCACGTTCATCAGGATATTGATAGTTTTTCATTCTTGCCTCACCTGCTGAATAAATTTATAAATTTTATCATGATCTTTATGCCCAGGAGATATTTCAACCCCGCTGGAAACATCAACTGCATACGGAGCAACCACCCGGATCGCCTCGGCAACATTATCTGGATTCAACCCACCAGCTAAAATCAGTGGCAGTTTCCCGGTCAATTTTCTGGCCAATTGCCAATCAAAGCTTTCACCGGTACCACCATACTGCTGATTGTTCCAGGCATCCAGCAACAATGCTGAAACCGGGTATCTCTCGATTCCAGCTAAAGAATCAGCATCTTTGACCCGGACCGCTTTAAGCACTGGATAGGAAGAAAAAACAGACTGTTCCGGTGATTCATCCCCATGCAGTTGAATAACATTGATCCCAGTCATCCGCATCGTCGGTTCAATTGTCTCAGCACTGGCGTTGACAAACAAACCCACCGTGGTCACAAAAGGGGGTAACACCGAAATGATCTGTTGAACCGTTTCCGGGAGAACATAGCGGGGACTTTTTTCATAAAAGACAAATCCCAGCGCATCCGCACCCGCTTCAACAGCAAAAAGAGCATCATCGATGTTGGTGATACCGCATATTTTTATTTTTGTCGTCATTAAATTAGTAACTATCCGAAATACACTAAACCAAGACAATAAGTGCATGGGTTTGATCGGGACTGAAAATCCCCCTAAAAGCAAAGTCAAAAACAACTTCAATCGTCATTCTCGCGAAAGCGGGGATCCACAGCCATTAGGAACCCTGGATTCCCACCTTCGCGAGAATGACGAAAGTGAGTAGCAACTGAAAGTCTTGAACTAAAATCCATGGTTTTCACCAGCGTGATAGAACAATAAACCATACCATCCGCTTTGGTTTCAGATTTTGACTTTTCGCCCATTAGAGAGGCCTGTTTCTCGTTAGGGCGCGAACGAAAATATCAATTTCAGAACGCCAACATTTTCTTCATGACTCTACCAAGCTGGGAGAGTTGCAACGCAGCCAAGAACTGAGTACAACAAACCACTCATTAAATTATCGCAGGTCATTTTGCGACAGAAATAAAAAGAGTTTCTTTTGCTTCGTTTTCTTTGCGATCAAAGAAAATGAAGGCGGTTGTCGGTCCGCGAACCGACGGTTTTGACCATAGTTTTATTCTACTAAAAGTCCCCTCCCAACAACCCCAAAAGTTTCCCCTCAATATCATTCTCCCGTATCAAACTCTCCCCGATCAAAAACGCCCCGGCACCCGCCCGTTGTAACCGCTCAATATCTGCACGACTATAAATACCACTCTCGGCAACCGCTAATTGCGCTGCCGGTATTTTCTGCGCCAACTGCTCAGTCACCCCTAAATTGGTAACAAAAGTTTGCAAATCACGATTATTAATACCAATCAAATCAACCGGCAATAACAACGCCCGCTCCAGTTCAGCACCATCATGCACTTCCAGCAACGTATCAAGCTGCAGTTCCGTCGCTAGTTGTGCCAGCTCCAGCAGTTGTTGATCGTCAAGAGCAGAGACAATCAACAAGATTGCATCGGCACCGGCAACCCGTGCTTGAAAAACCTGGTAAGGATCAATGATAAAATCCTTGCGCAACAACGGCAACTCAACCTGCGCCCGAATCAACCCAAGATAATCGAGGGAGCCGTAAAAATACTGTTCATCTGTCAACACCGAAAGACAACTGGCACCACCCCGCTCATAACTGCGAGCAATCGCCACCGGATCAAAATCTTCACGGATAATTCCCTTTGAAGGAGATCCCTTTTTTACCTCAGCAATAATCGCAGTTCCAGCAGCTGAAGCTTGGCGCAGATGATCAGCAAACCCTCTGGGTCGGTCGGAGTCTGCTGCCATTTTTTTCAATTCACGCAGCGGCTGCCGGATCTGATCTGCAGCGATCTCGGTTTGCTTGGTCTGTAATATCTGATCAAGAATCACTGGTTTGTTATCCGTACCAAGGCATCGAGGGTCGATTTGGCGCGCCCGGAAGTAATCGCCTCACGGGCCTGTTCAATCCCGGCATCCACATCGGTAGCCAAGCCTGCAGCAACCAGAGCGTAAGCACCGTTCAAAAGAACGATATCAAGCTTTGCCCCGGCTTGCCCTGAAAGAACCACGTTGACAATTTCTGCATTCTGCTCGGCATCTCCACCCTGAAGATCCTTCAACCGACAGCGCTTAAATCCAAACTGCTCCGGCGCGATTGTCTGCACCTCAACATTATTACCGCTAATTGCTGCCACCAAGGTCGTCCCGGTCAGAGTAATTTCATCCATACCATCCGCTCCGTGGACAACAAAACCACGTCGGCACCCCAAATGAAGCAGAACCTGAGCTAAAGGTTCAACCAGATTTTCACTAAACACCCCCAAGACTTGTCGATCCGCTCCTGCCGGATTAGTCAGTGGCCCGAGAATGTTAAAAATCGTCCGAATACCAATCTCTCGCCGTGGACCAATGGCATATTTCATCGCACCATGCAGAGCAGGAGCAAACAAGAAACCAACACCGATGGTTTCGATACACTCAGCGACCAACTCGGGGGCGATATCGAGCTTAACGCCCAACTTTTCCAGAACATCAGCACTACCGCAGGAAGACGAAATACTGCGGTTGCCATGTTTGGCAACCTTTGCCCCGCAGGCCGCCACCACAATAGCAACCGTAGTAGAAATGTTAAAGCTCTTGGTACCACTGCCACCGGTTCCGCAGGTATCAAGAATGGTCTCCCGATCAACATTGATATCATCACGATCTATATCGACCACATCACCAACCCGGATCGGGGTAGCCCGTGCCCGCATCACCCGTGCCGCACCGATAATTTCGGGGATTGTTTCCCCTTTCATCCGCAACGCAGTAATAAATGAGCCAATCTGAGCCGGTGTTGCCTCACCGCCCATGATTTGATTCATCGCATCAATCATTTCCAGTTCATTCAGATCCTGTTGTTCAACCAGTTTGGCAATCGCTGCTTTAATCATCTATTTCCCTCTGTAGGGGCACGCCCCCGTGCGTGCCCAGTAGTTCGGGTAGCCACAGGGGGCTGCCCCTACGTTTATTATGTCATTTCCAGATAGTTCCGCAACAAATCCATCCCCTCGGTGGTCAGAATTGATTCAGGATGGAACTGCACCCCCCAGACCGGCAATTCCTTATGTTGCAAACCCATGATTTCCCCCGCTTCGGTCCAGGCCGTAATTTCTAAGATATCGGGGAAACTCTCCCGCTCGGCAATCAACGAATGGTAACGGGTTGCGGTAAAAGGATTGGGCATCCCCTGATAGAGATCCGTTCCACCATGGAAGATAGGACTGGTTTTGCCATGCATCAGACGATCGGCTCGCACCACTTTCCCACCAAAAGCCTCAGTGATTGCCTGATGTCCGAGACAAATACCGAGGAGTGGGATCTTACCGGCAAACTGCTGAATCGCAGCGACAGAAATCCCTGCTTCTTTGGGGGTTCGTGGTCCGGGAGAAATCACCAGCCGCTCTGGTGCCAGCTTTTCGATATCATCCAGAGTCAATTTATCATTTCTGATCACTTTGACCTCTTCGCCCAGTTCAAGAAAATATTGAACCAGGTTGTAGGTAAAGGAGTCATAATTATCGATCATTAACAGCATAAAACTGGGTATCCTATACGAGTCCGCGGTTGGCCATCTCGATGGCACGTTTGACACCACGGGCTTTATTTAAAGTTTCCTGATACTCCATTTCTGGATCACTGTCAGCGACGATTCCAGCACCCGCCTGGAGGTAGATCCGATCCTTCTCAATCTGCAGAGTCCGAATCGCGATAGCCAGATCCATGTTGCCGCTGAAAGAAAAATAGCCAACGGCACCGCCGTAGACCTCACGGCGTACTGGCTCCAGTTCATCAATGATCTCCAGCGCCCGAATTTTTGGTGATCCCGATAACGTTCCCGCAGGAAATGCTGCCCGAAAAACATCAAAGCAATCCAATTCGGGACGGAGCTGCCCACGCACATTAGAGACAATATGCATCACATGAGAATAGCGCTCAACCAGCATCAATTCACTGACTTCGACCGTGCCACCAATCGCAACCCGCCCAACATCATTGCGCCCGAGATCAACCAGCATAATGTGTTCAGCGCGCTCTTTAGGATCAGCAAGCAGTTGCTGCTCCAGCGCCAGATCTTCTGCGGGAGTCTTACCCCGCGGCAAAGTTCCCGCAATTGGACGCACATCAACCTGATCCCCTTCTTTACGCACCAGAACTTCAGGAGAAGCACCAACAATAATAGACTCGCCAAAACGGAGGAAAAACATATAGGGAGAAGGATTGATAGTGCGCAGTGCCCGGTAGATATTAAAAGGATCGCTCTGCAATTGACCTGAGAAGCGCTGGGAAATAACCACCTGAAAAATGTCCCCGGCACGAATGTACTCTTTGCAGCGTTCGACTGCCAGTTTGAAATCCTCTTTGCTGAAATTCGCGTCCAGTTCCTGGCGACCATCACCACTCGAATCACCATCTTGATGTTGTAAGGGTTGGCGCAATTGTAACAACATCTGTTCGATTTGTTGCTGGCCACGCTGATAAGCGACAGCAGGATCTTCTCCCTCCTGCAAGTGGACATTGCAAACCAGCTTGACCTTCTGGCGCATATTATCAAAGATCAGCAGCCGCTCAGTGAACATGAAACAGGCGTCCCAGCCGTCAATCTGACGCGGATTAGCATCGGGGAGATCTTCGACAAAGCGAACCATATCGTAGCCAAGATAGCCAACAGCGCCACCGGAAAAACGCGGCAACCCTTCCAGCTCAACCGGTTGATAAACAGCCATCAAGTCACGCAGTTTATTCAACGGATCATCGACCTGCCCTGATTCCTCAAGCTGTCCATCATAGTGAAGCTCATAATACTGATCCCGACAACGGAACACTCGCGCCGGGCCACTCCCAAGAAAAGAATACCGAGCCCACTTTTCCCCGCCTTCAATCGATTCGAGTAAAAAAGCGGTCTGACCATCGTCTATCTTACAAAAAGCGGAAACCGGAGTCTCCATATCCGCAAGAATTTCACGATATACGGGAATCAGATTGCCCTGTTGTGCTAATTGACAAAAATCATGTTTGCAAGGGAGATACATGGGAATTATAAACCTTTGTAAAAGGGGAGTTTTTTAACACTATAAAACAAATCAAGTCAAGCAAGCCAGCACTCAAACACGGAAAATTTGTATGGAAATCAGCAGTCATATATCCATTTCCCTAAAAGCAAAGAATAATAATCTACAGCAGCAACAAATTCACCTTTAAATGAATAAAACGATATTTGATAAAAAATATCCAACTGGAGATTTACCACGCCAAGCAACCGGACATAGAAACAGATTAATCCTGAAGCAACCTGCCTGCACGCAATCGGCAGCAAAATAGGGTCAAAGCAAGTATAAATAAATTAGAAATGAAACGATTTTATTTTTTTAGAAATAATATTACACACCTTTTTATTAGATTACTATTTTGGTTATTTAGATATATTTTCAGATAGTTATAGTGTAACATTAAAAAATGAAGCATCGCCCATCAGCTTCCCTTCGAGAGGGGTATAAAAAAATCGTATTGACAATTATATAACAGCGTATTATTGTCCCGCCATGATAAAGGTGACAGGAGATTAAAAGTTGTTAAAATGAATATTCGGTTTAAAATTCTATCAAGAAGGCACAAGCCCTAATGCCTAGCAGAGACAAAGACTCCTACAACATCAGGTCAGTTGAAAATGCTCTGCTTCTCTTGGAAGCCTTGGCAGATGAAGAGGACAAATGCAGCCTTGCTCAGTTGAGCCAACGCCTCGACATGACAAAGGCCAGTCTTTTCAGATTGATGGCAACTTTTGAAAATCATGGATACGTAGAACGTGGCAAGCTTTCTGGAGAGTATCAGTTGGGACTGGCAGCTTTCGAAGTCAGCCAAAAGGTACTCTCTAAGATGACCCTGCTGCGTAAAGCGCGTCCTGCAATGGCACAGCTGGTGCGTCAGTGCGATGAAACTGTTTATTTAGTCGTGCAACGAAACCAGGAAGCTCTTTTTCTGGAAATGTTGGATAACGATCAAAAGGTCAAGGTGGTTCCCCTCACCAGCCAGCGTTTTCCATTGGAACAGTGTGCCGCGGGTAAAATTTTTCTGGCATTTGACGAAGCTAACGCACAGTTGTTGGCAAGCCAACCTGAGCTACCAGCTGAGATTGATCATTGCCGGAAGCAGCGTTACTGTATTGATCACAATGGTGTTGGCGATGGAAGCACCTGCATGGCCGTCCCGCTCTTTAAAACCGGCAAAATTCTTACTGGCTGCCTGACACTAATTTCACCCAGCTTCCGCACCGATGAGAACCGGGTCAATAAAGAACTATTGCCCGCATTAAAGGCAACCGGTGAAATGATTTCAGCACAACTGGGATATAACGCTTTCGCTCCCAGGAGCGCATCCTGAGAGTTTTTTAACGTTGAAGCCCAATCCAATCGGGTAGATCTATCGCACCAAGTTTTTACCGTCGGAACATAAACAGATATTGATAATCCTGAAAGGAGGCAAACTAAAAGAACGGTAATACCCAGAGCTGAACCAAGCTCACAGATGCAAACAAGTAGTAAGTTTAGGGGGTAACATCCATCTTTTTGTGAGGAGGAGTTTTATATGTCAGATAACAGTGCAAAAGCTTATTGGAAGGAAACATTAGGCCTGGTCAGAAATATTCTGATTGTCTGGTTTATTGTTTCTTATGGTTGTGGAATCCTGTTTGCCCCGGCGTTGAATAGTATTCACCTGGGTGGCTATCCGCTGGGATTCTGGTTCGCTCAGCAAGGTTCTATGTATTGCTTCATCATAATGATTTTCGTCTACGCCAAGTTAATGGGAAAACTCGACGAAAAATACGACGTTCACGAAGACTAGGGAGGAACTAGAATTATGGGATTACAAGCTATGACATATCTCGTCGTCGGGATCACCTTTGCCATCTACATCGGCATTGCAGTGTGGGCTCGCGCGGGAAGCACAAGTGAATTTTATTCTGCTGGCGGGGCTGTTCCTCCAGTAATCAACGGTATGGCAATCGGCGCTGACTGGATGTCAGCAGCCTCCTTTATCTCCATGGCCGGCCTGATTGCCAACATGGGTTTTGGTGGCGGTCTGTTTCTGATGGGTTGGACTGGTGGTTATGTGCTGTTAGCCATGCTGCTGGCACCATACCTGCGGAAATTCGGTAAATTTACGGTTCCTTCCTTCATGGCGGCCCGTTACTACTCCAATGGTGCCGCTGTGGTTGGTGTTATCTGCCTGCTGGCGGCATCACTCACCTACATCATTGGTCAGATGACCGGTGTTGGGGTTGCGTTCTCCCGCTTCTTGGGCGTTTCCAACTCAACAGGTGTTTACATTGGGATGGGAATTGTCTTCCTGTACGCCGTTTTTGGCGGCATGAAGGGGATCACCTACACTCAGGTTGCTCAGTATTGCGTCCTGATCCTTGCCTACACCGTGCCAGCGATCTTTATCTCGATGCAACTGACTGGCAACCCGATTCCACAACTTGGTCTGGGTTCCGAGTTTCAAGGGACTGGAGTGGATCTGCTGACCAAACTGGATCAGGTTGTTACCGGTCTTGGTTTTGGTAAATACACGACCCAGATGCCAGGCAGCATGCTCAACATGTTTGTTTACACGGTATCATTGATGATTGGTACTGCCGGGCTGCCACACGTTATCATGCGTTTCTTCACCGTTGCTACGGTTAAGGATGCACGTTATTCCGCCGGTTGGGCACTGATTTTCATCGGCATCCTCTACACCACCGCTCCTGCCGTTGCTGCCATGGCTCGTTTGAACCTGCATGCAACGATCAACAAAGCAGTCATGCAAGAAAATGGTGACCTGTTCGCACCCGAAAACAGTATTGTTTATTCTGAACGTCCAGCCTGGATGAGTCGTTGGGAAGTGACCGGTCTGCTGAAGTGGGCTGATAAAAATGACGATGGCCGGATCCAGTATTACAATGAAAAATCAAAAGATGCTGATTTCCAGGCTAAAGTTGCAGCTGCTGGTTGGAAAGGTAGCGAGCTCAAGGTTAACCGCGATATCATGGTTCTAGCGAACCCTGAAATTGCCATGTTGCCAAACTGGGTTATTGCTCTGGTTGCTGCCGGTGGCCTTGCTGCTGCGCTGTCAACAGCTGCTGGTCTGCTGCTGGCTATTTCCTCTGCAATCTCTCATGACTTGTTCAAAGGGATCTGGTTCAGAGATATGACTGAAGGTCAGGAACTGCTGACTGGTAAGATCGCCATGGCATGTTCGATTGTTGTCGCTGGTTATCTGGGTCTGAATCCTCCAGGATTTGCTGCCGGTACCGTGGCTATCGCCTTTGGTCTGGCTGCCAGTTCTATCTTCCCATGCCTGATGATGGGTATTTTCAGTAAAACCATGAACAAGCAGGGTGCTATCTGGGGAATGCTCTCCGGTATCGGCATCACCATGTTCTATGTTTTCGCCCATAAAGGGATCCTGTTTATCAAGGGAACCGAGTACCTAGGTCTATTTGGTGGTAAAGCAAACTTCTTCTTTGGTATCTCTCCAAATGCTTTTGGTGCGATCGGCGCAATTGTTAACTTTGGCGTTGCTTTCGCAGTCAAGAACATGACTCCAGCAGTCCCTGAAGAGATTGCTCAGATGGTTGAAGATGTACGGATTCCACGTGGTTCCAAGAAAGTTGACGGAGCTCATCACTAAGAATCATTAATTTCATGCGATCAGCATATTATGCCTGATCATTTTGCCCCGTCAGTCCTGCTGGCGGGGCTCTTTTGAACCACCCATTGGCAGCAGACACAAAACAGACAATAAAATATTCTTGCTTACCCCGGGAACCTCAGGTACAAGGGACACTCAATTTTGAATATTTTTTACTCAGGAGCATGACATGGTTTTTGATACTGGCGTAGTACTGACATGGCTACTGTTTCTCGCCCTGTTTCCCATGGCTTTTTTCTGGTTGCGGCGTGCCTGGCGAATTTTCATCAAAAAGAACTATGCTGAAGTTGCTATCAAACGTGGCTTACCACCAGCAAATCCAAAAAAATGGGCCCCCTTCGTCGGCCTCCTCAACCTTGTTTGTGGTGGAATCGCGACCTGGATTATTTTTTCTGTGTTTCTCGGTCTCTACTCCTACCAGACATGGAGTGCCTTAGCTGGATTGACGATCTGGGGTAAAATAATTGCCGACCTCATTATTCGCTTTCAAGCGCATCCAATTAAGTTTGGCAAGAAAAAAAATCCCGTTACCGATTGAGAAACTGTTTTAAAAGACAACCCCTTCCTATCTACACCATAACTGTGATATTATTCTTTAGTTTCACCAAAATTTCCCTGCGGTTTACTTTTCAGGATGGCCATTAGTAAAACCGGGACTGTCCCCAGCTTAATCGGGGGCTGTCCCGGTTTTATGGGTTTGACACTGTGTCGGTTCGCGCCGCAAAAGCCTGGGACAGCCCCCATGCGGGGACAGTCCCGTTTTACTGAAGAGTTTTTTCGTTGCAATATATCCATTCAATTTTTTAACAGATAGGAATAGCTTCTATGGGGCTCATCAAAACCTTACGTGAAACAGAACCATTCAACCAGTTACCCGAAGAAATTTTTACTAAACTCAACGAAGCCGCAGAAGTCAAAAAATTCCCCGCACAAACTCATATTTTCAACCAATATAATGAGCCCACCGGCTTCCTTTACGTCATCAAATCGGGATTAGTCGAAATTGTTGTCCTGACTCCGGGTGGCGTTGAAATGATCGTTGATTATCGTAAAGAAGGGGCGTTCTTCGGGGGGACCCCGGTCTTTACTGATGAGGGTTATTCAGCCGGTGCACGTACAGTCAAAGAAAGCGAATGCTATCTGATCCCAAAACCAGTACTGACCGAAATTGCTAGAAACTATCCACATATCACTGAATTTTTCACCAAAGCAATCTACTCACGGGTGCGCAACCTCTACTCTGACATGGTCAGTGATCATGCCCAAAGTACCTTAACGCAGATGGAAGCCTATCCTTTCAAAAAACGGCTGTCAGAGATCATGACGACAAAAGTTGAAACCTGTTCTCCTGAGACATCAATCAGGGAAATTGCCCGAAGAATGATTCAGCGCAGTATCGGCGCACTACTGGTGTGTAACAAAAACAACAAACTTGCTGGCATTGTCACCGAACGCGATCTGGTGGCAAAGGTTCTTGCGCGTGAAACCGCCGTGGGGGAAACATCATGTGCCGGTGACGTCATGACCCCACACCCTTACACCATGTCTCCGGACACCTTTATGTACGAAGCGACCACCTTTATGACCGGGCACAAAATCAAACACATGCCAATACTGGATCGCGATGAAATTGTCGGCATTGTGACCTTGCATGGCCTGATGAAATACCGCAGTCAAAAATCGATGTTGCTGATCGGCAATGTCAGTAAAGCTCGGACCGTTGAAGAGCTGATTTCTGCCCGTGAAGAGATCGTCAAAGTCGCACGTGCATTGCTGAGTGAAAGCCGTTCTCATGTTGAAACCATGGAGATTATTTCCTATATCCACCACCGCATTATTAAACGCTGCTACGAAATTGTTCTCGGTGAAATGAAACGGCAGGGAAAAAAGCAACCAGACATTAAACTCTGCTTTATTATTATGGGGAGTGGCGGTCGTAAGGAAATGTTGCTGGGACCGGATCAGGATAATGGTTTTATCTATGAAGACTTTCCCGATGAGAAAATCGAAGCAGTGGACGCATTTTTTATCCCCTTTGCCGAAAAACTTGTTGCCGCACTTGCCCGTATCGGCTACCCCCGTTGTCAGGGGAATGTCATGGTTAACAATCCTTTATGGCGTGGTCGCCTGAAGGATTGGCAGGAACGGGTATCCGACTGGATCAGAGTTCCAGAAGCCCAGAAAGTGCGCTATTCTTCGATCTTTTTGGATTTTATGCCGGTCGCTGGCGAAGCATCATTATGTCAAGACCTGCGAGAAATTGTTCATCATGAGATTAAAAACCATCCCATATTCCTCTATCATATGATGGAACTTGATTTCAAACATAAGGTTCCACTGAGTTTGATCGGTCGATTCTCTCTGGAAAAAGAGAAAAAACACCAGGGGACATTATCTATCAAGCAGGCGGGGAGTATCTTCATTGTTGATTGTGTACGGATGTTCCTGCTGGAAAAGCAGGTTGATGCTACCACCACCACAGAGCGGATTGATCAACTGGTCAAGCTGAAGGTTTTCACCCTGGAAACAGCTGAACATATCAAAGCGGCCTTTGAAGCCTTCACTTTCTTGCGCCTGCGCAACGAAATTTCACTGCTTGATCAAGGCAAATTTCCGAGCCATTACCTTGACCCATATGCGCTGACAAAAAACGAACAGGAGGTGCTCAAAGAAGCGTTTAGAGTCGCCAGCAAATTACAGGATTCCACCAAAAGACATTTTTCAAAAATAGTGGGTTGAACCCTTTCAAATAAACACAATAACGGTGTTCCTTCTCCCTGAGAGAGAAGGTGGCCGCAGGCCGGATGAGAGGGAAAACGCGTACAATATGTCCCCCTCACCCTGGGGGAGAGGGGACGGAGTAACAACTGAAACATTGCTCCAGCAAACTCCTAATTAATTGATTGCGTATATTATGGTTTTGACTAGAATAAGAGGCAACGGTTGTCACAGAAACCTGGCAGATTGCTTTCCAAGGGGTTTGTATGGCGAGAGAACATGAATTGCAGGATTACTGGAAACAGAACCTCAAATATATCGCCATTCTTTTATCAATCTGGTTTACCGTTTCCTATCTCTTCGGGATTGTCTTCGTCGATCAATTAGACAACATAAAATTTTTCGGTTTCCCTTTGGGCTACTGGTTTGCCAATCAGGGAGCAGAGGTTATTTTCTGTCTGCTGATTGTTGTCTATGTCCAATTGATGAATAAACTTGACCATAAATATAATGTCTTTGAAGACTGATGGCGTTGCCAAGCGTATGAGTGCATCTATCGATAAAAACGACAGGGCAACAGCTTATAATCCTGGAGGGAAAATCCAACCATGAGTATTACCACTTGGACCTGGATTCTCGTTGGCGTTACCTTCTTGATTTATATTCTTGTTGCTATCCGCGCCCGCGCCGTATCAACAGGAGCCTTTTACACCGCTGAACGAACGATCCATCCAGTTCTAAACGGCATGGCAACTGCTGCTGACTGGATGTCTGCGGCCTCTTTTATTTCGATGGCAGGGCTCATCTCTTTCATGGGTCGCGATGGTTCCATGTACCTGATGGGCTGGACCGGTGGTTATGTATTACTTGCCATGTTGCTGGCTCCCTACTTACGAAAATACGGAAAATTCACGGTTCCTGAGTTTATCGGTGATCGCTATTACTCCCAAAGCGCCCGAATCATTTCCCTGATCTGTGCTATTTTTATCTCCTTTACCTATGTTGCCGGGCAGATGCGCGGTGTCGGTGTAGTTTTTTCCCGCTTCCTTAATGTTCCGATCAACACCGGTGTGGTTATCGGAATGTGTATTGTCTTCTTCTACGCGGTCCTTGGTGGCATGAAAGGGGTGACCTATACCCAAGTTGCCCAGTATTGCGTGCTGATTGTTGCTTACATGATCCCAGCTATATATATATCGATTATGTTAACCAACAACCCGATTCCCGCTTTTGGTTTTGGTAGCTCCATCAGTGCAGGTGGAGCAGAGATCCTGCAGGATGCTTCGACTCAGGGGAGATATCTGCTTGATGTCCTTGATGGGATCCATAAAGATCTGGGATTCAGCGAATATACCTCCGGAGTCCGACCCAAGATTGATGTATTCTTTATTGTCGTTGCCCTGATGGTCGGTACTGCCGGGCTGCCACACGTTATCATTCGTTTTTTTACTGTCCCCAGAATAAAAGATGCCCGCGCCTCCGCCGGATGGGCACTTTTTTTTATCGTTCTCCTTTATACCGCAGCACCAGCTGTTGCCGCATTCGCACGAACCAACTTTATCAAAACAGTTCATAACGTCAGATATGATCAAGCCCCACAGTGGTTTAAAAACTGGGAAGAGACGGGGCTGATCGCCTGGGTCGATAAAAATAGTGATGGAATCATGCAATACGGTCCAGGAAAAGCAATTACCGGCAAACCTGAATACACCGGTCAAGCAGGGAGCTTTGGACAGGCTATGGTTTCAAATCTGATTACAGATGGCCCCAATGAAATCTATATAGATCGAGACATCATGGTTCTAGCCAATCCTGAAATTGCGCGTTTACCCAACTGGGTTATTGCTCTGGTTGCAGCTGGAGGGTTAGCGGCGGCTCTCTCTACGGCAGCGGGTCTGCTGCTGGTCATTTCAGCTTCAATTTCACATGATCTGATGAAGGGGGTGCTGATGCCAAGCATGTCTGAAAAAGCAGAATTATTGTGGGCACGCTGTGGCGCGGCAGGGGCGGTTGTGATTGCCGGGCTGTTTGGAATTTTTCCGCCAGGGTTTGTTGCCCAGGTTGTTGCTTTTGCTTTCGGGCTGGCAGCGGCATCTTTTTTTCCAGCCATCATTATGGGTATTTTTAACAAAAAAACCAACGTCTACGGGGCAATGACGGGCATGATTGCTGGCATCAGCTTTACGACCCTTTATATTGTTTATTTCAAGTTTCTCAATCCGGGAGCCAACAGACCGGAGAACTGGTGGTTTGGCATTTCCCCCGAAGGCATCGGTACGGTCGGCATGATCATCAACTTTGTGCTGATGTACATTGTTTCCAAGGTGACCCCGGAGCCACCACAGGAGATTCAGGATCTGGTTGTAAAATTACGCTATCCAGTTGAAAGAGCTGCTGGTGAAAGGAAAATATCGACAGAGGCACGCCGTCCATACTAGGGGATGAAAAGACAGGACAAGGCGGTAGGTTATTAGGCTGTAGGCTGTAGGTTTTCACCTAACGGCCTACAGCCTATAGCTTTGTCTTGCTGCCCTTTGCCTTTAAAGAAGTTTCTTTACTGCCTCTAGAGCCGCAGCATAGTTTGGTTCTGCAGTGACTTCTGGAACCAGCTCAACGTAGACAACCTTATCATTCTGATCAACCACATAAACAGCCCGTGCCAGTAATTTTAATTCTTTCAGCAGCAATCCGTAATTTAATCCAAACGAACGATCCTGATAATCTGAAAGAGTCTGAACCTTGTCAATCCCTGCATTTCCGCACCAGCGTTTCTGAGCAAAAGGGAGATCAACACTGATCGTATAAACAACAACAGAATCGGGAAGACTGGCAGCATCCTGATTAAAATGACGGGTCATTGCGTCACAAACAGGGGTGTCGAGGGAAGGGACAACCGTAATCAGGCGAATTTTTCCAGCAGCGGTTGCCAGAGTAACTGGTTGCAAACCATTGTCAACGACACGAAAATCTGGTGCCGTATCGCCAACTTTGACCTCTGAACCAACCAGGGTTGCTGGATTTCCTTTAAAGAGTACTGCAGCCTCACGTTCCTGATAATCACTCATTCCGTATCTCCTGTATTTGTTTAAGAGTTAATACCTTACTAAATTTGTCGGCATTTTACCCTTTCTGCATTATCTGTCAATTAAAAAATAACCCGTGAGAATCTGGTTATTCTCTTTGCTCAAGTATCTGCCGGTAACAATATGAGGGTTCTACCTGAAAACAGATTCTAAACGAGTCGCTATGCACATATTTTTCCAGGATATCTTGCCGACAGACGGCTGATATTCAATGGTCTATGCGTTTCAAAGCCAAGAAGCTGCTGCCTTTATTTGATCGCCCGAGTTTATCAGTCACATCCCAGTCAATATGTATTTTTGTCCCTTCATGGAAGAGACTAGCGTCTGCAGGATGAACAACAACCGCCATATCGAAGACTGATCTGAAATATTCTCCTTCAATTTTCTTTCCTGAAGAATCAGTAAGTTTAATATTCTCAATAGCCACCGGCCGATCAAAATTGACCACTAACTCTGCCGGGTCTTCGGAGCCTGCTTCCCAAACTCCCGCTGCCACCAGCAACGCTGGAGGAGCAACGGCAGAAATTTTCTCTGGAGAATGGGAGAACCCTGCTTTTGGCATAAATGGCAAGGGTTCTCCATTGACCAATACTTGAACCAGTTTTACTTCGGAAAACTGCAGAGCTGTTTCTGTCAGCGATAAAGCAATGGCAGCGAGATCAGCACGACGGATCTCCCGTTTGGAAGTTATCTCTAAAGTTAAAACATTGTCTTTAACAGGGTTGACCCGGAATTGATCTTCTACAGAGAAGGGGTGATAAAATTGACCGTTTAAGAACGGTATCATCTCCCCTCCAGTCACCCGCTGAAGGATCTGCTGCAATTGTTTGTTTTCACTGAATAGATAAAGGGGAACAGCTCTCACCTTTTGTGGATTTTCCAACAGGGGGAAAAAGCCAACTCGCGCATAGCCAACGCCTTTGGATACTTGCGGCGGGTCACCAAAATATTTCAGGTAGGCAGGATTTGCCTCGACGCTACCAACTGGAGCAGCCGGCTGCTGCTGACATCCTGCAACAAAAACGACGACAATCAGAGTCAAATATATCAATTTTAAGGACATCAGCAGGTCTCCACTGGAAAAAGGATGCTAACGGAACAAATTTTGTTTCCCATGCTTGTCCCGTTATTCAGCTTCGCGAGTAGGGCATTAAATCAACTATTATCATAATGCATGTGAAACATTCGTTTGGTTCCATCGGCTAATTTTGTTCCAACCTTGAAATGATAAATTCCCGGCTGGTCTAGAGTAATATCGGCACCGAATTGACCATTCATCCCCATCATTTTGATCGGATGACTCACTTTTCCGTCCGGCGATTCAATCTTTACCGCAACTTGACCCTTACTCACCATTTTCTTTGCTTCATCCATAAAGCCAATCATGAAGTGATGCGTTTCTGACATGCCATGCTCAGACATTTTAACCCTGACATCCATCAAATGTCCGGAGCCTGTCACCCCATCAACTTTGCTATCGTCCAGCATGATCATATTGCCGCCCATCGACATTCCTTCACCCTGATTCATCTTGCCGTGATCCATGCTTTTCATTGCCATTGCACCAGAGGAGACCATCAACAATGCAACCATCATAAATACAAAAATTTGTTTTTTCATTATTATGCTCCGTTATTAATTTGAGTTTTTGCCAAAAACATCCGAGGTTTCACCCGATGTAAGACCCCAACCACTTGATTTATTTACTCTTGAAGCCAGTATCAATTGCATCACCATCAACGACCAGAAACCAGGCTACAGGTGCTGCGTTTTCTTCATCCCATGTCTCTTCTTCTATTCAGTCGTGGGTTTCTTGATCGTGTAATACATCCAACTGCTCCGGTCCAGCCAACATTTCACGGCTCGGGCGTTTTATATAAGTCCCGTTCTCAACCATTCCGCCAGGATCGGTCGGGATTATAGACTTCTCCAATTCCATCCCCCGCCAGATGTAGTAGATCACCGGAAAAACCAGCAACTCCATCACCCCGGAGGTGATCACCCCGCCGACCATCGGCGCCGCAATCCGTTTCATCACATCAGCTCCGGCACCGTGACTCCACATGATCGGAATCAGACCGGCAATAATGACGCAGATCGTCATGATCTTAGGCCGGATCCGCTTGACCGCACCGTGGTGAATCGCCTGTACCAGGTCGCCGCGCGTATTCATTCGCCCTTTCTCTTTCCATAGTTCAAAGGCCAGATCAAGATAGAGCAACATCACGACGCCGGTTTCTGCTGAAATTCCCGCCAGGGCAATTATTCCAACCCAAACCGCCACTGACATATGGTATTCAAGCAGCCAGAGGAACCAGAAGCAGCCGACCAGTGACAACGGCAGGGCAATAAAAATAATCCCGGTTTTGATCATAGATTGGGTGCTGATAAAGATGATCACGAAAATAATCAGCAGGGTCAGTGGGATCACCACCTTAAGCTTGGCCGCTGCAGCCTGCATATACTCATACTGCCCGCTCCAGACCAGATTGTAGCCAGGTGGCAGGGTAACTTTCTCTGCCACAATTTTCTGGGCATTTTTCACATAAGTCCCGATATCCACCCCCTTGAGATCGACAAAGACCCAGGCGGTGCGCCGGGCATTTTCGCTCTTGATCCCCGGCGGGCCTTTGCGGATGTGGATATCGGCCACCTGCGAGATCGGGATATGCTTGCCATCAGCAATCGGAACCAGAACCTGATTCAGCGACTGCAGATCGTTGCGGTAGTCACGGGCATAACGGATATTGACCGGATAGCGCTCCAACCCCTCAACGGTCTGGGTCACGTTCATGCCGCCGATTGCTGATTTGATGGTATCCTGCACGTCCCCAACAGTCAGCCCATAGCGAGCCACCGCCTGTCGGTCGATGTCGTAATCGAGATAATTGCCACCAACAACTCGCTCGGAAAAAGCACTCAGGGTTCCGGGAATCTCCCGTACCACGGCCTCTATCTCCTGGCCGATGCGTGACAGAATCGCCAGATCATCCCCCATCACCTTGATCCCAACCGGAGTTTTAATACCGGTCGAGAGCATATCGATACGGGTTTTGATCGGCATGGTCCAGGCGTTGGTCAGCCCCGGGAAGCGGATCGAATCGTTGAGCAGGGTTTTCAGCTCCTCAACGGTAACGGTTCCCTCTTCCGGCCAGACCAGCCGCAACGGCTTCTTGACCCATTCATAATTCTTTGACCAGTCAGAGTAGAAGCGCTGCTTCGGCACTGTGCGCCACTCCGATTCCGGTTTGAGCATGATCGTCGTTTCCAGCATTGACAGTGGCGCCGGGTCAGTTGCCGTTTCGGCTCGACCAACTTTACCGAACACCCGCTTAACCTCGGGAAACTGCGCAATAATCCGGTCGGTCTGCTGGAGTAACTCGCGTGCTTTGGTGATCGAAATCCCCGGCAAAGTTGTCGGCATATAGAGCAGATCACCTTCGTAAAGCGGCGGCATAAACTCGGAGCCCATTTTACTGAGTGGCACATAGATCGACATGGTCATCAGTACGGCAACCAACAGCACCATTTTCCGCCACTTGATAACAAAATCAACCAGTGGGTTATAAGCCCAAATCAAAAAGCGATTGATCGGGTTTTTGTTCTCCGCAGGGATTTTTCCACGGACAAAATAACCCAACAGCACCGGGACAAGGGTCACCGAGAGGAGCGCTCCAGACGCCATAGCATAGGTTTTGGTATATGCAAGGGGTTTGAACATCCGTCCCGACTGCTCCCCCAGAGTAAAGACCGGGAAGAAGGAAACCGTGATAACCAGCAAGGCGTAGAACAGTGAGGGACCGACCTCCTTACAGGAGTCAGTGATGATTGCCCAGTGACCTTTCTTGCCACGATCTCGTTCCAAGTGTTTATGGGCGTTTTCGATCATGATGATGGCAGCATCAATCATTGCGCCAATAGCGATAGCGATCCCGCCCAGGCTCATGATGTTGGCATTGATCCCTTGAAAGTACATGACCATGAAAGCCATCAGAATCGCGATCGGCAGGGTCAAGATGGCGACCAGCGAACTCGGCAGATGAAACAGAAACAGCGCCGTAACCACCGCAACAATGATGCTCTCCTCGATCAGCTTCTCGGTCAGGTTGTCAACGGCACGTTCGATAAGGCCACTGCGGTCATAGACTGGCTTGATAGTCACCCCCTCGGGCAGACCAGCCTGCAGTTGTTCCAATTTCTTTTTGACGTTCTCGATCGTCTGCAGGGCATTGCCGCCATAGCGCATAATCACTACGCCACCGACTGCCTCGCCCTGCCCGTCCAGCTCGGCGACCCCGCGGCGCAACTCGGGACCGATAATGACCCTGGCCAGATCGCGCAGCAGAATCGGCGTCCCCTTGCCGTCAGTGCCGACAACCACCAGTTCCAGATCTTCGACCGACTTGATATAGCCCAAACCGCGCACCATGAATTCGGTTTCGGCCATTTCCACCAGACGTCCGCCGACATCGTTGTTGCTGCGCTGAATCGCTGTACGGATTTTGGGAATGGTCAAGTGATAGGCGAGCAGGCGTTCCGGATCGATCTCGACCTGATACTGTTTGACATAACCACCGATGCTGGCAACTTCGGAAACCCCGTCCACTGCCGTCAACTCGTAACGCAGAAACCAGTCCTGAATCGAACGTAGCTGCTGCAGGTCATGCCGATCACTTTCCAACACATACTCATAGATCCAGCCGACACCGGTAGCATCCGGTCCGAGACTCGGAGTGACTCCTTTTGGCAGCCTGCCTGCCGCATAGTTGAGGTATTCCAGTACCCGTGAGCGAGCCCAGTAAAGATCGGTACCATCTTCAAAAATGATATAAACGAAAGATATGCCAAAAAACGAATAGCCACGGACGGTCTTGGCTTTTGGAACTGCCAGCATCTGTGTCGTCAGCGGGTAGGTGACCTGGTCTTCGACCACCTGCGGAGCCTGACCCGGATAATCGGTAAAGATAATGACCTGGACATCAGACAGATCAGGGATGGCATCAAGCGGGGTATTTTTCAGGGCATAGAGACCACCGACAATCAAAAAGACCGTCAGTAGCAACACCATGAATTTATTTTTGATCGACCATTCGATCAGTTTTTCCAGCATATTCTTATCCTGTCAGGAGGCGCGTGGCGTTCAACTTAATTGAACAGGCTGTCAAGATCTTCCTTGCTCTCTTCTTGCTTGTCAGCGAACCGGTCTTCATTTATAGCCCCCTTGTCTGGAGATTCAGCACGTGTCGGGTTGAGCATCTTCTGAATTGCCTCACGCAGCTTGCTTTCTGAATCGAGCATAAATTGCGAACTGGTGACCACCTGTTCCCCTGCAAACAATCCTTGCAGTACCTCGATGTACCCATTCTCCCCTTGCAACCCGGTTTGAATCAGGCGTGGCTCAAAGCGTCCGCCAGAGAGCGCAATAAATACTGTCTGCTTTTCACCCGAGCGCAGCACTGCTTCCTGCGGGATGACGAGAGCATCCTTAACCTGCTCGCCACGCACATAAACATTGACATACATGTCGGGTCGCAATTTCAAATCAGAATTATCAAACTTAATGCGCGCCTTTACCGTCCGGGTTTTGGGCTCTACGTAGGGGTACAGATAATCAACGCGAGCCTCAAATTTACGATCCTGGACATAAGGCAGTTCGATCTCGACCTGCTGACCGGTTCTAACCCAGGGGAGTTGATACTCATAGATATCGGCTATGACCCAGACCGTAGACAGGTCAGCCAGATTGAGCAGAGCCACTCCCGGCTTTATATACATCCCCTCATTGACCATCTTCAGCGTAACGATCCCGGAGTAAGGGGCATAGAGAGTCACGGTCTTGCGCACCTGGCCGGTTCTTTCCAACCGGGAAATCTGCTTTTTGCTGACGTCCCAGAACTCCAGCCGTTTCCGTGATGCCTCAAGCAACCGCTCAGCACTCTCAGAAATTTGCGGAAAGCTGCTCTCTTTTAAAGAATTGTAGTTTTTGCTTGCTAGCAGCAACTCCTGCTGTGCAGTAACCAGTTCCGGGCTGTAAATCTCGAGGAGTTTCTGCCCTTTTTTGACCTGTTGCCCCGTCTCAGCGACATAAAGTTTTTCCACCCAGCCGGCTATTTTCGCGTTGACCACATATTGTTTCGGTTCCTCGTAACTGACCAATCCGACGGTTCTGATGGTGCGTGAAAGATCACTGCGTACCACCGCTGTGGTCCGAACCCCCATATTCTGGATGGTAGTCGGATCAATGGTAATCATCGACCCGCCGGTTGCCTGATCCTCGTAAACCGGGATCAGGTCCATCCCCATCGGCGATTTGCCTGGTTCGTCACGAATAAAGGTCGGATCCATCGGCGCCTGCCAGTACTTGATTTTCCTCTCACCAGCAGCTGCGCCGACGGCACTGCTCCCAGTTCCCTCTTTCAGCGGGGTTAGATCCATGCCACAAATCGGGCAGCTGCCCGGTTCATCGACAATAACCATCGGGTGCATCCCACAGGTGTACTTGGTGCCTTCGGCATGGCTGGGTTCAGTCCCGGATATTGGAGGTTGGCGAAAACTCAGATTGGTGCTAAGAAAAATACCACCAGCCAACAACAGAACCATGAGCAGGTAAAATATTAGTTTCAACAACTGTTTCATGGTGACATCATCCTTCCGCTGATTTCAGCGGGGTTTGCAGTTGATCGATATCCAGACCCGCTGCAGCTTCTATTTGCGCCCGGCTACGCTGTTGATCACTCAAAGTCCGGGCGTAATCGATTTCATAGCGATACAGGCTCATCGCCGCATCAAGCAGAGAAAGAAAATCGACCTTGTCGACCTGGTAAGCACTCATAGTCGCTTGAAAGGTTTGAGTCGCTTGCGGAATAATGCCCCCCCGATACAATTCAACCAGCTTACTGGTCTGTTCAAAACGGGACAGCGAACGATGAATGGCCAAATAGGTTTGCTCGCGAAAATCATCACGCTTCTGGTAAGCCAGACGCAGAGAAGAATTGGCTTCAACAACGGCCGCAGCACGGCGAGCCTTGCGTACCGGCAGATTGAAACTGACACCCGCACTGACAAAATCAGTTCCACCATCAACCAGCCCATCATCACGCCAGCGATAGCCAGCCCAAAGTGTAAAATCGGGCTTATAATCAAGTCGGGCCAGTTCCTGCTGCGCCTTGTATTGATCTATCAGTGCCATAAATGCAGCGAACATTGGCCTATTCTGTTCTGCCGATTGTTGCAGATCACGAAGATTAAAGGTTTTAGCTGCGGCCTCCAACGTTGCATCAATATCAAGCACAGCGTCGGTACTGCGCCCGGCCAGGCTATTCAATGTTGCCTGAGTTGCGGCTTCTTGCTGTTGCAATCCAAGCAGCTTATCCAATTGCTTTGACCTCTGTAGGTGAGCCTTCAATACGTTTTGCTGTAAACCTTTCCCAACCTCATAGCGGGTTTCTGTCAGTCTGATAAAATCATCCAGAATCTGTAGATTACGTTGAGTCAGTTCAATCGCCTGACGCTGAAACAGCAGTTGGTACCACGCATCTTTGACTTGCTTCCATATCTGCAACCGGGAATCCTGGTAGACGGAGGCAAACCAATGACTCTTTTGCGCCGCTATTCTCCCCTTGGCATCCAGTTTGCCAGGAAAGGGAAACTTCTGAGCTAAGCGAATCTCATTACCAGTCATTGGTGATAAGCTGGTTTTAAATTCATCAACTGGGTAATTTAATAATGAGATCGACAAGACTGGATCTGGCAGCGACGTCACTTGGTCGATTTTACTTGCAGCGATGGCAATCTGCTCTTGTGAAACTTTTAGTGATGGATTTTTAGTATCTGCAGCGCGAAGAAGATCAGAGAGCTGAATGGGTTGGGCTATGGAAAGATTAACAGCCACTCCACAGAGTAGAGCCGTCACCAAAAAATAACGGGTTAAAAAATGCATTTCCGGACTCCTGAAATAAATGAGCTCAGTTCATTGCTCTAGCTATTACAGGAGTTGTGCCAAGAAAAATTATATGTGATTTCAATTAGTTAACAATTTATACTGATTTGACTTTATATTTTCTGTAGAATATTCTACAGATACATAGCGAATATTCTACAGAAAAGAAATAGGTGTCATGCAAAAGATATTTTTCCAGCTCTTCAAGGCATCTGACCTAATTACGCGGTGGTTAACGCATAGCACCCGCAATGAATAGACATAGACCCGGGGCTTCTATAGAGTAACTTAGATGGCTTAGTCGCATGGCTTTTTGATATTCATTTGAGTTTTGAGCAAGATAAATGATGAAGAAACTAAATATTAAGAGACAATTCTGGGAGAGATTGACAATAATTTTTCTGTTTATTATTGTTGTGACCCTTTTACACTATGCGACCGGGACGCACCATTCCAACTACCATGGTATCTATCGACGTCTTTATTATCTGCCGATTATCTTAGCGGGATTCTGGTTCGGTATTCGTGGTGGAGTATTAACCAGCGCATTAATTTCAATCATCTACACACCCCATATCATGATCCAATGGGAGCATAATCCAGCCCTGCGCTTGGAACAAACCCTGGAGATATTACTCTATAACATTATCGGTTTGTTAACTGGCTTTCTCTCTTCACAGGTTAATTTTCAACGGCTCCGGGCAGAACAGAACATGCAGCGGTTCTCTGAAAGTTATTCGGAACTGAGAGAGAAAACAGATCAGATCGTGGAAATTGAGGGTCAGCTACGTCAGGCAGACCGACTAACAGCCTTGGGAGAATTATCCGCAGGAATGGCTCATGAAATTCGCAATCCTTTAGGGTCGATTCGCGGAGCCGCAGAGATATTACAGGGGTCTCTTTCACAAAATCATCGGCATAGAGAATTTGTTAATATCATGATCACTGAAGTTGATCGGCTTAATCTGGTCGTCGAGGATTTTCTTAATTTTGCCCGCCCGGAAGATCACCAACAAACTGAATTCAACCCGCATGAGGTTCTTCAGGAAGTTATCCAACTGACCCAGCAACAAGCGATCAAAAATCGGATTCAGATTCACGGAACTGACTCCTCTATTCCACCAGCAAGAGGAGATGCAGCTCAGTTCAAGCAAGTGTTCCTCAACCTTATCCTGAATGCACTCCAGGCAATACATCAAGATGGTGAGATTTGGATAGAGGCCGCTACCACTGACAAAGGAGATATTATTTTAAAATTCAGGGACAGTGGCCCCGGAATCCCGGAAGAAGATCTAATCCGGGTATTTAATCCATTTTTCACCACAAAAACAGCTGGGACAGGTCTTGGTCTGGCGATCACTTACAGAATCGTACAAAGCCATTGCGGAAGCATTTATGTCAAAAATTCACCTGGGAATGGAGCCGAATTTATACTCACCTTAAAACCGGCATGTTTGAAAAATAGCAATGGATCTGATGGCGAGGACTGCCCAGATCAGGCATAGCATTATTGGTAAACGTTGAAACTGGAGCTGAATTTATTGATGTGTCAATGGAAAGAAATTATAAAAGGTCGTCCAGAGTCAGAATTGACTCAATGTCTCGTCGCTGCGACTTGTTAATAATCACGGCAGCTCCCACGAGTTTTGCGCCAGCCTGGAATATGATTTCTTCGATCGCTTTAAGGGTTGTGCCCTTGGCGTAAAAATCATCAACAAAGAGAATTTTATCCTCCCGATGGAGGACTTCTTTAGAAACGTACAAAGTGGTTGATTCCTGCTTGGTAAAGGAATAACTGGCCGCGGCAAAATACTCCGGCATGGTGATGGGGCGTTTCTTCTTGGCGTAGACAAAAGGAACTTTTAACTTCAAGGCCACAGCTTGAGCCAACATGATACCGCTGGTTTCAGCCGTAAGTATTTTGGTCACGACATGATTGGCAAAGCGGGCAGCAATATCATCACCCAAAAGATGAGCCAGCACTGGATCAACCATGTGATTAAGAAACTGATCCACTTTGACAATCTCACCAGTGATCGACCCATCGCTGCGGATACGATCCAATAACACTTCAGCAGCACTCATTTACGATCCTCCCGGTCATAGGGGAGTCCCAGACCTTGCGGCTGTTGGCTGGCACCTTTTTTTAGCCTTAATGTAGAAATAACCAGAACCAGAATAGTGAAAAAGTAAGGCAGCATCTGCAAAACATGAGCACTAACAGTTGTTCCCATGGCTTGAAACCGCAACTGCATCGCGGTAATACCACCGAACAAATAGGCTCCCAACATCGCTCGCGGACTTGACCAACCGGCAAAAATAACCAGGGCAACGGCTATCCAGCCACGTCCAGCAGACATATTTTCAATCCACATCGGGGTACTTGCCAGGCTCAAGTAAGCGCCTCCGATCCCAACCAGTCCAGAACCGACCGTCACCGCTAAAAACCGATACTTGATGACAGAGAAACCGCAGGTATCTGCGGCGGCAGGATTTTCACCAACACTCCTGACTCCCAATCCCCAGCGAGTGCGGTAAAAGAAGAACCAGATGAGAAAAACCAGCAGAAAGCTGAAATAGATCAGTAAATCCTGATTGAAAAAAGCTTTACCGATAATCGGTATTTGACTCAATCCTGGGATGGCAATCCGTTTGAAACCAACGATAGTTTGGCCGACCATCCCCTTACCAAACAGTGCCGTAATACCAACTCCGAACATGGTTAGGGCGAGACCGCTGACAATCTGATTTCCGCGCAATTGAACGGTAATAAATGCGTGGATACTCCCGGCAATAAAGGTTGCGCAGAAAGCAGCTAAAACCCCGACCAGCAATGATCCACTCAAATAGGTTCCAGAAAAACCGGCCAGAGCGCCGATCAGCATCAGCCCTTCGATGCCCAGATTAATGATCCCGGCGCGTTCGTTGATGATCGCCCCCAAGGTGGCAAACAGGATTGGGGTGCCCGCTCGTACGGTGGCATCAAGTAAAATTTCAAACATTGATGCCTCCCTTAACCCGTTTGACCCGATAAATGATAAAGAAATCCGATGCCAACAGAAAAAACAGAATCAATCCCTGAAAAGCATAAACAAAGGCAACCGGTAATTGCCATAAAAGCTGTAGACTGTCACCGCCAACGAGCAGCACCCCCATCAAAAAGGAGACGATAACCACCCCAATGGCACTGCGCTTGGCCAGCCAGGCAATAATAATTGCGGTATAGCCATAGCCCGGAGAGAGTCCATGTTGAAGGCGATGTTGTAATCCTGCGACCTCACTGAACCCGGCAATTCCAGCAATGGCACCACTTAAGAAAAGGACGAAAAAAATGGCCATACCGGTATTCATCCCGGCGTATTGCGCCGCTTTTTGATTACTTCCAATAACTTTTATTTCATAACCCCAGACGGTTCGCTCGATGAACAGGTAAAGGATCAGGGCACAAAACAGAGCAAGAAAGAAACCACTGTGCATGCGGGTATTGAAATATTCAGCAAAGCGAGCAGCATCGCCAAATTGAGCAGTTAAGGGGAAGTTAAATCCTTTTGGGTCTTTCCACGGACCATAGATCAGATAATCAACCCAGAGAATGGCGATATAGTTCATCAGCAAGGTCACGATAACCTCATTGACCTGCCAGCGAGCACGCAAAAAACCAGCAACTCCGGCCCACAAACCACCACAGAAAAATGCCGCAAAAAACATTGCCGCCATCATTATCCAGTGATTCTGAATACCGGAAAATAAAGCCACCCAGGTCGCGCCCATGGCTCCGATGTAAATTTGTCCTTCGGCACCAATATTCCAGATCTGCATCCGGAAAGCGAGACTGACCCCCAACCCGGCAAAAATCAGGGGTGTTGTTTTGACCAGGGTTTCTGACAAGCCATAGAGTGACCCAAGGGATTCAATGATGATTTCTTTATAAGCTTCCAAGGGGCTGACCCCACTGGCGAGCAGTAAAAACCCAGCCACAAACAGAGCAACACCAATGGAGGCAATGGGAGCACTGAAACGGAGCACAGCGGAAGAAATTTCGCGGCGTTCAATCACCAATTTCATGCTGCATCTCCCGGAGATTCGCCGCTCATCATCAAGCCAATTTCTTCTCGTGTAGTTTTACGTGGATCAACATAGCCGATCAGCTTGCCACGGAACATAACCACAATTCGGTCACTGAGTTTAAGTAATTCATCCAGATCTTCAGCGATCAGAATTGTGCTCATGCCGCAGTGGGCACCATCGGCTATAACTTTATGAACGTATTCAGCGCTGCCAATATCAAGACCGCGGGTTGGATAAAGGGCAACCAAAACTGCCGGGTGTTCGGACAGTTCTCGGGCGATGATGACTTTCTGGATATTACCACCCGACAAATAACGAACCGGGGTGCCGTCGGGACCGGTTTTTATGGAAAACTGTTCAATTTTTTCTATCGCATTGCGCCGAATTGCCCGCTTATTTTGAAAAATCCAGTTTCTGAATAAGCCACTTTTAAAACTCTTCATAATTAAATTTTCGTCAATACTCATATCGGGGGCAATACCGAGAGTTTTGCGGTCTTCTGGAATATGAGAAATCCCGACAATATAAGAATATCTGGCATTGCTGTTGGTAATATCTTTCTGCCCAGCCATGATTCGTCCTTGACTGGTATTTTTCAGTCCGGTCAGAACCTCAGCAAGAACTTTCTGACCGTTTCCAGACACCCCGGCAATCCCGAGGATTTCCCCCTTTTTCAATTTGAGGTTGAAATTATCCAAATCGACAAGCCCCCGATCATGGCGTACCGACAGATTTTGAATATCAAGAACAATTTCATCTGACGTCTGCAAATTCTTCTGCCACTCAGGAATTTTATCCTTGCCAATCATCAATGAGGCCAGTTTTGATTCATCAAAATCACCACGCGCCAAGGTCTCAAGGCTCCGCCCTTTTTTGAGGATGGTCACACGGTCAGAGATTTCCATCACTTCACGCATTTTATGGGAAATAAAAATGATACTTTTCCCCTGCCCTTTAAGTTGTTGTAAAACCGTAAATAATCGTTCTGCCTCCTGGGGAGTAAGGACAGCAGTTGGTTCATCAAGAATCAACAACTGACAATCCCGCATCAGTAATTTAATCAATTCAATCCACTGTTTTGCACCAATGGAAAGTTTCCAGACCGGAGTATTCAGGTCAAGATCAACACCAAATTCATCAATCAGTTTCTGGATTTTTTCTTTATAGACTTTGCGGCTGTAAAAATTGGGAACATTGTCGAGAGCAAGCAAGATATTTTCAAAAACCGAATGGGCTGGAACCAGCATGAAATGTTGATGCACCATGCCGATTCCACAAACAAGTGAATCACGTGGGCTGGTAAAATGAACCTGCTGCCCAGCAATGCTGATCTGCCCGCGATCCGGATGGTAGAGACCGGTCAGAACATTCATCAAGGTACTTTTGCCAGCTCCGTTTTCTCCTAATAACGTATGAATCTCAGCCCGCGCAACCGAAAAAGAGACATCATCCAGGGCAACAACACCAGGAAAGGTTTTACGGATATTCTGGACATGTAAATAGTCAGTCATACCTGCTGGTCTCGCAAAAACAAATCAGATGGCTAGGCAAAAATTTCGTCCCACAAGGGGTCGTGGTTTTTCAAGGACGAAGACATACATAGTGTATATCAAGGTCTTGAAAAACCGCTGCAACGCCGTGGGGCG
>JASFYS010000164.1:0-4680 GCA_045047095.1 Desulfuromusa sp. | reverse complement strand
CGACCTACTATATGTAGGCCTTCGCCCCTGAAAAACCACTACGCCTTGTAGGACGAAATTTTTGCTTAGCCATCTTATTCTTTTTTGCGAGTGCATCATCTATGTTTAAAGAAATGATTCCTAAAATAAACATTGAAGTGTCGTTAAAGTGCTAACATAACCATTGCTTGTCCGCAGACTGCTATAAGCGTCACGTCTTCTGCAAGAAGCCGCGCCCCTTCCCGCCGCCGCTGAGCTTAGTGTTAGAGACGTATGATGCCATCTAATTCGTTTTAGCGAGTGTGTCCTTGGTGGTCAAGAGTAAAAATCCCATTAACGCAAAAAAAATATCCTTTCGCTTTTGAAAATCGCCTGATCAATAAAAATCCATCCGCTATCTGGGGAGAGGGCTTGCCCTGGTATCAAGTGGTTCAAGCAGCTCGAATATTGAACTAACCGCTTCGCGGTCGCTTCTTAAAGACAGCTTTTCTCGCTGCCATTTTTTCTCCTGTGAGTGTTGTAGTCATCTGTCAAATGTAGGCAAGGTGACATTTGTACAATTTGTTATCTGATATTATTTTGTCAACCTCATTGTGATGGAGAATCTTTATGCGAGCTGTCTATATCATTTTACTTTTTGGATTTCTGCTGAGTGGTTGTACCGTTGTTGAACCTGTTTCACATGCTACTGCGGTGATAACCCCGATCCCTGAGAATGCAACTTTGGTTCAATTGAATGAGAACTCCCGGGTCTATATTCCCGCAGTGTCTGATCGCTGGACAATTTCGAAAATGGCTCCTGCTTTTCTGATAGAGGAGAGGGTTCATTTGAGGGGGAATGATTTAGCAAAACAAGGGGGGAACATTAACAAAAAAGATTTATTAGAGTTAGTAACGAGGCAACTTCAAAACGAAGAATTGTTTATTTATAATGATCAGAGCCATGCATATCTGACGATCGATCTTGTCAAGCTTAAGAAGGGCGGCAAGGCACCAAACGCGAAAATCATCAGACAGTCTGCAATCTATGGTCTTCAGTCCTTAGAATCTGAAGAGGGGGTAACCGATGTCGATAGTTCTGTGAATAATATTCTTCTCGCTGGAGTGGATCTGGCGACCATGTATAGTGCCCATTATAGACAGCGTGACTCGCCGGTTGAATTTCGTGGAATTATTGGTTTCCAGAATGGCTATTGGCTATTTTTGTACTACACGGATTTGTTGAGGGACAGCAAGGATCTGCCCCAGATCGAACAGCTTCTGCAGTCCTGGGTGTTCGAGTTCAAGTAGTTATTACCGTGAATATGGGAAAAGTGTTGAAATAACAACACCTATTTCTCTATAAATTAATCCAATAAATCAACAATTTTGCTGGCAATTCCAGTATAGCTGGCTGGTGTCATATTTAGCAGGCGCTGCTTGTCTTCTGGCTCCAGATCCAACCCTTCGACAAAATTTCGAATTGTCTCTTGATCAATTTTCTGTCCTCGAGTTAACTCTTTCAACTTTTCATACGGTTTTTCGATCCCCGCTTTGCGCATCACCGTCTGGATTGGTTCAGCCATAATTTCCCACGCATTGTCCAAATCCACTGCCAATTTTTGTTCATTTAGTTTCAATTTTTTTAGCCCTTTGAGCGTCGATTTATAGGCGATCATGCTGTATCCAAAGCCAACACCCATATTGCGCAGGACTGTCGAATCAGTGAGGTCACGTTGCAGTCTTGAAACTGGCAGCTTGGTAGATAAATGCTGCAAGAGGGCATTGGCAAGTCCACAGTTCCCTTCGGAATTTTCAAAATCAATGGGGTTGACTTTGTGTGGCATAGTTGACGAGCCAACTTCGCCCTTAATAGTTTTTTGTCCAAAATAACCCATGGAAATGTAAGTCCAGATATCGCGGTTGAAATCGAGCAGGATGGTATTCCAACGAGCCAGAGTATCAAACAATTCTGCCATGTAATCATGTGGCTCAATCTGGGTTGTGAACAGGTTTTGTTTGAGTCCTAGCTCTGTTTCGATGACATTTTTAGTTAACTCGATCCAGTTAACATCAGGGTAGGCTGAGAGGTGGGCGTTAAAATGGCCGACAGCGCCATTGAGTTTGCCAAGCAGTTCGATGGCGACAAGTTTATCACTTTGTTTCTGCAGCCGTTGTGAAAAAACCGCCAGCTCTTTACCGATGGTCGTGGGTGATGCGGTTTGACCATGGGTACGAGCCAGCATTGGAATATCCTGAAATTCTCTGGCAAGCTTGGTGAGCTCTGCAATAATTTTTTGTTGTTGTGGAATCAGTACCTTTAGTCCATCTTTCAGCATTAAGGCATGAGAGAGATTATTGATATCTTCTGAAGTACAGGCAAAATGGATAAACTCTGAGATGTCTTCCAATGAGCTTCCGGCGATCTGTTCTTTAAGATAGTATTCGACTGCTTTGACATCGTGATTGGTGACCGCTTCAATTTTTTTGATTTTTTCGGCTTCAATGGGGGTGAAGTCAGCTATGATTTTGTGTAATTTTTGCTTCTCAAGATCCGTCAGACTCCGACATTCTGGAACGGCTGTTTCAGCACCCAGGGCGAGCAGCCAGACGATTTCAACCTTAACTCGATTCTTGAGTAGTGCATATTCAGAAAAACATTCGGTCAATTCACTGACCTTCGAGGCATAGCGGCCATCAATCGGGCTGATTGCAGTAATCATTATTAACTCCTTTGGTTCTGTTGAAGAGGCACTATAACTGCGGTCGAATGTCCCTGCAAGTTCTTTGTCCGGGCTTTTCACTTGAGCATTTTAAATTGCCCTGTTTAGGATCGTTTCAGGTAGAATTGTAGGACAATCTTTTCAGGAAAGGATCCCCATAAAATGAATGCTGAAAAAAAGACGATTTCTCTGGTATTAGGGAGCGGTGGAGCGCGTGGTTTAGCACATATCGGTGTCATCCAGGTACTGGAAGAACATGGTTATCGCATCCGTTCAATTTCCGGATCTTCAATGGGGGCACTGGTCGGTGGGATTTATGCGGCTGGCGAGTTGGATACCTACACGCAGTGGGTTTGCGCTTTGGATCGGCTGGATGTTCTGCGATTGCTTGATTTCTCTTTCAGCGGAGCAGCTATTTTCAAGGGAGATAAGATTATCAATACCCTGCGTGAATTAGTCGGAGATCGAAACATTGAGGATTTGCCAATTTCTTACACTGCCGTCGCGACTGATCTGAATGAAAGCAAAGAAGTCTGGCTTTCTAGTGGTCCACTTTTTGACGCAATTAGAGCATCAATCTCTTTTCCAACGATCTTCTCTGCTTTTCAATATAAAGGCAAGACTCTGGTCGATGGGGGCTTATTAAATCCTATCCCCATTGCACCAACTCTGCGCGATCAGACAACAATGACGATCGCTGTTTCTCTGTGTGGTAAGGCAAGGCATGTTCCTGAAGAACTACCGGCAGATCAGGAGCCAGCTGAAAAGCGTAATAAGTACCATCAGAAGGTTCTTGATTTTATTGATGGACTCCAACATAAAAGCCACGAAGAAGAGGAAGACTCTGGCCTTTTTGATATTATTTCCAAAAGTATAGATGCCATGCAGTCAACAATCGCCAGTTTTAAATTGGCCTCTTACTCTCCTGATATTGTGATTGAAATACCGAAAGATGCTTGTAATATTTATGAATTTGAACGCGCCGCAGAGTTAATCGAGATCGGTCGGCGAGAAGCGACTGCCAGGTTAAAAGAATTCGATCATTTTATTGCATAAGTTTTTTTGTCAGGCCAATAATTGATTTGCCAGCCTCGGCAGCATTGGATTAATAGGCCGAATTCCTGATGAGGTGACAGTTTTCAGATCGGTCAGGGTGATAGCAGATCCTTGTAGCCCAACCATCATTCCTCCATTTTCCTTACATAAGTTTTCTACTGCAGACTGGCCAAAACGTGCACCAAGCAGTCGGTCAAAGACTGAGGGTGAGCCACCGCGCTGGTAATGACCAAGAACAATAATTCTGGTTTCAAATCCGATTCGATCCTTAATCTGGTTGGCAATATCTTCTGCCTTGCCCGCCCCTTCTGCAACTATGATAATAGAATTGGTTCGCCCCTCCTGAAAACGTCTGCGTAAATCGGAACAGATATCATCAAGATCGTATGGCTCTTCCGGGATTAGACTGTATTCTGCTCCTGTCGCAATTGCCGAGGCGACAGCCAGATAACCACAGCTGCGACCCATGGTTTCGACCACAAAGGTTCGATCATGGGATGAGGCGGTGTCTTTTAGATTATCAACCGCATGGACGATGTTATTCAGCGCGGTATCAACACCAAGTGAATAATCGGTAAAGGGGATATCATTATCAATCGATGCGGGAATGCCGATGACCTGGATTCCTTGTTGCTGAATGGCGTATCCCCCCTTAAGTGAGCCATCGCCACCAATCACAACCAGCCCTTCAACTCCCATTCCTTTCAAATTTTCACTGGCTAAATTTAACCCGGCTTCAGTGCGCATTTCTTTACAACGGGCACTTTGTAAAAAAGTTCCGCCACGTTGCAATATATTACTCACTGATCGGGTGGTCATCGGTTCATAGAGTCGATCAATAAGGCCCTGGAACCCTTTTTGGATACCAATAACTTCCAGACCTGATGCTAAACCGGCGCGAACAACAGCACGGAGGGTTGCGTTCATTCCTGAACAGTCACCA
>JASFYS010000163.1:0-7347 GCA_045047095.1 Desulfuromusa sp. | reverse complement strand
ATCCCTGGGAAGTAGGTTTAAAAGCTGGACTCTGTAGTAATCTCGGGACTGTCCCCAGCTTCATCGGGGGCTGTCCCAAGAGTTTACGAACCGTGAAACTGTGGTGGTTCGCACCGCAAATACCTGGGACAGCCCCCATGCGGGGACAGTCCCGGATTTGCTGAGAGTGTTGCAGTCATATTCTGGGGACACGTAACAAGGACATGTCCCCAGAATACTTCAGGTTGCTTTTAATAACTAAGCCAGACCAAGAGTCTGGAGCCTCTCGTCAGTTGGAATACCTTCTGTGCTCCAACCCCGCTCCTGATAATATTCAGGAAGCATTTCACCCAACTTGGCAACTTCACCCTTGAGCGGTCCATCGGAAATCGGTTCTTCCAGCAGCCGTTTTGGCAGCGTGTCCTGAGATGGATCAACCCCGGCCTTCAGGTTAAAAACCCGCTCCATATTGTAGATCCGCTCACCTATCTCCATAATGGTCTCTTCGGTGAATTCAGCTCCGGTGGCTGCGGTGAGAAAATTGGCAAACTGGGGTGCGCCAATGGCGAAGGTCGTAAACAGACAGACGCCCGAAGAATCAACCGTAGCCGTGAAATCCTGGAATATCTTGGTCCAGACCGCCTTGTCTTCGGTTGCCTGAGGATCAAGTTTCTCCGGCAGTCCAAGAACTTCTGGTGAAATCATATAACCGCGAACGTGGCAGGCACCACGATTACTGGTAGCAAAATTCAGGCCGATTCCCTGGATACCCCGACCATCGTAGGCAGGGAATTCGAGTTTTTTCACCGACATCGACAGCTCCGGAGCACCGAAACTTTCGGCCATGCGATAGGAACCCATCGCCAGTTTTTCACCAAACCCTTCGCGCTTACCGGCCATCTCAACCAGCTTGACCATCGCATCGGCATCACCAAAACTCAACGGCATCCCGATTTCTTCTTCACTGACCAGCCCTTTTTCGGCTAATTCCATGGCGCAGGCTATCGTTGCTCCGACAGTGATGGTATCCATACCATACTCATTACAAATATAGTTGGCCTTGGTAATAGCCGCCAGATCATCGATGCCACAGGCAGATCCCAGAGAGAAGAGGGTTTCATATTCGGGACCTTCACCATCACCGCCAAAGCGGGAACCTGCTAAGCCAGTGACTCGACCACAACCGATAACGCAGCCCATACACCCTTTATTCCGCTTCAGGTAGGTTGACGCCAGAGCTTCACCAGAAATTGCCTCAGCTCCTTCAAAAGTATCCTTCTGGAAATTCCGGGTTGGCAAAGCGCCAAGCTGATTAATCACATTGACCAGAACCGGGGTACCAAGGGCAGGGAGCCCTTCACCAGAGACAGGATTCGCCTTGAGTAAACTATAAGATTCGAGTGCAGCTTCACGGTATGCCGCAGGATCGGCAATTTTAACCCCACCGGTTCCACGCACCGCTATCGCCTTGAGGTTTTTACTCCCCATAACCGCACCGATTCCGGTACGTCCAGCGGCACGATGCTTATCATTGATAATCGCGGCAAAGCTAACCAGGTTTTCACCAGCTTGGCCGATACAGGCAACTTTAGCGTCACCGTGGAATTCGGCAAGAATCAGATCCTCGGTCTCTTTGGTTGACTTGCCCCAAAGATGGACTGCACCGACAAGTTGAGCTTTATCGTTATGAATTTGCAGGTAAGAAGGATACTCGGCTTTGCCCTCGAAAATAACCATATCGTACCCGGCATAGCGCAGTTCACAGGGGAAGTAGCCCCCGGAGTTGGAACTGGCAATCGTTCCGGTTAATGGTGATTTGGTGATCACCATATAGCGGCCATTCGCGGCACCATAAGTTCCGGTCAACGGTCCGGTTGCCAGTATCAGTTTGTTTTCGGCTGAAAATGGATCAACATCAGCTGCAACTTCTTCGGTAAAATATTTGGTTCCCAGACCACGGCCACCGAGATACTCTTTTGCCCATTGTTCGTTGAGCACTTCATCGGTACAGGTTCCGGCGGTCAGATCGACACGCAACAGTTTTCCACTCCACCCTTTTAGATCAAATCTACTCATATCAAGCCTCCATCTGCCCGTCTTTCATTGCATGAACGAAACGCAGCACTTTTTGCCGCAGCGGAGTGTCCTCTTCCTCCAGAGTCAGACACTGGGTCGGACAGAAGGCAACACATTCTGGGGTATCGCCACCACAGAGATCACATTTATCGACTACGCCAAGGGATGGGACGTATTTGATCATCCCGAAAGGACAGGCGCTGACACAGGTTCGGCAACCGACACAGCGATCCCGGTCAACGATAACGACACCGGAAGACATCTCTTTACTGATGGCAGACTTAGGGCAGGCTTTGACACACCAGGGATCATCACATTGCATACAAGTCACAGTGATAAATTTGGCTTCATCAAGAAAAACCTCGTTGAAAATCCGCGAACGACTGGGCATGAATTCTCCCGTATGCTTGAAAGAACACGCCATCTCACAGGTTTTGCAACCGATGCACTTCGACGGTTCGATGCGGATCAGTTTCTGCATAGTTTACCTCCTTGAAGAAATTAAGTTTTGATGTTAATCAGGGTGGTGATAAACACTGAGTTGAACTTACGTGGCAGGTCAATACTTTCCCCGATTTTTTCACAACAAATATAATTATAACAGCTTTTTATTTTTCAACAAGGAAAGATATGCTAAACTCAGTATGTTTCTAGAATAGTCCCCTTGGAGTTCGATAAAATATGCGTCTATCCGATAATTTTGGCCGAAAGATTAACTATTTGCGCTTGTCTATCACCGATCGCTGTAATATGCGCTGTGTGTATTGCATGCCTGCTGATGGGATCGATAAGCTTGGGCATGCAGAAATATTAAGTTACGAACAATTCTTACTGATTGCCGAAGCAGCAGTCTCTCTTGGAATTGAAAAAATTCGGGTGACTGGCGGGGAACCTTTAGTTCGAACCGGGGTCATTGCATTTCTCGAACAGCTGGCGAAAATTTCTGGTCTAAAGCAGCTGGTGTTGACGACCAACGGCGTGCTTCTTCCTGAAATGGCGCAGGCGTTGAAAGATGTCGGGGTACAACGGCTTAATATCAGCCTTGATTCTTTACAGCCGGCCATGTTCTCTCAATTAACCCGGCGGGATCTGCTCCCTCAGGTGTTAGCCGGAATTGCTGCTGCGGAAAAAGTTGGTCTCTCGTACAAAATCAATATGGTGGTTATGCGCGGTTTTAATGATAGTGAAATTCTCGACTTTGCCAAGCTAACCCAGGAGCACGATTGCACCGTCCGTTTTATTGAATATATGCCAACATTGAAAGAAGAGGATTGGCGTTCACTGGTTGTTTCCAGTAAAGACGTTTTACAGATCTTGAATGACCATTATTGCCTCCATCCGGTTGATCGGGGCCCCCTGGCTGGCCCGGCGGAGGAATTTGCCATTGCTGGGGCTCAAGGAGACATCGGTGTTATTGCTCCATTGTCCGGACATTTTTGTCAAGACTGTAACCGAATTCGCATCACTTCATCTGGAAACGTTAGAACCTGCCTTTTTTCAGATCATGAATTTGATTTAAAACCACTGCTGATTCCAGGAAATATTGATCAGATTGCAATGAAGTTACAGAATTTGGTCAATGATAAACCTGCCTGCCACACATTGAATTCACCAACGGCTAAATATTCCCCTTTTTCTATGGCGCAGATTGGCGGCTAACGATGACTGCAGCGCAAAAGGGTCAACCCATTGTATCAACCACAGAGAGACGAGAAAAAAAGTATTTTTGAGTCATTTTTTGCTTTCTCTGTGATCTTTAGTGCCTCTGTGGTAAAAACTTTTCGTTTGATTGTAGATCGTACAAAAAAATCAGATTTTCTCCCAAGGAACAATAATGGATATTTCCAAAACGATTGCAACAATGAAACAAGATCCTGCTTTTGCTGAGAATGTCGGCATGGTTCTGATTCATAACGGCACAGTCCGTGGGTGGTCACGTGGCGATCACTCTCCCGTGAGTCAAATTGAAGTGGCTGCGGATGACGAGAAGGTTGAACAAATTCGGAGTGACGTTGAGCAGATGGAGGGGATTTTTAAAGTGGTGGTGGAAACCCATTCAGGGGTGATGCAACCGGGGGATGATCTGCTGTTTCTGATCGTCGCTGGTGATATACGTGAGAATGTCAAAGCCGCTCTGGCTTTATTGCTGGATCGGATTAAAGCAGAAGCGATCAGTAAAAAAGAATTTAGCAAATGATGGCTAAGTCAGCTGATTAGTCTTTTGCGCGTGCATCAGTAAATAAAGAAGATTCTTATGGTTGAAAGTTTCGAGAGTGCAAGAAAAATAATCCTGAAAAATGTATCACTATTGGAACCTGAACCGGTGGGACTGGCTCACTTGGTTGGTCGCATTCTGGCTGAGGACGTCCGTGCACCTTGGAATATGCCTCGCTGGGATAACTCGGAGATGGATGGCTTTGCGGTTAGAACCGAAGATTGCCAACCCTTTGCCCAATTACAGGTTGATGGATATATACCCGCAGGGGGGGTTGCTGATAAAATTACTGTCCGTACTGGAAGCGCCGTCAGGATTATGACCGGAGCCCCAATTCCCGGCGGCTGTGATGCGATTATCCCGATTGAAAATACCGTAGTTTATGGCCATCAGATCACGATCAAGACCGCAGTGAAGGTCGGTGATTATATCCGTTTCTGTGGTCGTGATATTGCTGCAGATGACGTTATGATTTTGACCGGGACAGTTCTTCGTCCGGCGGAAATTAATTTATTGGCCTCTTTTGCTCGTTTAGAGGTGCCGGTTTTCCGGCGGCCAACCGTGGCAATTCTATCGACGGGTGATGAGCTGGTTGCTCCGGGGGAAATCCCGACAACGGGGCAGATTATTGACAGTAACTCCTGGTCCCTTGCTGCTGCGGTCAAAGAGATTGGTGCAACACCGCTGCGTATCGGCATTGCGCGAGACAACAATGAAAGTCTGGCCGCGATGATGACTAAGGGGCTTGAGGCTGATGTGCTGCTAACATCTGCCGGAGTTTCAACCGGTGATCGGGATCTGGTGCGTGAAATACTGGAAGCTGCCGGGGTAAAACAGCTGTTCTGGAAGGTTGCGATGAAGCCGGGTGGGCCAACAGCTTTTGGCCTGAAGCAGGGGAAACCGGTTTTTTCTCTGCCGGGGAATCCCGTTTCCAGCATGATCGGTTTCGAGGAGTTGATCCGCCCGGCGTTACTAAAAATGATGGGTCATAGAAATATTTTTCGACCACTCGTCAAAGTTAATGTCAAGGGAGTTCTTTACAATGAAACCAGTAAAACCCGCTTTTTACGGGTAAAGGTAGAAAATACAGCTGAAGGATTAGTGGCAGAAAGTGCTGGAGATCAGAATACCGGCATCCTTAGTACCATGATCAAAGCCAATGCGATTGCCGTATTGGCCGCTGACCAAACAGAACTTTCTGCTGGAGAGCAGGTCGATGTCCAGTTATTGAATCAGGAACAGCTGTTTGGATTGCAACAATGAAAGCAACCAGAGCAGTTAAAGCGGTTTCGTTTGCCGCTAAATCGGGGACGGGAAAAACCACTCTGGTTGAAAAATTGATTACTGAATTGCAGACTCGTGGCTATCGGATCGGTGCATTCAAGGCAGTTCCCCACCAGTTTGATATTGATCAGCCTGGTAAAGATAGCTATCGGATGGCAGCAGCAGGGGCTGAAGCAACCATGATCTGCTCAGCTGAAAAACTTGCATTTGTGCAAACGCTGGCAGAACCACCCGATATCGAGACCCTCCTCAACGATTATTTTCAAGCCGTTGATCTGGTTCTAGTAGAAGGTTACAAGCAGGGACCTTTGCCAAAGATAGAGGTTTTCCGGCAAGGTCATGGTGAGTCGCTTCTCTGTTGTGATGGCGTGTACAACCCCACTTACATTGCCGTTGCCAGTGACTGCCAGCTTGACCTAGAGATTCCGGTTCTTAATCTGAATGACCCCGCGACAATTGCGGATTTTCTGGTCGAAAAGTTTTTGTCAAACTAGCCACCAGCTTATAATAGTCCGTATATGCTAGAATAACCCGCCAAAGCTTAACATTCCCTTGGTCAATATAAAAATCCCGAAGACAATTAATAACCCGCTGCTGAGCAGCCGAATGACCAGTGGGTGGGCATTGGCCCGTTTGATTTTCTGGCGAATCGATTGGGATGCATATCCCAGAAGCAGCATGGGAATTGCAAAACCAAGAGAATAACAGGTCAGTAAAATTACCCCCGTAGAGAGTCTGCCGTCGGTGGCAACCAGAGTCAGCACTCCTGCCAGCATCGGTCCGACACAGGGAATCCAGACCAATCCTAAAGTCAAACCCATGATCAACCCAGACCAACGGCCACGGCTACTCGTTTGAATATTTGAAAAAAGAGTCAGCTTTTTGAAAAGGTTAATATCAAACAGCATCAAGATACCGAAGAGGATAACGACAATCCCCGCTATTTTTTCAAGCAGTGGCATCACTCCAGCAATAGCTCCACCAAACAGTGAGGTCATCAACCCCATCGCTATAAAGCTAAGACTTAAACCCAATACAATCAAGAGAGGGCGATGCTTATGATCACTTTCCGTTCCAGTCACAATAATTGGGACAACTGGCAAGACGCAAGGTGAGGCAATGCTGGCGATTCCCGCAAAAATAGTCATCGCCATCGTGGTGATGCTCAGATCAAGAGGTGTCATTGGGTTATTTTCCCGGAATCTGTTTGAGCAGGCCGCGAATTGTGTCTGCAGCATGCACTCCAGGCGGCAGGCGGGTGATCTCTTTTCCGGAAGAATCCGCTAGCAGGATGGTTGGCAGAGCCCGAATTCCGTAGGCATAAAAAATATCCATATCAGCCTTTATCGTAGTTTTGACGGGTCGAACCAATACTTTCCCTGCAAACTCTTCAGACATCTGATTCAGAATGTCTGCTTGCATGCGACAGGGACCACCATCAGGATTAATGAAGAATACTAGCAAGTTCTCAGCAACTTCAGGGCTGTTTTGTACCGATTTGATATTTGTTGCTGGGGTTGGTTGCGCTGTTACTTGGGTCGGTTGATCCTGTGAACAACCAAAAAGTAGAACCACTAGTATCAAGAGAACACTATTTTTCAACATATAATAAAACTCCTTTGTAGATTCTTTTATATATGGGGATTTGCCTATGTGTGTCAAGTGTCTGTGAGAAAGTTCTTCAAGCGGTATGATATGATGGCGTCGCAAAAAGTCCGACCTCCGGTGTTGCAGCGGTTTTTCAGGACCTCGACCTACTATATGTAGGCCTTCGCCCCTGAAAAACCACTACG
>JASFYS010000162.1:0-4583 GCA_045047095.1 Desulfuromusa sp. | reverse complement strand
CTATCGAAATAACCAGGTGATGACTGCTTCACCAGAGCAGATTCTAATCATGCTCTATGATGGAGCGATCCGTTTTGTCAGACAAGCTAAGTTTGCAATTGAAGATGGCCGAAAAGCTGATAAAGCAATTGCGATTGGCAAAGCGATTGCGATCATTACTGAATTTTCCAATACCCTCGATTATGAAGTTGGAGGTGAAATTGCCTTGGACTTGAGCCAACTTTATGATTTTATGATTAGGGAATTGTCGGCAGTTAATGCTCGGAGCGATATAGACAGATTGGGACCAGTTGAAACTGTTCTCCTTGACCTGCGAGAGGGATTCGCTGGGGCAGTTGAGAACAATCAGCAAGGTTCTCGAATAGCTGCAAATGCAAAACCCGCTGTAAAACAAGTCGCAGCTTCATTCTAATTTAGGAATGACTATGGAAACATGCCTAAAAAAATCGATAGAGCAATACCGACAGATCATTGATCATGCTGGTCAGCTTGATCATCTGTTGCTAAAATCTGATCCTGAGCAGCTGCAAAGTTACACTGTCCGTCTTCAGGAATTACAGGATGAAGCTGGTTTGAATGATCGGATTTTCCTGGAAGTATTTCCCCGTAACTCGACCTATTGGCAAGAACATCCTCTATTTATAGAACGAACCCGCCTGCTTGAAAAAATTGTCGAGCTGAATCATTTGCTATTACCAAGAATCCGTGGCATGATGGCTGTTACCGCTAATGAGTTAAGCCAGATCAAAAGCGGTCGTGTGGCTGTTGCCGGATATCATCAAGCTCCTTCCCAGCAAAAACGATTTGCCCGGGGTGTTGGATAGAAAGTTTTTCGCGACAAGAATGTCGCTCCTACAGCGAATAAATTGTTATAGGTGTTGGGTAGGAGCGGTCTCCAGACCGCGAATGGATATCATCAAGCACCTGCTCAACCAAAACAATTTGCCCCCGGGGGGGGGTGGGTAGTTGATCTGCTGTCATATTTTTGCATGTTTTTGATATAATGTAGGGGCAGACCGATGTGTCAGCCCGGTTTGGTCTGACCGGAACGTGATCAGTGGGAATTGTCTCCCTTTAGTAATCAATGCTAAGATTGATGGCGTCGCAAAAAGTCCGACCTCCGGTGTTGCAGCGGTTTTTCAGGACCTTGACCTACTATATGTAGGCCTTCGCCCCTGAAAAACCACTACGCCTTGTAGGACGAAATTTTTGCTTAGCCATCTTATTCTTTTTTGCGAGTGCATCTTATGTATTTGCGGATCCTTATGCTTTAAGTTTATACGATGATACTCATTCAGACTCTGAAAACCGCTGGATAATGCTAGGTCGTTCGTTAGGCAAAACATTACTGTTGGTTGTCCATACCTTTAGAGATGATAATGACGTTGAGCTGGTCAGAATAATTAGTGCCAGAAGAGCAACCAAGCAGGAAAAGAAAATCTATCATCAAAGGAGTCCTTTATGAATGATGAGTATGATTTTACGAATGCAAAACAAGGGAAATTCTATCGACCAATCGAAGAGCTAGAGATCCCCATTTATTTGGATGCGGAAGTAAAAAACTTTTTTATGACAAATATGAAAGATATGGACTCAGATTTTTCTCTAAATGAAATCGTCAATTCATTAATTAAGAAAGATATTGAAATATCCAAAAGTTTAACTCCTTAGAAGTTTGTTTGGACAGTTCGCGACAGGAATGTCGCTCCTACGGTGGAGTGGTCTCCAGACCGCGAATGGATGAGCCGATTTGGCAGAAAGGCTATCATGATCATGCTTTGCGAGATGATGAAGATTTACGTCAGGTCGCTCGCTATATCGTTGCTAATCCGGTTCGTGCTGGCTTGGTTGTTCGGGCGATTGATTATTCCCATTGGGATGCCGAATGGTATGAATCACCCTTTTTGTAGGAACTGCCTTCCGGAAGCAAATGGATAAAATAAAGTTCTTCGCGACTTCGCCTACGTAGGAGTGGTCTCCCGGCCGCGAATCTTCTGGTAACCATTCGCGACAAGAATGTCGCTCCTACGGTACACAGGTTGTCTTGTAGGAGCGGTCTCCAGGCCGCGAATAGATGAGCTGCTGAAAAAAGTTCTTCGCGACAGGAATGTCGCTCCTACAGCGAATAAATTGTGATAGGTGTTGGGTGGGAGCGGTCTCCAGACCGCGAATAGATTAGCTGCTGGGAAATATTTCAGATAGATTAGATTGATTAGCTGCTGAAAAAAGTTCTTCGTGACAGGAATGTCGCTCCTACAGCGAATAAATTGTTATAGGTGTTGGGTGGGAGCGGTCTCCAGACCACGAATAGATGTGCTCTTGCTTCTGAAGTAATAATGATTTCATTGAAGGTTTTGCTATGTCTGTACTGAATCAACTGAAAGATTATCGGGTTGTTAAAGTTTCCCTGCCGCTTTTGGATGGTAAAAAATTGTCGCTTGATGCTGTTGCTAAAGTCACCACATCTCCCCAATTTGAAGTGACTTTCCTCCCTGATCAACTGAATGTAGAGCTACTTAACCTTGAAGAGTTTTGCCTGGTGACTTTTGACGTTGCTGGCGAAAATAAATCGATCAAGGCTAAGATTGATTCTGCTGATGAAGATACAAAACTGTTGTTGGAAATGGTTGAATCGTTTAGCTATATTCAAAAGCGGGGTTATTTTCGCGTTGATGCTGATTTGTCGGTCAGCTATTGGGTGATTGATGAGGAGCACCCCACCGCAAAATCGGTGCCGACACCGGTGAATATTAGTGGTGGTGGCTTACGTTTGCCGGTTTCTGAAACTATCAAAGCCGGAACCAGATTGGGTTTGGAGATTGTCATCGATTCACCGCAACCTGCAGTGGTTGAATGTGTTGGCGAGGTTGTTTCCAGTTATGGGGACGATGCCGATCAGCAAATTGCTCTGACCTTTGTTGATATCGAAGATGAAGATCAGGATGCGATCATTGCTTATTGTCTGGCTGAGCAGCGCAAACAGTTGCGCTTGAAGGTGAAGGTTTTGGGCGGGGCTGGTTCCTGAGATAGATCCTTCTCAGATGACAATTGAAACGGGGGCAGAATTAACTTCTGTCCCCGTTTTGTGTTTTGTAGCTATTCAGCAAAGATAGGACTGTCCCCGCATGGGGGCTGTCCCAGGCCTTTGCGGCGCGATCCAGCACAGTTTCAAACCCGTAAACCCGGGACAGCCCCCGATAGTGCTGGGGACAGTCCCGTATACTTGAACGGAAGTAAGTTTAAGCTCCAAACGCCAGCTGTGGCGCTTGATCAAAGTTGCAGGGAAACTGTGGGTTGGGAGCACGAGTGTCAGACTGCCAAGTTTCAGTTCGATTGCGTCCATTTGCTTTTGCCTGGTAGAGAGCCTGATCAGCTTCCTCAATGAGTTGTGTTGGATGAGGAGTTCTGTCCCGGTTGGCACAACTGACCCCAATACTGACAGTGATTGGCATCCGCCCTGCTGGTTGTTTTCTGGAAACTTTGGCCACTTGTTTGTGGATCCGTTCAGCCAGGACTTCAGCATTGTTGGCTTTGGTGTCGGGGAGGATGACCGCAAATTCTTCACCACCGTAGCGGCAGCAGATATCCGCATCACGGGCAGAGCTTCTGATGGCGTCGGCAACAGATCGGAGGACAAAATCGCCGGTTTGATGCCCATAGTTATCATTAAATGTCTTGAAAAAATCCAGATCGATCATTAACAGCGAGTGGGGACTTCCTGAGCGTTGGGTGCAGGCTGCAGCTTGTTTGATACTCATATCAAAGGTTGCCCGGTTGCCGAGTTGTGTCAGTGGATCAGTTAATGCCATTTTCTGTAATTGTTCTTTGCTCTTGCGTAGTTCCAGCAACCGTTGCCAGCGCTCCAAGTGGCGGTTCATCCGCGCGCTCAGCTCAGTCTGGTCAATCTCAAGATAGACAGAATCACTTGCCCCAAGTTGAAAACCGTTGAGCAGGCCTTGCTGATCTTCAGCGAAGGCGATCAAGGGAAGATCGTGCCACTTCTCATCGGAGTGCAATTTATTAATCCAGTCAGCTTTTCGATTTTTTTTCTCAATTGCCCAGCAAACCATATCAGCAGGTTTTGATTTCAGGTGCTGAAAGAGTGCCGCAGAAGACTTTAAGGGCTTGATTTGCTGAAAAAGACCAGTCGCTGAGAGATGATCCATTAATTGAGTTTTTTTACTGGTATCATTGGCGATAATCAGAGCTGTTGTGTTTATCATTTGTGTATCCCTTTGTCCCCCAAAGATCTATATTTTTCTTTATCGGCATATTATTAAATAATCTTTAGAAATATTTTATGTTACATGCTTATTAAGCGATTATTGTGCCAACACGAAAAATGCTTTAATTCTATGATGTTACCATTGCCTGTCGATTTTATGACAGACAATGAAAGATAGTTTGGTAAAAATTATTTAATCTTGTCAGAACTTTGACGAGAAATTGAGAGTGACCTTTCATTTAATGACTTGTGCTATGATTGATGCACTCGCAGTGCGGCCAGGCAAGGTCGCGTAATCAAGTGGGTGAGATCCCCACCCCGGACGGCAGGCCAGCCACCGGGTAGCAAGTCTTTGGAG
>JASFYS010000161.1:0-24261 GCA_045047095.1 Desulfuromusa sp. | reverse complement strand
GTGGGCAGTTGCGGATGACGAAACGGCGGGCGATTAAAACTCAGAATATGGGTGGCTGCTTGTACTTGACGGGCACTTGACTGGAGGACATAGTTCCAGATCGTTTTTGTTTATATCCTTGTGCTTTCAATGAGTTAGGATTGGGATCCTACTTGATTACAAGCTGATGGTTGCATCGTAGCAGCAGGGTCAGGTCTCAACGATCAACAAATTGAGCTTGGCCGATCTTAGAAAAGGACAAAAGAATAATTGACAAGGTTGTCATCTATCAATCTGCAGACGGCAATGCTGCTCTTGAAGTGCGTCTGGATCAGGAAACGGTCTGGTTGAATCAAGCGCAAATGGTGAATCTGTTTAAGCGGGATGTGTCAGTTTTCTCTCGCCACATTCGCAATGTATTCATGGAGGGGAAACTCGCCGAAAAAAGCAATTTGCGAAAAATGCACATTGCAAATTCTGAAAAATAAGCTGCCTGCCCCCGGCAAACGATTTTGTTGGATATGTCGACGAAATCAACAGATACTCTAAACATGTCGAAAAAAATTGTTTTATCGACATATCAAATGTTTCCTCGGGAAAAAATCAATGACCTTTGATCCGCAAAAACCGTACAATGATCTACCGCTCTTGCCGCCGCAGGTTGAACTGGAGACCAGGCCGGTTCTCAAACGGGCTCCGCCAGTGGGTGACCAAGATATTGCGCGATCATCTGGTACAGGGTTATACCATCAACCAGAAACAGTTGGCTGAGCAGGCCGAACAACTGGCCGAAATACAGCAGGCGATGGAGTTGCTGAGCTGAACTCTTTCCAATCAGGAAATGGTTGATGATACCGGCAAGGAGGTATTGCAGGTTATCACCGATTACGCCTATGCTGCCAACCTGCTCTATTTCAGCGTCAAAAACCACGCTTTCAGCGATGGTAACAAACGGATTGCCGCTGCTATCTTCATCTACTTTCTCAATGCCAACCGTATCCTCTATCGTGAAGACGGTAGTAAACGCCTGGCAGATAACACCCTGGTAGCTCTAACCCTGCTGATTTCTGAAAACAAACCAGAAGAGAAAGAGACGATCGTGAAGCTGATTGTGAATCTGATTAATCGGTGTAATTGACAAACGCAACTCAAAGGGTGAAATTGGATAGCCGAATTGGATTGCCGAATTATTGACATGATATCTCTCCTCTGGTAATATCGACGTAAATATTACGTCATAAGACGTAATATTTACGTCGATATTGGGGAGTATTATGCTTGAAGGGCTGTTTGGCTCTGCCAACAAGGAAAAAGTATTACTGTACGTCTATGCGCGGGATGAAGGTTATCCTCGTGAGGTCGCAAAATACTACAATATTGACCTGAGAACGATACAGAACCAATTTGAAAAGTTGGAACTGGGCGGTGTGCTTTACAGTCGTATGGTGGGCAGAACCAGACTCTACACTTTCAATCCACGTTTTATTTTCCTGAGTGAATTGAAGCAACTCCTGGACAAGGCACTATCATTCTATCCTGCAGAAGAACGCGAACGGCTATTGATGAACAGACGTCGGCCGCGCCGGAAAGGAAAACCGCTTTGAAAAAAATAGCGGAAATGTCCATCGGCGAATTGGCCGCGTTCGTTTGCTCACATTTGCAAAAGCATGGAATTAGGGTGGTTCTTACGGGTGGTGCGTGCGTCGAAATCTATTCATCAGGGAAGTATTCTTCATTTGATTTGGACTTTATCGAAAACATTCCGGTTGGGCAACGAAAACTAGGAGAAGCTCTAGAAGAAATACAATTTTCCAGAAAAGACCGTTACTTCAAGCATCCGGACACCAAATATTTCCTTGAATTCCCCGTTGGACCATTAGCAGTTGGATCTGAACAGCCCATTAAAATATCTATATTGGAGTATGAAACAGGTGAACTAAGGGCACTGTCCCCAACCGATTGCGTCAAAGATCGCCTTGCTGCATATTACCACTGGAACGACAGGGAATGTCTGGAACAAGCCTTGCTGGTATCAGTTAGTTCTGAGGTTAATATTGCCGAAGTTAAAAGGTGGTCACGCAACGAAGGATGTGAAACCGATTTCGACCATTTTCACAATTCACTTCAATCGAGAATCAAAGAAGGATCTTGATTAGAGTTATTCTTCAGCCAGTCTCACCTTGGATCAGCCTGGCATCCGGTGTACAAAGAAAGTCGGGGCAGGTTTTGAAAATAAAACCTGCCCGATTGGCTTTCACCGCTTTGATATGATCATCTGGTGCAGGACTCACATCGTATTGACCCTATTCCACCGTCACACTTTTTGCCAGATTACGTGGCTGGTCAACATCGGTTCCTTTAAGAACAGCAATATGATAAGCGAGTAACTGCATCGGAATTGAGGTGAGGATCGGCAGTAGATCTTCGGTTGTTTCCGGCACCTTGATCAAAGCAGCCACCTTCCCCTGCAGTTCGTCCTCTTCACCACTGGCGACGGCAATCACTTTACCACCCCGGGCACAGACCTCCTCCAGATTGGAAACAACCTTGTCGTAGGTCGCGTTGCGTGGTACCAGCACCACAACCGGCAGAGTTTCATCAATCAGAGCAATCGGACCGTGTTTCATCTCTCCGGCAGGATAACCTTCGGCATGAATGTAGGAAATTTCCTTGAGCTTCAATGCCCCTTCAAGGGCGATGGGATATTGATTTCCGCGTCCCATATAGAGGAAATCGCGAGCATTCATGTACTCACGGGCAATTTTTTCAATCTGTTCATCCAGTTCCAGGGTCTCTTCCAATTCACGTGGCAACGCCAACAACGCCTCAACATGATCACGACACTCGTCAGCGGTCAGAGTTCCCCGCGCACGACCCAGTTTCAGGGCAAACAGGTAAAGCGCTACCAGCTGAGTAGTAAAAGCCTTGGTTGAAGCCACTCCGATTTCGGGACCGGCATGAGTATAAACAACCCCATCACTTTCACGGGCAATGGATGAATCGACAACATTACAGACACAAACTACTTTGCCACCCTTCTCTTTCGCCTCACGCAGCGCAGCAAGAGTATCTGCTGTCTCACCACTCTGGCTGATCAGAACGGTCAGGCTTTTATCGGTAATAATCGGATCACGATAGCGGAATTCGCTGGCGATATCGATTTCAACCGGAATCCGAGCCAGTTTTTCAATATAGAATTTACCCACCAGTCCGGCATGCCAGGAGGTTCCACAGGCGACAATAAAAATTTTATCAAGATTGGCCAGTTGTTCCTGACTCAGATCGAGATCCTCAAGGTAGATGTCGCCCTCATCACTTTGCAGACGACCGGCAATCGTGTCAGCGATTGCTCTTGGCTGCTCGTAGATTTCCTTAAGCATGAAGTGCTTATAGCCACCCTTTTCCGCCATCATCGGGCTCCAGGTGATAATTTTGGTTTCCCGGGTTTGTGGCTGTCCCGAAAGGTCAGTTATCCACATTTTTTCGGGGGTAAAAACCGCGACATCTCCATCTTCCAGAAAAATCATCTCTTTGGTATGGGACAACATCGCCGGGATATCGGATGCGACAAAAAATTCTCCATCTCCCTGACCGACAACCAGTGGAGCCCCCTGCTTGGCGGCAATCAGTTTATCCGGTTCATCATTACAAAGAATGGCAACGGCATAGGCTCCTTCAACTTCTGCCAGCGCCAACTGAACGGCTTTTTCAAAATCACCGCAGCTACGATAATGTTCCTCAACCAAATGGGCAATAATTTCGGTATCGGTCTCGGAGCTGAAGTTGTGTCCAAGTTCCTGCAGGCGTTCCTTCAATTTTAGATAATTTTCAATAATACCGTTATGCACAACAATGATATTACTTGCTTTATGCGGGTGAGCATTGATTTCAGAAGGCCGACCATGAGTTGCCCAGCGGGTGTGGCCAATTCCCCGGGTTCCTTCGGCAGGCTGTTCACGAAGAATGTTTTCCAGATTGATCAGCTTTCCTTCAGCCCTGCGGATTTGTGTCTCTCCGCTATTAAGGGTACAGATTCCCGCCGAATCATAACCACGATATTCAAGCCGCCGCAAACCATCTATGATAATGGGAGAGGCTTGCTGCTGTCCGATATAACCAACGATTCCACACATATTTCCCTCCTAAAGTTTCAGGATTTCTTCTGTTTACGTAACCGCCAACCATCAATATTCTTTTGATCAGTACGAGATAAAGCCAATGAGTCGGGTGGAACATCCTTGGTGACTGTCGTGCCCGCAGCAATCAAACTGTTACGCCCAATGGTGACCGGAGCGATAAACTGACAATCACTGCCGACAAAGACATCATCTTCAACTGTTGTTTTGTGCTTATTGACCCCATCATAATTACAGGTGATGGTTCCGCAGCCAAAATTGACATTTTTACCCACCTCTGAATCACCAATATAGGTCAGATGACTCGCTTGGGATTTTTCCCCAAAAACCGACTTCTTCATCTCAACAAAGTTACCAATTTTATTATTTCCGGTCAAAACTGTACCGGGGCGCAGGTGAGCCATTGGGCCAATCTTACACTTAGGACCAATCTGTGCCTCTTCTATTGCTGAACCCGCCTTCAACTGGACACCATCGGCAATCTGGGAATCAACAACCACAACACCGGTCTCAACAATACAGTTTTTCCCGATAGTCGTTTTCCCGTGGAGGTGAACGTTGGGGTGCAATATTGTATCGATGCCGATCTCCACGCCATTATCGATATAAACCGTCGTTGGATCGGTCATAGAGACCCCGCCGAACATCAGATCAGCATTGATCTTCCAACGCATTAGCACCTCAGCTTCAGCTAACTGACAGCGGTCATTAATCCCCATCACCTCAGTCGGATCTTCAACACAAAGAGCTCGGGTTTTCAATCCTGCAGTAACAGCAGCAGCGACAATATCGGTCAGATAATATTCCCTTTGGGAATTATTCTTGTCTAACCCTTTTAATGCAGAAAGCACAAAAACAGTATCAAACATATAGGTTCCAGCATTGATTTCTGTTATCCGCCGCTGTTCTTCGTTGGCATCTTTCTCTTCAACAATTTGCAGAATCTGTTCACCATCGCGGATAATCCGCCCATATCCCTGCGGATTCGGCATCTGCGCTGTCAACACCGTCACCACAGCCTGTTGCTGGGAATGATAGTTCTGTAACTGTTCTATAGTATCCGGTTTCAGTAGCGGCACATCGCCACAATGGAGCAACAACGGCCCGGAATAACCACGCAAAGAATCTGCTGCACACATCAGAGCGTGCCCGGTCCCCAGCTGGTCGGTCTGTTTAATCCAGGTCAAATCCTCATCGGGAAAAGCCTCTACCACCTGGCCTGCCTGATGACCAACAACAACTTTCAACTGTTTAAAGCCTGCTTGCCTGGCGGCTTCAAGCGGGTAGTAAAGCATCGGCTGGCCGCAAATTGGATGTAAAACCTTCGGCAATGCCGATCTCATTCTGGTTCCTTTTCCCGCAGCCAGAATAACTGCTGCCAATCCCTTCTTCATGGAAAATCCCCTTATTGTTAGTGTTTGAAAAAACATTTGATTATCTCGAAATGACCGATGCCAAGTCAAGCAACATCCCGCATAAATAGTGATAAAATCGCGCAATTATTTACATTTTTACACGACTCACGTATAGTTCTCCCCTTGGAGGAGAGATGCATGGATGAACGGCGCCAGTTGGCACAAGAACTTGATGAAATTCAGCAACAGGTTAAAGAGTTGGAAATCCATTACGAGCAATATTTCGCTGGCATTGAAAAACGTGAACCTTACAATCAGCGCAAAGATCTCACCCGCCGACTTCGCCAGTTTACCAACCGCCATATTGTCTGGACCGATCTGAAATTTCGCTACCAGAGTATCACTTCACGCCTTATGTCTTATGGACAGTATTGGGATCGCATTCTCCGCTTGATTGATGAAGGGAAATATCACCGCCACACGGCCAAGCTGAAATCAACCCCGCCAAAATCATCCTCCAGCAGAGCCATAAATATCGATCCAAAAGTTGAAGCGGCTAGACTCCAACAAGAACTGAGCGAGGCCAGAAAGACGTGTGGCCTGCCGGAAGGTGGGCCAAGTGCCGAAAAAGTAGCCAATTTCCTCGCCGCTCAGCGTGAAAAAATTCGGAGTCGCTATGGCGATAAACCGGTTGAATTCAGCATTGATACCAGCGGTGAAAAACCACGCATTAAAGTCAGTCTAAAAAAATAAATGCACATTCTAATAGCAACCCTGCATGTCCGTGCTTCAGCACAAGCCGTTCCCCTGGCGGCAGGTTGCCTCAAATCCTGCCTGCCGACAGAACTGCAACAGCAAACCAAACTTATTGATCTCTTTCCAGAAACAGCTACAGACTTAATGTGCCAGCAACTGCTGGAGCTGAACCCAACAATTATTGCCTTTCCTCTCTATGTCTGGAACCGGAAGCAGATCCTGATTCTCTCGCAACTACTGCGCCAGAAAAGACCAGATCTAATCCTGATCGCAGGCGGTCCGGAAGCGAGTGCTGACAGCCAGAATGTCATTAAAGATGGGGCTTTGGATGGAGTCCTTCGTGGTGAGGGTGAAGTCTCATTTGCAGAGTTGGTCATGACTCTGGACGCAGGAAAGCCGGTTGCTGGGATTTCCGGTTTTCTCTCTGTCACCTCCGATAGATCCACCATCCCCTCAGCAGCGGTCTGCCCTGACCTGTCGCTCCTCGCTTCACCATGGCTGACAGGCCAGCTCCAGCTGACAAAAGACTGTGGGGTTCTCTGGGAAGTGGCGAGAGGTTGCCAGTTTAATTGTGCTTTCTGTTACGATGCCAAAGGACATCAAGGGGTTCGCCCGCTACCACTCGACCGCTTACGAAAGGAACTCCAGCTGTTTATAGAGCATCAGGTCGCGCAGGTCTGGATTCTAGATTCAACCTTTAATGCGCCACCAGGACGGGGCAAACAATTACTCGAAATGTTGCTTGAGAACGCCTCTCAAATCCACTACCACATCGAAGCAAAAGCTGACTTCCTGGATACTGAAACCATTGGACTCCTCTCCCAGCTCTCATGTTCGGTGCAAATAGGCTTACAGTCAGCAACGGCACAGGTGCTCAAACCATTACACCGCAATTTAATCCCGCAACAAATGGAGCAGCGGTTAAAGGAGATGAGCATGGCGGGGGTCACCTTCGGACTTGATCTTATTTATGGTCTTCCTGGAGACAACCATGCAGGTTTTGAAAAAAGTCTTGATTTTGCTTTGCAGCAGCAACCGAATCAGGTCGATATTTTCCCTTTGGCAATCCTCCCTGGAACTGAATTATTTGACAATCAAGAAAAATTTGGCCTTCAGGGCGAGCTGCTGCCCCCCTATCAACTGCAATCCAACAAAACATACCCTGGAAAAGACTTACAAAAAAGTCGTTTGCTCGCTGCCGCAACCGATATTTTCTATAACCGCGGTCGCGCGGTTGGTTTCTTCCTGCAATTATGTCGTGCTTTGAAATTATCACCAAGCCAATTTTTGCACCAGTTCAGTTCCTGGCTGCGTCAACAAAAAAAAATTGGGAAGCAGAAACTCCTTGATATCGAACGCTGGCAACCAGAGGAAATCCTTCCGCTACAGCAACAGTACGTCGCCTCTCAACTCCTGGCAAGAAAACGCTCAAAGTTGACAAATATCGCCACAGATCTAATCAATTACCATTTTCTCTGTGCTGAAACATTACTGACGGATGATTGCCTGCCCGACAGCACCATTCCGGCAAAAAAAGTTTGGAAAAAATGCAACTGGAAACTCAATCCGGCAGTTAGAATCCAGCGCTTTCATTTTAGATTAGAAGATTTGGAAATGGTTGGCGGAGAATCACTGGAGAAAATACACAGCCAGATAAAACCTGAATCGGAGCAGGTTATTTTCTTGCGCCAGCAGGGTGAGGTTATCATTGAATCGCTCGATGCTGAGTTTGCACAACTGCTGACCCGGGCAAAGGAAGAGAAGACAATACAACAACTCACGCGCGATCTGGATCCAAAATCAATACCTGAATCTCTCGATTTTGCTATGACTCAGGGACTATTGTTACCGATTAAAGCAGTAGAATATACGCAAATAGGATGATGACTTAGCCCTCCTATTTGATGAGAAGATCAACAAACCCCTGGTAGGTCTGGCGTTTACGTTCCGAGTGGCCATAAAGGGTTGAAGAAAATAACGCTGATGCAGCATGTTCACCCAACATTGAGAAGAGTTGATAATCAATTGACTCCAGCTGCTCCTTCTGAATAAAAAGACGGTAGATAGCCAGTAACCCTATCATCTTCCCATGTATCATCAGGGGAATAGCAACGATTGGTTCCAGAAGATCATCAGATCCTTCACTGATTGAGCCCTTATAAAAATAATTTTCTGCAGCTGCGGCAGTTTTACCGAGCACCCCCTCACCAAGCGGAATATTGGGGAAATTTTCATTAACATCAAACCCTTCACCGGTTTCAAAATGCAACTGTTCAGTGGTTTTATCAAACAGAAAAACTGCAAATTTTTCCGCTCCGACAAAATTAATGACCACCTCTTTGATAATCTCCAAAGTTTCTTCGCGATCCAAGGTGGAATGGAGCCGGGAAGAAGCAATGTAAAGATTGGTCAAATTATTATTAACATCTTCAACCTGCACCAGTTGGTTGGCGAAGTCGAGGTTCTCCTGTTCCAGTTCACCAATCCGGCTCAACGCATCATCCTGCTCGGTACGTAATCGTGAGCATTCATTTTCCAGTGCTTGCAAGCGGTGGCCAAGCCGGTCATCGACACCTTCCTGTTGCAACTGTTCCACTTTTTTACTGCGGATCAAACGATCAAGAAGTTTTTTGCTCTTTTGATCCGGATAGATAAAATAAACCCCACAGCCATCCTCAGCCTGCCCGGATGTTCTCTTGATCTTCCCGTACAAAGAAAAGGGAGCTCCATCCGCCCCTTCCAGCTTCATTTCAACGGTTGTATTTTCTACCAGTGGGGTCGGCGATGTAAGACAAATTCCACTGGCTGAAATATCTTTGGAAGTGACAACATGGAGTCGACCACCCTCCTGCAATTGAAGCGGTAATTTTACTGCAATTCGTTCTGCAGTTCTGCGCTGCACTGTACCAAGCAGGCGCTCAACCTTTTCATGCAATTCCTGCTTATTTACCGGCTTGGTAATATAATCGTCACAACCGGCATCCAGACAACTCTGCACCTCTTCTGGTTTTCCAGCCGCCGTCACCATAAGAATCGGCAACTTTTCCCAAACGGGTTTTTTGCGTATCAACCGGCAAACTTCATCACCGTTAATCCCTGGCATATAATAATCTAGCAGCAACACATCTGGCGCAATTTTATCCAGCCGCTGCAGAGTTTCTTCTCCAGATGAAGCGGTCACCAAGTCATAACCGCAACCTTCCAGATAGGAACGTTCAAGTTCAAGAAATAGATCAACATCATCAACCAATAAAATTTTCGACATTATCCAAACTCCTTAAAAAAAGTATATTAAGCCTACCTGAGAGTTCGGTAAAAGTAAAGGCTCCTAACGCTGATGCGCCGGAGCCTTTAATCGGTTCAATTTTACTTTTTTTCACACCTTTCTGGTGTTCAACAGTCTTATCTCAACAAGGATACCGGCTAAGGAATCAAGCAACCTTAGCCACCTCCTGCAAATAACGTGGTCGTTCAACGATAAAACTGACAATCTCATCAACTTCTGGAACCCGACCAGCAATCCTCACCTGATCATCAATCAGCAAAGCTGGTACCACGTAAATGCGGTTATCGATCATTTTGCGTGAATCGCTGAACTGATGGACTTCCGCCTTAACTCCAAGAAGGTCAAGTGCTTCTCGAACATTTTCTACAGTTCCCTGACAACTTTCTGGATGATCCGGCTTACAAAGAATATCGATACGCATAATATTTCTCCTCAGTTGAGGTTATCGCCTAATTATGACTATTTTTGTAATAGTGTACATGAATTCAGAAAATAGACAAGCATTTTAGTAAACAATTCTAAATTTATTGCACCTCCTCAACGGCGACGACCAATTCACCCGCGACCAGATCGACGACAACCCGGGTTTCTTCCAGAACTTCACCAGAAATCAATGTTCGAGCGACTTTCGTTTCCAGCTGATGCTGAATAAAACGTTTCAATGGACGTGCCCCGTAAACTGGGTCATAAGCTGTTTCAGCAATAAAGTCACACGCGGCATCGGTCAATTCCAGACCCAGGTTTCTTTCAGCCATCCGTTGACGCAGTTCTTCAACCATCAGCAACACGATTTGTTTGATTTCTCCCTTACTTAGCGGCTTGAAAATAATCGTATCATCAACTCGATTCAGAAACTCTGGTCGGAAACTCTGTTGTAATTCCTGTTCGACCTGGCGGATAACTTCTTTTGGAATTTCACCATCGCGAATCCCCTCAATTAGATATTGAGATCCTATATTTGAAGTCATAATAATAACTGCATTTTTAAAACTGACAGTACGTCCCTTAGAATCCGTCGCACGACCATCATCCAGAATCTGCAGCAAAACATTGAAAACATCAGGATGAGCTTTTTCTATCTCGTCAAATAAAATTACCGCATAGGGGTGCCGACGCACCGCCTCGGTTAATTGCCCTCCCTCCTCGTATCCGATATAGCCGGGAGGAGCCCCAAGCAAACGACTGACAGCATGTTTCTCCATATACTCTGACATATCAATCCGAATCAGATTATCCTCACTGTCGAATAAGGCTTCCGCGAGAGTTCGTGCCAATTCCGTTTTACCCACCCCGGTTGGACCGAGAAAAATAAACGAACCAATTGGCCGACGTGGATCTTTTATCCCGGCTCGCGCCCGAATCACGGCATCAGCAACACGCTGCACCGCCTCATCTTGACCAATAACCCGCTGATGCAGAATTTCATCCAGTTTGAGTAGCTTTTCGCGTTCACCTTCTACAAGCCGGGTCACCGGGATACCAGTCCATTGAGCAACGATGGCGGCAATTTCGTCTTCAGTCACCTCTTCACGCAGCAACTTGACAGTCTCATCAGTATTTTCCAGCTGTTCTTCTTCAACTTGCAGCTGCTTTTCCAGCTCTGGCAAACGCCCATGCTTCAGTTCTGCTGCTCGATTCAGATCATAGTTGCGCTCTGCTTCGGCAATGGCTAAACGAGCTTGCTCGATTTCTTCACGCAGATGTTGAACCCCACGGATCCCCCCTTTTTCCAATTGCCACTGGGCTGCAAGGGTCTGCTCGCTGGATTTTAATTCTGCCAATTCTTTCTGGAGTACAGTCAATCGTTCACGGCTCGCCTGATCCTTTTCTTTTTTCAGCGCCGCTTCCTCAATTTCCAGTTGCATCAATCTGCGGGTAATCGCATCCAGTTCAGCAGGCATCGAATCAATTTCAGTACGGATCGTTGCGCACGCCTCATCAATCAGATCGATTGCCTTATCCGGTAAAAACCGGTCGGCAATATAACGATGGCTCAACTCGGCCGCAGCAACCAGCGCATTATCCTGAATTCGCACCCCATGATAAACCTCGAAACGTTCTTTCAAACCCCGGAGGATGCTGATGGTTGTCTCTACATCAGGCTGCTCAACCATCACCGGTTGAAAGCGGCGCTCTAAAGCAGGATCTTTCTCCAGGTATTGGCGATATTCGTCAAGTGTTGTCGCACCAATACAATGCAACTCACCACGGGCAAGCATCGGCTTCAGCATGTTCCCCGCGTCAATGGCACCGTCACTTTTGCCAGTTCCAACAATTGTATGGAGCTCATCGATAAATAACAGAATCTGCCCCTGACTATCGTGAACCTCTTTTAGAACCGCTTTCAATCGCTCTTCAAATTCACCGCGATATTTAGCTCCTGCAACCAGAGCTCCCATATCGAGTGAGAAAATTGTTTTCTCTTTCAACCCTTCAGGGACATCGCCACGAACGATACGATGGGCTAACCCCTCTACAATTGCGGTTTTGCCCACTCCAGGCTCACCGATTAATACGGGATTATTTTTGGTCTTCCTTGATAAGATTCGGATAACCCGGCGGATCTCGTCATCCCGACCGATCACTGGATCAAGTTGACCCTTTTTGACGGCTTCAACCAGATCACGGCCATACTTTTCCAGTGCCTCATAGGTGGCTTCCGGATCCTGACTGGTCACCCGTTGGTGACCACGAATTTCCGTAAGCACCTGTAGTAGTTTGTCACGATCAAGTTTTAGTTTTTTGAATATTTTCCCGACAGCAGTACGTTCCCCTTCAGCAACGGCAGCCAAAAGAATATGTTCCACGCTGACATATTCATCTTTAAGCTGTTTTGCCTCTGTTTCCGCCTGTAACATAAGGTTACCAAGACGACGACTGGCGTACAGCTTGCTGCTATCTGCTCCAGGTCCGCCAATCCGGGAACGAGATTGCAGATCCTGATTCAAATCATCTAAAATATCTGCAACAGCAATATCCAGTTTCTGCAGTAATCGCGGAGCCAGACCATCCTGCTGTTCACAGAGAGCCAGTAGCAGATGTTCACCGTCAATTTCCGCATGTCCTAAGCGCAAAGCGTGGGACTGCGCCTCCTGCAATGCTTCTTGAACTTTTTGGGTGGTACGATTCAGATCAATCATAGTCGCTCCCGATATAGCTAATTTATGTTTCTGCTGTGTTCATTTCAATTATAACGCGTAAAAATCCAATCATCGTAAAAAAAGCCAGGGTTAATTTACCCTGGCTTTTTCAGTCTCAATGCAGCGTCTTAACCGCAATCTTTTTCGGCTTCGCCGCCTCATTTTTCGGTAACCGCAGGGTGAGAACACCATCCTTCAGTGCAGCATCTCCGGCATCCGCATCAATCCGTTCGGAGAGCGTAAACTGCCGGTAATAACTGCGCCGCTGTTGATCGTCAGCAGCCTGAACTTCTCCTTCCAGAGTTAACACCCCGCGGGAAACTTCGAGTTGCAATCCATCTTTTGCAACACCCGGTAAATCAGCTGTCAATACCAATGCATCCGCAGTTTCGTATATATCGACCGCCGGAGTCATCCTCAAGGCCGATGGTACTCGCTCAATATTTTGTTCAGAGCCATTCTCTTGAGACCTCATTTGCTTATCACTCATAATCAATCTCCTGTGTGTTTTTAGTTTTTATCAGTTCACTTTAACCGCTATTTTCTTTGGCAGTTCTGAAACAGCTTTCGGCAAGGTAATATTTAAAATTCCATCGACATACTCAGCCTCAATTTTTTCAGTATCAAGGTTTGCCCGGAGCTGAATATTCTGCTCAAACTCTCCTCTACAACGCTCTTGATGATGCCAGCGGACATTCTGCGACACCTCCGAAGCAGAAAACTCACCAGAAACGGTTACAATACGACCGAGCACACTTATGTCGAGTTTTTCGCTATCCAACCCCGGAAGTGGAGCCTGAACACTGAAACTTTCACCATTATCGATGACCTGAAAATCGATCTGCTTGATTTGAGACTCCGCGGTTGAAGTGAAACCAAAACCGCGGAAAAGTTGATCGATCTCACGTTGCACATTTTCCATCTCATTCACAAACTGTAATCCAAACATTTTGTTCCTCCTGGTTTAGGGGTTTTTACAATTCAATTTACAAGCGGAGTTACTTCAAGAGGGATGCCAAAAATAAAAAAATAATATTAGTAATAATATCAATAGATTAGGACAATAGTGGGAAAAGATTTCCAGTTTGAAACGTCACAAGTGTTACAGCAAAGATCTAAATGCGACAGGTGCGACGTCGCATCATAAAGTTGATTTAAAAATCAGGAAAGATTTTGACGGGTTAATTTAAGTCGCCGTAGATGACGATACAGGGTTGCCCGGTGCACACCCAAATATCTGGCAGCCGCAGACAAATTTCCAGCTGCCTTCTGGTAGGCTTCACGGATTAGATCTTCCGACAGTTCAATTCTTTTGCCCTGCACATGGTCATAGGAGGGAACTTGATAAGTGCGAAATTCATCCCCTTGAGGATAGGGAAGTACCACCGGGAGGTTACGTTGATTTCCATCAGCAGGTAGCACCCTTGCAGAACCAACAAACTGTTGCCGTTCGCCGATCCATTCAGAAAAAGCGCGTGCTCCAATCGCCTCAGTCTGTGATTCCACCACGACCCGTTCAATAACGTTGCGCAGTTCACGGATATTTCCCGGCCAGAGATAGGATTGCAATAAGCGGGCAGCTTCGCTGGTCAAGCGCATTATTCTCTTGCCATATTTGGCATTGAATTGCTGCAGGAACAGCTCAGCCAGCAAGGGAATATCTTCAGAACGCTCACGTAAAGGTGGAAGATGGATCCGGAGAACAGCCAACCGATGGTAAAGATCAGCTCGAAATTGCTTTTCTGCGACGGCCTGTTCCAGGGGAATATTGGTTGCACCAATAAAACGGACGTCAACCCGATAGCTCTTTTCACCACCAACGCGCTGCACCTGGCCATCTTCCAGAACTCGGAGGAGTTTTGTTTGCGTGTGCAGCGGCATATCCCCGATTTCATCCAGAAGCAGGGTTCCGCCATCGGTCCTCTCAAAATAACCTCGATGTTCCCGCAGAGCTCCAGTAAAAGCGCCACGTTCGTGACCAAAGAGTTCCGATTCAAGCAACTGTTCGCTAATTGCTGCGCAGTTCAAAGCGGCAAAAGGCTTTTCGTGACGTGGGCTTTCTTGGTGTAACGCCTGAGCCACCAGCTCTTTGCCGGCTCCGGTTTCGCCAGTAATAATGATCGCCGCATCAGAGGCCGCGTAGAGACGAATTTTTCGAAATACTTCATGCATGGCGGGACTCCTGCCAACCATGCCGCGAAAACCAACCTCTTGTTTGCTGGCGATCGATTCACCCCGCAAACTGATTCGCACTAACTGCCCAAGATAGTCATCGGTCAACCCGGCAAATTGAATATCGGCAAGAAATTCCGGCTGTTCCGGAAGGAGGAGTAACTTAACAGCGCTTAAATCTTGACCCTGCTCCAGAACTTCAGCAGCCAGAGTCGTTATAGATGGGACTGCAGCAGGAAAAAAAGCCGCAGGAGACCGCCCCCGTACATGAGCAGAATCGACCCTGAGCCAGAGAGCCAAACGATCTGACAGGCTTTGAACCTGCCACTCGCCATGCCCCCAGTGCACCAGAATCAGATCAGGGGCAATTGCGGGAAGATGTTCAGAATGACTCACACCTAAATCCATAATATCAAGTCAGTGTCGCAACGTTACCAAATAGTCTCTGAGAGCCTGCTCCCCCGCCTCAAATTGAGTCAGCTGCACCCCCATTCCTGCTTTATTGGCGAGGCGAATCAAGTTTGGCGGAACTTTTTTTGCCCAACGAACCCGACCAAAAACGATCACCTGCTGTTCATCTGGCAGGTTGATTTCAATCAGCAATTTAGCACCAGGTCGTTCAGGTTGTCCGGTAATAATATACAACCCGCCATCAGAAGCATCGCCTGTAAAAGCGACCCGTTTGGGATAATCAACCCCAAAACGAACCTTGAGACGTTTTTTCTTACGCGTCAGACTACGTTCTATCACTATTCTATCCTCCTCCACAAACAAAACAACCAAACTAAACCGCGATCATAAACAACTTTATAATCATAGCAAAAAACCAGTAAAAACACAGAGAAAGTATCAAGTGATGAGAACAGTCGGAAAAGCCAGAAATTTTATTTTTTTGCTTTGAGTAGTAGCGCACCCCCCGCAAGAGTAAAAACAACTCCGAAGGAAATGCCAGCAATGCCAAGAGCTTTGCATTTTTGAACCGATTGATCCAGCTCAAAGGAAGCTTTACCTCCGAGTGATTTGGCAAAACTGACAATGCAGGTGTTTGGAGTTTTAGCGGTGCCGATCTGGCTAATTCCAACAACCAGAAACAGGAGACCAAAAAGAAGAAAGCTGATAGCTAATACTTTCATTGGTTTCATCTATGCTCGCCGTTATCTGACGGAAACTTTATTGGTATTCGACGATGCGACCACGCTTGATTTGCAACAGGAAGAGTTTCTTGATGGCTTCTCCATACAAATCAAAACCGGTTGTTCCAGTAATACCTCGAAAATCATTAATTTCGACCAGCTTTCTACGCAGGTCATCACGATTTTTAACTTCGGGGTCGTCAATTATTTGCAACAGGAGTGTAGCAATATCAAAGGCTTGAGCTCCAAGAATGGTGGGTTCTTCTTTATAAGTCTGGCGATAAAGCTCCACAAAACGTTGGACTTCTGGCTTTTTACTCCCAGGATAAAACGCATCGACAAAAACAGCTTTTTTGAGGAAACGACCAGCTTGACTGGCCAGTTCGGGAGAATTCCATCCATTGATTCCAAGCAAGGTAACATCTTTGATGCCGTAAAACATCAGTTGCGGGGCAATCAGGCTGATTCGATCGACATAATCGGGGATAAACAGAGCATGGAAAGGTGCCAATGGATATTCCAGTTTTTGTTCTTCATTTTGGTTTTCAATTTCCGCTGCCGTTTTGGGGATTTCTACTTCTCGGTCTTCCCAAAGCAATTGCTGGATCTGTTTTCTAAAATCGGTACTCACTTCTGGATAACTAACAATATCAACAATTTCTCCACCTGCTTTCTGGAGCTCCGCAACGAACAACTCGGTCATTTTTTTGCCCAGCCGATTCTTCGGACGCAGAATAGAAAAAGAGATATTTCCCTTTGCCAAAGCATAATTCACCAGAGTTTTAACTTGCTGTTCCGCAGTTAGAGTATCGCGAAAAATAAAATTGCCAACTTCAGGCAACCCTTCCGTTTGAGCCAGAGTGACCATCGGCACCATCTCGCGTTGGGCTCGGCGGGCGGCATCTCCAGAAGTAGTACCAAGAAGTGGACCGATAACTGCCATAACTTTTGCATCGTCGGTTAAGCTGCTGACCAGCTGGGCAGAAGTCACCCCTTCAACAGCCGTATCCTGATAAATAAAGCGGGCTGGAAGACGGGTTTTATTATGCTCATGTAGCGCTAGTTCCAGACCCTTTTTGACCAGGTCACCGTAAGAAGCATAACGACCGCTCAATGGGAGAAGAACCCCGATACTATCGCGACTGAGCCAGCGTTCAACACTGGTTCTCTGTAGCAACTGTTCAGCTTCTTGCCAGTAGGGGAAGGTCACAGAGGATGCAAACAGCTTTTGCAAGTGCTGTTTTGCTAACTCAGAGTGCTGTTGAACCAAAGCCCGTCGCGCCAACTGCAGCCGTGCATCCTGCCCCACGGCAGTCCCCTGCCACATAAAGGCAGCTTCAGCCAGATCAACATCATTGATGCGACTCTGGAGTAGTTGATGCGACTGGGTAAGTATATCTGCTTGATTTTGACTGGAGGGGAGTTGTTGCTGCAGATAAAAAAGAGTTAAGAGAATTTTTTGCTCTGCAGTCGAAGCAACCGTCAACGCCTGGTATAGAGTGCCTTTATCAGCCAGGTTAAGTGGTTCATTGAGCAACGGTTGTAATTGTTGTAACCCCGCATCGAATTGACCTGTTTTAACCAAGCTGTTTCCCAGTAACAATTCAATTTCAGGACTTCGAAATACGGTTGGAATACGCTGTAGATACAGAATCGCATCGGCGTAGTTACCTTGTTGCGAGAAAATCCTGGCAATCAATGTTGAGGCTTCAGCGGTGTTGAAAGAGTCTGGAGATTGTTGAACAAAACCACGCAGGACGTCCAGAGCTTGATTTAGTTTTCCGGTCTGGAACAACTCCTGCCCCTGTTTCAGTGCTGCAACATCTGCAGCAGCGCCCGTGGCAGCTGAAATATTCGACAGCAACAGGGTTCCAACGAGAATCAGGAAAAAAAACCGCTTCATGCACCCTCCGTATTTTTTATGAGGCAAAAGGAAGATCAGTCAAATAATTCTTTCACTTTATCAAAAAAACCCTGTCTTTGGGGATGAATATCTTCACCACCCTCTTTGGCAAAATCCTCCAGAAGTTCACGTTGACGAGCATTCAGTTTGGTTGGAACCTCAACTTTCAGCACCACCAACTGGTCACCACGGCGATGATGTCCCTGCAGTGCAACAATCCCTTTGCCTGAGAGCTTGAATACTTTTCCTGTCTGGGTTCCAGCTGGAACTTTCAGGTTGAGCTTTCCTTCTAGGGTGGGGACTTCAAGGTCACACCCAAGAGTAGCCTGAACAAAAGAGATCGGGATTTCACAGATAACATCCTGTCCGTCACGCTTGAAGAGTGAATGCTCCTCAACGCTGATAACGACATAAAGATCTCCCGGTGGCCCGCCCTGAGATCCGGCATCGCCTTCACCACTTAATTTCAGGCGGATCCCATCTTCCACTCCCGCCGGAACTTTAAGTGCTACGGTACGTTTACCTTTGACCTGTCCGGTGCCCCGACAGTCAGGGCAGGGATCAGGTATAATTTTCCCCTCACCATGGCAATCGGGACAGGGTCGTGTCATCGTAAAGAAGCCCTGTTGATAGCGAACCTGACCAGCACCACGGCAAGTCGAGCAGGTTTGTGCTTCAGTTCCCGGGCGGGCGCCAGTGCCATGACAGGTTTCGCAGGATTGCTTACGTGGTAATTGAAGATTTTTTTCAGTTCCGAATGCAGCTTCTTCAAAACTGATGGTTAAATTATAGCGGAGATCATCTCCACGCTGTCCCTGGTGTCCCCGGCGCGATCCACCGCCAAAGATATCACCAAAAATATCACCAAAAATATCTTCAAATGGGGCTCCACCAAACCCACCGCTGGAAAATCCCCCCGCGCCGTTAACACCAGCATGTCCAAACTGATCATAAGTGGCTCTTTTCTGCGGATCGGAGAGGATCGCATAAGCTTCAGAAAGTTCTTTAAACTTGCTTTCTGCCTTTGCGTCATCAGGATTTTTATCGGGGTGATACTTGATTGCCAAACGGCGATAGGATTTTTTGATTTCCGTTCCACTGGCGTTTTTATTGACTTCCAGAACTTCGTAGTAATCGAACTTTGCCAAAATATTTATCCTGATCTAAAAAAACAGACGCCGGCTCTTTAACCTGCCGACGTCTGCGATCCTTAAAATTTACTTCTTTTCGTCAACGTCTTCAAACTCTGCGTCAACCACATCATCACCATCAGCAGCTGCACCACTATCTGTTTCTCCTGCAGCGCCACCATCATCCTGAGATTGTGCGTACATCATCTCCGCCAGTTTATGGGATGCCTGAGCCAGAGTTTCACTCTTCGTCTTGATCTCTTCTGGGTTCTCACCCTCAATCGCTTTTTTCAGATCTTCAAGTGCTTCTTCAATTTGTCTTTTGGTCGCACTGTCCAGTTTTTCTCCATGTTCAGCCAGTGACTTTTCTGTGGTGTAAGCCAGACCATCGGCCTGGTTACGGGCTTCAACCAGCTCGCGCTTGTTTTTATCTTCACTGGCGTGGGCTTCAGCATCCTGAACCATCTTGTTGATCTCCTCATCGGACAATCCACTTGATGCAGTAATCTGGATTGATTGCTCTTTACCGGTGCCAAGATCTTTAGCCGAAACATGGAGAATACCGTTAGCATCAATATCAAAAGTAACCTCAATTTGTGGAACCCCACGTGGGGCTGTAGGAATTCCTACCAGCTCAAAATTACCGATAGTTTTGTTATCGGTGGCCATTTCCCGTTCACCCTGCAGAACATGAACCGAAACCGCCGGCTGATTATCTGCTGCAGTCGAAAAGACCTGACTCTTTTTACAGGGGACAGTGGTATTTTTTTCAATCAGCTTGGTCATAACGCTGCCAAGGGTCTCAATCCCCAGAGATAATGGAGTGACATCAAGCAACAGAACATCTTTAACATCACCAGCCAGAACTCCACCTTGAATTGCCGCACCAATAGCAACGACCTCATCGGGATTAACCCCCTTACTAGGAGTTTTCCCAAAGATCTCTTTAACCCGCTCCTGGACAGCTGGCATCCGCGTCATACCACCCACCAGGATGACTTCGGTAATTTCACTCGCAGCCAATCCAGCATCTTTCAGTGCGGTTTGACATGGGCCAGTCAGTTTATCAATCAATTCACTACAAATGCTTTCCAGTTTGGAACGAGACAGTTTGATATTCAGGTGTTTTGGTCCTGATTGATCAGCAGTGATAAACGGTAGATTTATATCGGTTTCCATTGATGAGGAAAGCTCACATTTGGCTTTTTCCGCACCCTCTTTAAGCCGCTGAAGAGCCATTTTATCGCCACGCAGGTCAATCCCCTGATCTTTTTTGAACTCATCGGCAATATAATCGATGATCCGCTGGTCAAAGTCTTCACCGCCAAGGAAGGTATCGCCATTAGTTGATTTAACTTCGAAGACACCATCACCAAGATCAAGGATAGAAACGTCGAAAGTACCGCCACCCAGGTCAAAAACAGCAATAGTCATTTCATGTTTTTTATCCAACCCATAGGCCAGTGAGGCTGCAGTAGGCTCGTTAATAATACGCAGAACATTCAGCCCGGAAATTTTCCCGGCATCTTTTGTTGCCTGACGCTGAGAATCGTTAAAATAAGCAGGAACAGTAATAACCGCATCAGTCACTTTTTCACCGAGGTAGTCCTCAGCAGTCTGCTTCATCTTTTGCAACACCATGGCTGATATTTCTGGTGAACTATATTTTTTACCTCGGGATTCTACCCAAGCGTCACCATTTTCAGCTTCAATAATATTGAAAGGGCTAATTTTTAAATCTTTTTGCACCGCTTCAGAATTGAATTTTCGACCAATCAAGCGCTTGATGGCAAAAAGAGTATTCTCTGGATTGGTGACCGCTTGCCGCTTTGCCTGTTGACCAACCAGCCGCTCTCCACTTTCAGTAAAAGCCACAATCGATGGAGTCGTCCGTGACCCTTCCGAGTTAGCAATAACAACCGGCTCGCCACCCTCCATAATTGCAACACAAGAGTTTGTCGTTCCTAAATCAATACCAATAATCTTTCCCATAATTTTATATCCTCCTTAGAGATTTAATCAGAGTTTATTCCTCATCATCTGTTTCTTCGGTTGTATCTTCAGCTTCATTTTCCTTTACTATCGGGGTCTTTGCTAACATCACAAAAGCGGGTCGCAATAATCGTTTGTTGAGTTGATATCCCTTTTGCATCTGTTGCACAACGGTATTGACCGGATACTCATCCGATTCCAACTGTCCCATCGCCTGATGGTAGGCAGGATCAAAGGGCTGCCCGAGTGCATCGACGGGTTCCACTCCAAATTTATTCAGTAACTGACTGAACTGAGTCAGGGTCATTTGCACTCCTTCAAACAGACCTTCATCGCTTGCTGCCTGTTCTGCATGCTCAACAGCCCGCTCCAAGTTGTCAACTACCGGAAGAATTTCACGCAGAATACTTTCGTTGGCAAATTTAGCCAATTCTTCTTTATCCCGCTGGGTGCGTTTGCGCAGATTATCCATATCTGCCAAAGTCCGTAGATATTGCTCCTGATGCTCCTCGGCATCACTTAATGCCTGGGTCAAATCATTGCGGAGTTTGTCGATTTCATCTTCCACAATCTCAACTACCGGCTCAGTATCAGCCGGAGTTTCAAGTTCCGTCTCTGGTTCTTGTCTCTCAGTTTTTTTTGCCACTTTTTGTGCTCCTTGTTTCGATCAAGAATTGCTGCTCTCGTAATAAGTGTCGTGAACTGGCTCAAAAACCAGAGGGCAAACTTTTTTTCAATACCATCAATCTTGTTCTACTTCCCGATCCAGAACCCGACTGACGAGTTGAGCGGTAAAATCAACAATTGGAACAACCTGTGAATAGTTCATGCGAACTGGACCAATAACGCCAAGGGTTCCTATCGCCCCTTTTTGATTGGAAAAGTTCGAGGTTATTAAACTGCACCCTTGCAAATCAACATCACTGCTTTCACTCCCAACAAAGATCTGCACCCCCTGTGCTGATTGGCCACGATCCAATAGCTCAATCAGAAGTTTTTTGCTCTCAAAAGCCTGAACCAGTCGCCGCATCTGTTCAGGGGTGGAGAATTCCGGCTGCCCCAGCATCAGGGATGCACCTGAAACATAAAGCTGATCTTCAACCTCACCCTGAAGGGCTGCGCAAGAAAGGCTCAGAGCCTGCTCTTTCAATTGGTCATAACGGTCTCGATCTTTCTGTAACTCCTGTTTTAACTTGGCTCGCACCTCATGGATTGACAATCCGTTCAGCTCACTGTTGAGATAATTGCTGATATGCTCAAGATCCTGGGTTGTTAGTGAAGGGTCGGCCTCGATCACTTTATTTTGCACTAGACCAGTTTCTGAGACATATATCGTCAGCAAGCGACCTTTTGATAGGCGGATAAATTCAATCTGACGAAAAACTGTCGAGATAAATTTAGGTGCCATAACCAGCCCGGTATATTGCGATAACCCCGAAAGCACCCTGCCGACTTCCTGCATGATGTCTTCCATGCGCATATTCTGGAAACGATAGCTATTGCGCAGGTTCTGTTTTTCATTTCGGTTGAGATCACGAACTTCGAGCAGAGTATCAATATAATACTGAAAACCTTTTCCGGTCGGAATCCGGCCTGAAGAAGTATGTGGTGAGCAGAGCAAACCCATTTCTTCCAAATCCGCCATCACATTGCGCACCGATGCCGGAGACAAATTAAAATTATGCATACGGCTGATTGCACGACTGCCAACCGGTTCAGCAGTGGAAATATAGTCTTCGACAATCGCCTCAAGAATATTTTGGCTGCGTTCGTTTAATGAATCAGCCATACGAGTTTTCTCCAGTAATTTTTAAAATATCTAAACCATCGTGCTTATGTTAGCACTCGGTACAGGTGAGTGCTAATGACGAAGACTATCAATGCCATGTCGTTTTGTCAAGACTTATGGCAGCAGTTGATGAAACCTTTTACAACTTAATCAGTGGTTTATTGGGAATGTTGCTACAAAAAATTGCTGATCAAATGATCGTAAAGTAGCCAGTCGTTCGGATCGAAACTGTAGTGATTATGAGTTAAGCGTAGAGATTGGTTAGTTTTATGAAAAGCGGCAGAAAAAGCTTGTTCAAAGCGAAGGCCGAATGTCTGTTCAAACATTTGCAGATTAATTCCATCGCTGGTGCGTAAAGCAAGGTAGACAAATTCCCGCATTGCGCCCTGGCGGTCGAATTTCTCCAAGAGTGCTGCAGGATCCTGACCTTGTAGCAGTGATTCCTTATAATGCTTCATATCTGTTGGAATATGCCAACGTTCGCCCCAATCATCATCAATAAAACTGTGGGAACCTGCTCCAACTGCAAGACAGCGTCTCCGTTGCCAGTAGATCTGGTTGTGGTGACAACGCAGCCCGGGTTGGGCAAAATTGGAAATTTCGTAATGTTCATACCCGGCGACATTCAGCTTCTCATGCAGTAATAAATATTGATCGGCATAAAGACTCTCTTCGCAGGACTTCAATGCACCCGACTGTTGCCGTAAAGAAAACTCGGTGCCTTCTTCAAACGACAGACCATAGAGGGAAATGTGCTCAGAGTTAAAATTTAGTAGTGCTGAAATTTCCTTCTCTAGTGCCGATAAATTTTGATTTGGGAGAGCAAACATCAGGTCAAGACTTAGATTGTCAAATCCAGCGCTACGGGCAGCAATAATACTTTCTTGTGCTTGCTTAGCACTATGAATTCTACCGAGGAGTTGGAGGTTCTGGTCGTTAAGCGATTGGATGCCAAGCGATAGTCGATTGATGCCAGCCTGTCGATATCCTTGCAGTTGCTCTTGGGTTATTGTCCCCGGATTAGCTTCTAGCGTGACTTCGGCATCTCTGTCTATTCCGAAGCTTTGGTGGATGCTTTTAAGAATTTTTTCTAGCTGTTTTATAGAGAGAAGTGATGGTGTCCCGCCACCAAAAAAAATTGTTTTAAACGGCGAGGACAGTAAGTTTCTTTGGTGAAGAATTTTGATATTAAGGTTTAATAGTTCAACATAATCATCGATCTGCTGTTGGGAGCCAACCTGAGAGAAAAAATCACAATAAGGACACTTGCGGGAACAGAACGGGATATGGAGATAAAGAGAGCTCATCAGTTCATATCCCGCAGAAGGGTTAATGTCAGGGTCGAGTGGCTGCTAGGAGACCATATACGGACTTTACCAGAATCTACTGCAAAATCGCCTGATCGGTACATATTTCCGTATATTTTCGACAAATAGCGGTGCTATTCGCTCTCAAATCTACGAAAATCTGCCCTCGAACCGTCAATTTCT
>JASFYS010000160.1:0-4952 GCA_045047095.1 Desulfuromusa sp. | reverse complement strand
AGTGGTTTTTCAGGGGCGAAGGCCTACATATAGTAGGTCGAGGTCCTGAAAAACCGCTGCAACACCGGAGGTCGGACTTTTTGCGACGCCATCATAACTAACCGGGGATAATTGCAAGCCAAAGCGAAACGAAAGAAACGATGCCAGCATGACCGGTCCGGTTTTATCACGACTCTGCTTCACCAACAGATTCCACAGTGCATGCATCAATGCAGAGAAAACAATCAGTAGCAGGGCAAGTGTTTCCATGGCGGGCATCATAGCTGATGGCAATAGGGAAAGAAAGATGCTTTACAGTTTCCAAGAGAGCGCTATTCTTACAGATAACCATGATATCTAACGCTTCAAATCTGAAAGGATTATAATATGAATAATTTCCGCATTGAACTGGATTCTCTTGGAGAAATGCAAATCCCTGTAGATGCTCTTTATGGTGCTCAGACTGCCAGAGCGATTGACAACTTTCCGATTTCTGGGATTCCCCTCCCACAACCGCTGTTGCGAACTTTGGGACTGATCAAAAAACACGCAGCACAGACAAACCAAACCCTTGGACTGATTTCTGCGGAGATCGCCGAGTCAATCAGTCGGGCAGCAGAAGAAGTGGTAGCAGGGAAATTGGATGATCAATTTCCGGTCGATATTTTTCAAACCGGTTCAGGAACCAGTAGTAACATGAACGCCAATGAGGTGATCGCTAACCGTGCCACCCGCTTGCTCGGGCAACCCCTCGGCAGCAAAACCATCCATCCCAATGATCACGTCAATCTTGGCCAATCCAGCAATGATGTCTTCCCCAGCGCTATTCATATTGCCTGTGCCGAACAGCTGCACCAGCAACTACTTCCAGTATTAGAACAATTGCTGCAACAGTTTGCTGAAAAATCTGCAGAGTTTAAAGATATCCTGAAAATTGGCCGAACCCATTTACAGGATGCGACTCCAATTAAGCTTGGGCAGGTATTTTCCGGTTACGCTAGACAAGTCGAACTGGCTCATGAACAAATTGCCAATAACACGAACAGACTTTTTGAACTTCCCCTGGGTGGAACAGCCGTTGGCACCGGGATCAATACTCATCCAGAATTTGCGGCCAAAACAATTGCAAGGATAGCCCATGAAACGGGTCTCCCCTTTCGAGAAGCAAACAATCATTTTGAGGCACAAGGGGCAAAAGATGGCCTTATTGCCGTTAGCAGCAGTTTGAAATGTTGTGCCGTCGGCTTGTTCAAAATCGCCAACGATATCCGTTTTTTGGCCAGTGGACCACGCTGTGGTATCGGTGAATTGATCCTTCCCGCCGTTCAACCGGGAAGTTCCATCATGCCAGCAAAAATCAATCCGGTCATGGCTGAATCACTGATGCAGGTCTGTGCCCAGATTATTGGCAACGACGCTACGGTCTCTCTGTGTGGATTATCTGGAAACTTCGAACTCAATGTGATGATGCCGGTGATGGCCTACAATATTTTACAGAGTATCGAACTGCTCAGTAACGGAGTTAAAGCTTTTGACGAAAAATGTCTAGCAGGACTACAAGCCGATGAAAAACGTTGTGCCGATCTGCTAGAACAGAGTCTGGCACTGGTTACCGCGCTGGTTCCAGAAATTGGTTATGATCGGGCTGCTGATCTGGCCAAGCAGGCGCATAAGACCGGAAGGACACTGCGGGAACTGGCATTGGAAGATGGAGTCGATGCAGAGGTGCTGGATAAACTTCTCGATCCAGCTTCGATGACTGAACCAAAAAGTTAAATTGAAAGGCTTTTAACGGAGAGACGATGAGAGAACCTTAAGCTCTCGACAATACCCTCTAACCGCTCTACCAAGTAGAGAGGCAAAGAAATTAATTGATATTTTACCTGTTCCCGCTGCTTGTTCATATTGATAACAGTATCTATTTGCTGAACAGAAGGCAGCTGGGTATCAAATCTGACTGCAACTGGTGCCGGTTTGTTCCCCATAAATTGATGGAGAGATTTCAAGCTTCCCGTCGCACCAGATTTAACCTCTATGGGAACGATAGCCCCCCCCAGAACAACGACAAAATCGAGCTCGGCATTGGACGAACGTCCTTCACGCAGCCAATAATTCAATTCTCGATTCGGGTTATCCGCAAGCATGGCTTGTAAATGCTGCCCGATAAATTGTTCGGCGACAGCTCCTTGATTGACCAGTTTCGTTTCTTCCAGCCGCGAGATGCTGCGCCAATCAAGACCGCAAATTGCATTCATCAATCCGACATCAAGGAAAAGTAACTTATAAACCTTTTCCTCAACATCCGCCTGCAACGGCAAACCCGAGCAATGACTGTGAATTACCTTACTGATCACCCGAGCCATTGCCAGTAATTCAATATCTTTTTTGATGGTAATACTCTGATCCCGAGTTGAAATATTGGAGTATTTAATTTTTACCCCGACATTCCTGGCGGCAAAGTTAAAAACATTCAGCATACGACTCAGATTTCTCGTGCCGACATATTTTGGAAAATCATCACGATAAGTTTCGATAATGGAATTATGCACCTCACTCACACTCTTATAGCTGCGGGTCTCCGCAAAAACCGCCACAGCTTCGGGCATGCCACCGACATAATAATAAGACCGGAGCAACTCCAATAAACGTTGATGGACAACCTCACCAACGGTCTGCCCCAGCTTATAATGAGTGATAAAATCATTCAGGCGTTCTTCGCCCACAGCCAGCAGGAACTCACTGAACGTCATGGGTCCCATGTGCAAATACTGGACTCTTCCTACCGGCATGGAAAAAGTGTGGTCGGTCAGAGCAAACTCCAGCAGAGAGCCTGCGCTGATAACTGGGAGTTCGGGCAAATCCTCATAAAAGTACCTGAGCGCAGGAATAGCTTCAGGGACCGCCTGAATTTCATCAAGAAACAAAAAGCTATCAGCGCCAACCCGCCCCATATTTGGCAAAAATTCTAGCTGCTGAATAATCTGTTGGGGATCTTTGGTGGAAAAAACGGAGGACAACTCAGGATAGCGTTCTAGATTGACAAGACGTAAAGTTTTTTGCTGTTCTCTGGCAAACAATTCTACCAGTGTCGATTTACCAACCTGCCTGGCACCTCGAATAATAACGGGCTTGCGGTTTTTATTGCGTAACCAAGTCTCAAGAAACTCCAACTGCTTTCTATACATTTACAGCGCTCCCTTTTTACAAAACAACAAAACACACCACAAATATCATAGTATCATTACTATTTCAAGGGTGTGTTTCGTTTTTAGGGGACGTTCTTGATAAATCCACTTGCCTCAATATTACCTGCAATGTCTCATCTTTTTCGAATAATTTCTGTCCCCGTTTGGCAGCATTACTCACAGCAGAGGTTGAATACCCCAACCGCTTCGCCACATCAATTCCCGCAATACCACAGCGGCGGGTGGCCAGATAGCAGATAATCGCTTTAACACGGACGATTTCTGGCTGTCTGCATGGCCAGGCAAGTTCATTTGCTACAATACCGCAATGAGCAGCAACTCTGGTGACCAGATTCTCCAGAGAGAGTTCTTCTCCTATATCAAATTCTGCTGCCGATAAAACCTCCTCGACAAAATCACCACCGCCAAGAATACGTTGATCAAAAAGATCATCATCCTGCAATTTACTGTTTAAGGTTTGGCTGATGCGACGTCCGCCGGTTGAGAGTTTCAAGCCTTTGTCTTGCTGAAGACCATCGGCCAAAAACTGCAGATAGTAGGCAACGGCTGCTTTCTTCCGTTTGGAAAACAAGGAAAGCAGCTCATCTTTCTGAATCAACTGATTATTGCTTTTCCCCAGAAGTTGCTGATGTCCACACCAACGATACTCTAACAGTTCATCAAGTGTTGCAACAATCCTTGCTCGTAGCGGATTAAGGTGGATATAGCGAACCAGTTCCAGCAAGTAAGCATCGCTATCACAAACAATTGATTTATAGCGGTTCTGAAACAGATGACCGGATCGTTTATGCCGCAGATTAAAGGCGACAGCATAACCGGTCAGCAGTCTGCGCATAAAACGAGCCAGGGGTTGCTCAGTTGGCGTTAGCAGTAAGTGAACGTGATTGTCGAGTAGTGCCCAGGCAGAGCAGGTAGTTTTGGTTTCGGCAAGTAAATAGCTCAGCCGCTGGACAAAATTCTCACGGTCCTCATCGTCAAGAAAAATGTCGGTTTGGGCAACACCTCTGACAATGACATGTTGCAGAAGATCGGGGATGTCGATACGAGCTTGGCGTGGCATGGAGAGAGCATAGCATAAGTAAATGGATTTATCAACTACGTCCCCCTAGAACTTTTTAGCCGCTCTAAGATTTTAGCGACCAGCAAGCTATTGTAATTTAATATGGGGAGTGTCCCTATTTAAACGACCCACCTACTTCGCTCAGCGTCCCCCCTATGAAATAGGAGGGATTGAGGGGGGTTGTTTATTTTAAGGTAAGCCTACGACAGCGTCCGCAAAATTCCCTCACCCAGTACCTTGCGCTGCCAGTTTTTCAACAAAGCAACCTCAGCCAGATCCTCATCAGTGTGTGGGAACCTACGTGCCAGTGCCTCCAACAAAGTATTGTTGATAAGCACCCCCGGATCAAGCTCCAGCTCAGCTGCAATCTTCGTGCGCCACTCTTTTAAACGAATGAACCGTTTTTCCGCTTGCGGATCTTTTTCCCGCCGTTCCCCGCGGGGATAAATGGGAAGCTCAGCTTCCGGCAAATTCAGAGCCGCTTGAATTGCCGGCATAATTTTCTTGCCATAACGATCGAGCAAGCGGGGTGAAATCCCGGATATTTGACTCAACCCTTTTGGCAGCTGTCTGGCAATTTCCATTAGCTCTTTATTGCCAAAAACTTTATAGTGCGGACAATCTCTACGTTGCGCTTCGCTATCACGCCAATGCAACAGATTCTCCAAAACCGCTAACTGACGGGGTTTGAGGGTTCCCGCCCCTTT
>JASFYS010000159.1:0-5813 GCA_045047095.1 Desulfuromusa sp. | reverse complement strand
GCGTAGTGGTTTTTCAGGGGCGAAGGCCTACATATAGTAGGTCGAGGTCCTGAAAAACCGCTGCAACACCGGAGGTCGGACTTTTTGCGACGCCATCATCTTTTAGTCCCCGGGCTCATTGCTCTTTTACGGCCTAAAATAGCGCCGGGATTGGCAAACATCTGTTTCAATTCATCCAGGTCATGAGAACGCATCATGGCATCTTCCTGAGTAATTTGTCGCGAATGAGCCAACAAGAACAATGATTGATTTAATGTCTGCATGGCGAACTTATCCTGTCCAATTTGCATCTGTGAATAAATCTGGTGAATTTTATCTTCGCGAATTAAATTTCGGATCGCGGGATTCGGCACCATCACCTCCAATGCCATACAGCGTCCTTTTCCATCCGCCTTAGGCAACAAAGTCTGAGATAAAACCCCTTCCAGAACGAAGGAAAGCTGGGTTCTTACTTGAGACTGTTGCGTATCTGGAAAAACATCAATAATCCGGTTCATGGTCTGTACGCATGAATTGGTATGCAAAGTAGCAAAACACAGATGACCTGTTTCTGCAATCGTTAAGGCAGCTTCAATCGTTTCGATGTCACGCATTTCCCCCAACAGAACCACATCTGGATCCTGGCGTAAAATATATTTTAATGCTTTTTTAAATGATTGGGTATCCGCCCCAACTTCCCGCTGATTAACCAGGCATTTTCTATGGGGATGCAGATATTCAATCGGATCCTCAATGGTAATAATATGCTCACTGCGCTCGCGATTGATCGCATCAATAATTGCTGCAAGGGTTGTTGTTTTACCGCTTCCCGTTGGACCGGTCACTAAGACAAGACCACGTGGTTTCTTTGATAAACTTCTGACAACCTGTGGCAGTCCCAAGTCATCAAAACTCCTGATTTCAAAAGGAATGGCTCGAAAAGCACCCGAGACATTCCCCCGTTGCACAAAAATATTCCCCCGAAAGCGGGAGAGACCCTTAACGCCAAAAGAGAGATCAAGTTCGCTCTCTTCTTCAAATTGTCGCTTTTGTGCATCGGTCAAAACACTATAGCAAAGTTGCTTGGTCTCAGCTGATGATAAAACCGGGCCACTAATGGGAGCCACCTTTCCATCAATCCTGGTCTGCGGAGCTGATCCTGTTGATAGGTGCAAATCTGAAGCACCTTGCTCAATCATCAATTTAAGCAATTGATGCATATTGGCCATAAAAATCCCCTTATATCTATTTGCGCTGAAACCTTAACTTCGACCAGACTCCAGACAATCAGGAGGTAGAATGTGAATTCAGTCCCTGATTACCGACAGCCTGACAGCCTTCAAACTAAAACCGGTCTTATTCATCAGCAACTGTCGTACGCAAAACCTCTTCCAAAGTTGTCACCCCTTCCATCAGTTTACTCAAGGCCGATTGGCGCATGGTTTTGACCCCAAGACGCATTGACTCCTGCTTAATTTCAGCGGTATTCGCACCAGAGAGAATCATCTCCTTAATATCTTCAAACATCGGCATAACCTGATAGACACCAATCCGCCCCTTGTAACCAGTGTCATTACAGACGGCACAACCACGCCCCTTGTAAGTTGTGAACTTGCCAATTTGATCCTCTGGAATACCTGCAGTAATCAAGGCATCTTTAGAGTGTTTTTCCGGCTCTTTACACTCGGAGCACACTCTGCGACCAAGCCGTTGTGCTGAAATCAAGTTAACAGCCGAAGCAACCAGGAAGGGTTCAATTCCCATATTTAATAGCCGGTTAACCGTACTCGGAGCATCATTTGTGTGCAGGGTAGAAAGCACCATGTGCCCGGTCAAAGCAGCTTTAACCCCAATTTCAGCGGTTTCAAAGTCACGGATCTCTCCAATCATGATGATATCTGGATCCTGACGTAAAAAAGCGCGTAGGGCGGCAGCAAAGTTAAGACCGATCTCCTCATGCATCTGCACTTGGTTAATCCCGGCAAAGTTAAACTCAACCGGATCTTCAGCCGTCGAAATATTCTCGGTTGTCCCATTCAGTTCAGAAAGGGCAGAATAGAGTGAAACGGTTTTTCCACTCCCGGTCGGGCCCGTGACCAGAACCATTCCAAAAGGCTTGTGAATTTCTTTTTTAAACCACTCCAGCGCCTTTTCTTCATAACCAAGCTTGGTCATATCCAACTGTAGATTGCTTTTATCAAGCAGTCGAAGAACGATCTTTTCACCAAACAGAGTCGGCAAACAATTGACCCGATAATCCATCTCCTGGTTACGCGCCATCTTAATCTTGATCCGACCATCCTGGGGAAGACGTCGTTCTGCAATATCCATCGTAGCCATAATCTTGATCCGCGATGTGATGGCATTTTTAAGTTTACGCGGGGGTTTCATCACCTCATATAGCACCCCATCAATCCGATAACGCACCCGGAAAGCATGCTCATAAGGTTCAATATGGATATCTGAAGCTTTCTTTTTGATGGCATCAGTTAAGATCAGATTAACAAGCTTAACAACCGGAGCGTCCTCGCTGGCACGTTCCAATTCACCAACATCATCAAAGGAATCACCATCAACCAATTCTAGATCGTCAAAGTCCTCCAGACCTTCCAGAGCATCAGCCATAGAGGAACTCTGATCGTAAAACTTGTCGATGGCCTCCTTGATCGCGGCTTCGGCGGCAACAACAACTTCAACATTGAAGCCGGTCATAAACTTGATATCGTCAATCGCAAAAATATTTGATGGATCAGCCATGGCAACAATCAATGTCGCCCCGGCACGATTAATAGGAACTAACTGGTATTTTTGTGCAACTTCCGCAGGGACTAAAGTGACGACAGCCGGATCGATATCGAACTCAGCAAGATCAATCGACGGGACACCATAATGTTTAGACAAAAACGAGGCAAGATCATGTTCCTGAACATAGCCCAGCTTGACCAATGCTGCTCCCAGGCGAATTCCATCCTTCTTTTGTTCAGAGATAGCATTAGCCAACTGGTTATCAGATATCAGTTGATTTCTGACCAGCAATTCTCCAAGGCGACTGACACTCATCTAAAGATAACCCCTTCTATTTTCATTTAATATGAGACTCAATGAGAACTTTACGCATAAAACCAGCGGGAAGTCTGATCCCTGTCCACAGGAAAAAAGCATCTTCTCCTTGAGCAGCCAGCATCCCCAAACCATTAGCACAAAGAATCCCCACCGAACGTGCACTTCTAATAAGCGGAGTCTCAGAAAGGGAATATATCATATCATATATTAATGCGCTACCCTTAATATGCTCCAATGGTAAAAAATTTAGTTTTTCGCCTTTCAAACCAACGGAGGTTGTATTGACAATCAAATCTGCCGCAGATAAAGCTTCTAAGTAATTATTATCATTATAGTTAACTGCCGAAAACTGAATAGATTTAAAATATGGCATAAGATCATTGATCAGTTTTTCTGCTCTGGCAAGCTGTCGATTTGCAATGATAATTGATTTTACCCCGGCTGAAGCTAATGCAACCGCAGCCGCTCGACATGCACCCCCTGCCCCCAACAGTAAAATATTTTGCCCCTCGGGCAGAAAATTCAATTCTTGCTGGACTGCGCGCATAAAGCCGCTTGCGTCAGTATTGTAACCAATCAGAGCCCCATCAGTCTTGACGACTGTATTCACAGCACCAATAAGCTGAGCTGTTGGGTCGAGTTGATCAAGGAAAGGTAAAATAGCTTCTTTGTGTGGAATTGTGACATTAACACCGGCAACATTCAGCGCATGCAGACCACGAACAGCAGCTGATAAATGGGTGGGAGAAACATGAAAAGGGACATAAACAGCATCGATATGATAATCAAGAAATGCTTGGTTATGCATTAACGGAGAAAGCGAATGGGCAACCGGATCGCCAAGAATACCGTAGACTTTACTTTTTCCTGATAAAGAGATCATAAATATCAAAACCTTTTTCCACTAAAAACCCGGAAGTCACTGAAAATTATTTCAAGTTTTTTCTTTCTTTTTCCGTGTTTTCCGTGGACAGCTTATCCGCACTTATCTTGTCTTTATTTGTTCACAAAAATCATTTCAAAGATAGATATTCCCGATACTGAATTATTTGAACCGAAGCTAAAATCTGTCGTGCTCTGAGCACATCAGCTTCAATAGCATTGATCAATTCATCAACACTTGAAAATTTTTGCTCCCCGCGCAACCGCTCAACAAAATAAATCCGCAAATTTTGACCATACAATTGACCAGTATAATCTAGCAGATAAACCTCAATTGTCGAAGCACCGCCATCAAAGGTGGGACGCTGTCCGAGATTAACGACGCCACCATATTCCTGCGAGCCATGCCGAACCTTAACCGCATAAACCCCTGAAGCCGGTATAAGCTCTTTGTCAGTTTCCAAATTGGCCGTAGGGAACCCCAGTTCCCGGCCACGCTGATCCCCAGGGACAACCCGTCCCTCAAGATTATACTGTCGACCGAGCAACCGGACAACATCAGCCACATCACCTGCCGCAACCATAGTACGAATCCGGGTTGAACTGTACGGCAGACCATCTGCCCCAACCGGTTGCAACACCTCTACAGCAAACCCCTGTTTTTTTCCACAAGCCTTAAGAAATCCGGTATCTCCCCGCCGTCCTTTACCAAAAGCATAATCGTAACCAACCACCAAAGCTTTAATATGTAACTTTGCAATCAGGATGTCAGCAACAAACACCTCAGGGGTCATCGCTGCAAATTCGGCAGTAAACGGGGTTTGAATCAAATAATCAACATGGGAGGCAGCAATTAACCGCTGCTTTTCCGCAGGCGTATTCAGCAACAATGGAGCTCTATCAGGAGCCAGAAACTTAAGGGGATGAGGATCAAATGTATAAACAACAGAAGGGCAATTCAACTGACGAGCGGTCTTGACCAGGTGACGAAATAGTTCACGATGCCCCAGATGGACACCATCGAAATTCCCCAAGGTTACGGCACAGGAAATAATAGCTTCAGGAAGTTCAGCGAGGGTTTTTAAAATTTGCATAACTGGGCTAATCCACTACAAAAAGTTTACCACGATCATCTTTGATAATATTAGCGGAACATCCCTCTACTAAACAAGTGCAAATAGTCCTTCAATTTTTCTTTGACCGCAGATAAAGAAAGTTGGGGGGGAAAGTTGGGGGACGCTGTTATTTATTTTTCGAAAGTTGGGGGACGCTGTTATTTATTTTTCTATTGAACCCAAAATCTCTTTCTTCCTCACCGGATCTGCCTTCAATACTTTCTCGCCACGCCTTGATGCCAAGCTGACTCCGGTCGGGCCAAGATTCAAAAACGTTCCAACATCTCTACCGCTATAGCCAAATTCAAATGTCGCTAAATGGCAAATTATTCCGCGAGCTTGTGCCGGGGCGCGAGATTTACCCGGCCTTCTGACTGAATCGGGATCAAGCTTCAATGCCGCCGACACAATGTCCAATAAGCGCGCAAGGGGAACTGGTTTTTTCATTTTGTCCCGCAGATTGTCTTGCAGGTTAAGTCCATCCACAAAGTCCCCGCAGCCAAGAACCCTTTCATCGAAACTTTCGTATTCAATATTTGCGCGATCGCCCTGGCTCCGCTTAAGTCCCCCGCCGACAAGATCGTCACGACGGCCAGACTTGATTCCTGCTGCTACGAATTCACGATAATTTTTCCGTGCCAAGGTGGCTTTTTTGCCAAAGCGCCCTAAGATTGCAATTGTATCTTGTTCGGCAAACTGGCGGGTGCCCATCAGGACAGCATGACCAGTCCAGCGAAATTGATCCAGTTCTGCCAACGTCGAAACGATTCCAGC
>JASFYS010000158.1:0-8190 GCA_045047095.1 Desulfuromusa sp. | reverse complement strand
TTCGTCCCACAAGGGGTCGTGGTTTTTCAAGGACGAAGACATACATAGTGTATATCAAGGTCTTGAAAAACCGCTGCAACGCCGTGGGGCGGACTTTTTTTTGCGACGCCATCATATCTGATGCTTCAGCCAAGAGTTACAAAACAAAAAAGGCACGCCGGAAGACGTGCCTTGAGTCAATCATTAAATTACTTGGAAATTGTTCCTTGAACACCCTCAACAAAATAGTTCATGCCAAGAAGTTCACCATCTGTAGGAGTGTTCCCTGCAGCGACAGCCTCTTTGCCATCCTGATCTTTGATTGGACCCGCAAAGGGATGAAGGGAGCCCGCCTTGATAGCGTTGGCTTTTTCAGTGACCAGAGCTTGCACATCAGCAGGGACCTTGGCGCTGAAATCCGCTAACCGAACCAGATCTTCCTTCATTCCCCACCAGATCTGCTCAGATTTCCAGGTTCCCTGATGGACTTCTTCGGCAATTTTAGTGTAAACAGCACCCCAGTTCCAGATTGGAGCTGTCAGGAAAGCATTGGGGGCAAATCTGCGCATGTCGGAATTATAGCCGATAACATAAGCGCCACGGGCTTCTGCCGCCTGCATCGTAGCTGGAGCATCCTGGTGCATGGCCAAAATATCAGCATGGACGTCTAACAGGCTGTCAGCTGCATCGCGCTCGACACCGGGATCAAACCAGGTCTGAGTCCAGACAACTTTGACTTCCGCCTTGGGATTGACACTGCGAACCCCCAGAGTAAACGCGTTGATTCCGCGGATAACTTCAGGGATAGGAAATGCTGCAACATAACCGATAATATTGGTCTTGGTCATTTTTCCAGCAACAATGCCGGAAAGATAACGGGGTTCATACATCCGCCCGAAGTAGGTCCCGACGTTCTCAGCCGTTTTAAACCCGGAACAATGCATAAACACGACATCTTTATTGCGCTTGGCAACATCTATCGTTGCATCCATAAAACCGAAACTGGTGGTGAAAATCAGGTTGTACCCTTTGCGCACTAGGCCATTGATAACCCGGGCAGATTCTGCCCCTTCCGGTACCGACTCAATAAAAGTTGACGGCTTGACATAGGAAAGTTTCTCCATTTCCTGACGCCCCTGATCGTGGGCATAGGTATAGCCAGCATCTCCAACTGGACCAACATAGACAAATCCAGCCTTGATCTCTTTTTTTGCGCTGATCGCAAAAACATTACCTGCGAAACAAACCGCCAGCAGAATCAATAAAAGCAGGGGGGCTTTTCTCATCAGTTCAACCTCTCTCTGTTAGGGAAAAATGGATTTGGAACACACTTTTAGACCAGAGTGATACGGGTGTCAAGCAGCAGTCAATCAATCCATCTTTAATTTACTGTCGATATTATTCTTTATCCAGCTTTTGTCCCACCATTCGATCGGCTGCACCGGAACCCCGGAAACAAAAACACCAAGATGAAGGTGATCGCCACCCGCCATTCCTGTGGCACCGCTGCGACCAATCACCTGCCCACGAGTCACCATATCGCCAGGAGCGACATCAAGCTGACTCATGTGCGCATAAAGTGTCTGCAATCCAAGTCCATGGTCAATGATGACACAGAGGCCATAAATACCCAGATATTCAGCCCAGATAACCTCTCCTGTGTTCTCGGCAATAATCTCTGCCTGAGCAACTGAAGCCAAGTCCTGCCCCAGATGAACCTGTTTATCGATTTCCTTCCCCTTGTAGTAATAGGTGCGGTAATCAGCAAAATGTGCCAGGCTTGCTGCTTTTGGCTGCCGCAAGAAAGCACCATCCCAGAGCGGTGTTGCTGCTGTTTTATTGCTGAATTCAGCTATTTTCTCCCGGTTTTGTTTGCGAACGTCTTGATTGACATAAAGAAAAATATCAAGAGGATTCTCAGTCGCTGGAGCTAGCGCTTCAAATTCAGGAATCTTTTGAGAAAGAAACCGGTCAGAGATATTTATTCTACGATGCCTGAACTTTTTATTGTTAGCACGGTAGTAAATCCCTAACTGGCGTTCGTTTCCAGCAAGGTCTCGAGCGATGACCCGAGGAACAAAATCTTTTTCTTTCACATTGTAGGGATAAGCAAGCAGGCAGGCGTAACGACCCGATTCCTGCTGATAGGCCGGGAAGAAGTAATCTCCAAACTGCACCCCTGTGGTCTCAGCTTCTTCATTTAAAGCAAATATGACCAATCCGCTGCCGCCCTTGGTAAAATTATGTGCCTTGCTGAGAATCGAAATAATGGGAGCACGCGTATCATAAGTGAAAGTAAATAGCTGTTGAGTGGTATTCCCCTTGCCTAAGTGATAAATGGACTGATCGGTGCTATTCACTTCAATCTGCAAACCGCCTTCTTGCAATTTTAAACCAGAAAGATCCAGTTCCAGATCAGCCACTGCAGTTTGCGGTGCAAAATCACGCTTAAGGAGTGGTAGTCGGCTGGGTCCCTGAATCACAACCACTTGAACATTTTTGATGCCCATTCCTTCATCATTAAGTGCTAATAGAATTTTGGTCTTCTTGGAAATAGATCCGCTTCCCGGAGTCAAGCTCAACTGTGGTGCCTTGGTGTCGCGAAAATAATAGATTCCGGCAGCAACCAGAGCAACAATGATGAGTAATAAAAACAGCTTTTTTATTGATTTCAAGATAAACCCTCGTAGGTAAATAATTTAGAAAAGCATATCGATTGAGAGCCCTTTTTAAACACAGGATCAACACATAAAATATGCGCTCTTTTCAGCTTGCACCCTTAATTTTCCAAGGAGACATTGATAACGATTCAGGCATGAATAGCTTCTTGATTCACCGCCAAAGCTGCTTCTTTAAGCGTTTCAGCCAAAGTAGGATGCGCATGGCAGGTGACCGCCAAGTCATGGATACTCCCACCAAAGGAGAGAACTGTTGCCGCCTCAGCAATCAGTTCTGAAGCCTGTGGCCCAATAATGTGAATACCGTGGATGCGACCACTCTCCGGATCAGCCAGCACCTTGACGAAGCCCTCGCTCATACCAGTACAAAGGGCTCGACCACTGGCCGCAAAGAAAAATTTTCCGGCTTTATAGGGAATGTCTGCAGCTTTCAATTCATCTTCATTTGGTCCGACTGAAGCGACTTCAGGCCAAGTATAGGTCACTGCCGGGATGATCTGATAGTTAATAGCAGATTTTTGTCCCGCCAATCTTTCAGCAAAAACAACCCCCTCCTCGCTGGCTTTATGAGCCAACATGGGACCGGGAATCAGATCTCCGATAGCATAGATTCCGGGAACTGCTGTCTGGTAGTTTTCATCGACCTCCAGCTGCCCCTGTTTGTTGGTTGTCAGACCGACCGCTGCAAGCCCAAGTCCGGCGGTTTGTGCGCGCCGTCCGGTCGCGACAAGAACTTTGTCACAGGTCAATTGCTGCTCACCTTTAGCGGTGGTCAAGCTGGCAACAATTCCGTCCTTTGTCGTTTCAATTTTATCCAGCCGGGTCTTAAGGAGAATATTCAGACCCTGTTTCTTCAGACTCCGCTGTAATGTCTGTGCAACCTGCGAATCAGCCTGTGGGATGATCTGGGGGAGCATTTCCACAACTGTCACTGCAGCACCCAGTCGGCTCCAGACCGAACCCAGCTCCAAACCAATCACGCCACCACCAACCACCAGTAACCGTTTCGGCACTTCAGTTAAACTGAGCGCATCACGGGCATTGATAGTCGTTTTTCCATTGAAAGGGAGGTGGGGAAGTTCAATCGCTTCACTCCCTGTCGCCAGCAGAAGCACCTTGCCAGATAGCTCTAGAGTCTCATCGTTGCCAGTCACTTTAACTTTTTGAATTGAGTCTCGAGCTGGCAATAACTCTGCCAAGCCGGTGAATACTGCAATTTTGTTCTTCTTGAATAATCCGGCAATTCCACCCGTAAGTTTTTTGACAATACCTTCCTTACGAGCCATCATTTTCAGCAGATCCAACTTGGCACCGGTGACTTCGATCCCATGTTCTGCCAGTTCATGATCAATCCGGGCAAAATGTTCACTTGATTCAAGCAGTGCCTTGCTAGGGATACAGCCTTCGTTCAGGCAGACCCCACCCAAAGCTGGTCGTTTTTCAACCACGGCAACAGAAAAGCCCAGCTGAGCCGCACGGATAGCCGCAACGTAGCCACCAGGACCCGAGCCGATAATAATCAGATCATATATTTGTTCAGACATTTGTTCTCCTTTAAATTCAAACCTTCAGCAGCAGGGCTTCCGGATGATCAATGTAGCTTTTGACTTGCTTGAGAAAATTGACAGCCTGTTGACCATCAATAATACGATGATCATAGCTGAGGGCAATATTCATCATTGGCCGAATTACGATTTCGTCATCAACAACGACTGCTCGCTTTTGAATCCCATGCATACCAAGAATGCCGCACTGTGGAGGGTTAAGTAGCGGGGTGGAGAGAACCGAACCATAAACTCCACCGTTGCTGACGGTAAAAGTGCCTCCCTGGAGCTCATCCAAAGTCAATTTGCCGATGCTGGCTCGCTCAGCAAGGTCGCGGATGGTTTTTTCGACCCCGGCAAAATCCAGTTTGTCAGCATCCCGAATCACCGGGACAACTAGGCCGCGTTTACTGCCAACAGCAACACCGATATCGTAATAGTTGTGATAGACAATGTCATTGCCATCAATGCTGGCATTGATTTCCGGGGCACCCTTCAGAGCTTCGGCACAAGCTTTGATAAAGAAAGACATAAAACCAAGGGAGATGCCATATTTAGCAAGAAAGGCTTCTTTATAGTTGCTGCGCAGAGCCATCACCCGGCTCATGTCGATTTCATTGAAAGTGGTCAACATTGCCGTTTCTTGCTTAGCACGCAAAAGATGTTCAGCCATTTTTTTGCGGAATTGCGACATTGCCACCCGAGTGATCCGTTCCGTAGATTCAGCCTGTGGCATTGGCTGAGCTGCCGGTGCAGGCTTCGGTGCAGCAGCGGTGGGTTTTATTTCTTCTCCTGTTGCGGGGGGAATATCATCGACAAGAATCCTGCCATCACGACCACTCCCCTTCAGAGTCGACGGAGCAACACCCCGTTCAGCAGCCAGCTTTGGAACCGCGGGATTCATTGGTGCGGCTTCCGGGGCAGCAGCCTCAGCAACTGCTGTTGCTGTTACTTCCACACTGTCACTTTTTGCTGCGACTTCAGGTGCAGTGGCTGTTTCATCAATTTTACCAATGACAGCACCGATTTTTACTGTTTCTCCCGGTTCAGCCAGAATTGTCAGCTTACCGGAAGCTTCGGCATTTAGTTCAACGTTGACTTTTTCAGTTTCCAGCTCCATGAGCAAGTCATCTTTTTTGACATACTCGCCATCTTTTTTGAACCATTCACCGATTTCCGCTTCAACAATCGACTCACCTACCTGGGGAACTATGATGTCCATATCAATCCTTATTTTGAGGGTGCAAAGGCACTATCCAGAATTTGCTGTTGTTCAACTTTATGGAGCCGGTTGGAACCAACTGCAGTGCTGGCGGAACGCTTACGGCCAATATATTCAGGTTCACGTCCGATCAAATCACGCAACTGTGGACGCAGGTAATCCCAAGCTCCGGCGTTGGCGATTTCTTCCTGAACCCAACAATATTCAACCGCTTTTTTGTATGGTTTGAGAATCAGTTTCAATAAATCCTGGTGCAACGGATAAATCTGCTCGATCCGGATAATGGCAACATCCTTATGGTCGCCATCCTGACGTTGTTGCAACAGATCATAATAGATTTTTCCTGAACAGAGAATCACCCGCCGACATTGCTTGGCACTCAGATCATCCGGCAGAATTTCCTGAAAATGGCCACTGGTCAAATCCGCCACAGTCGAGACACAAGCCGGATGGCGCAACAGCGCTTTGGGAGTGAAAAGAATCAGTGGACAACGATGGCGAGTGCGGATCTGACGGCGCAGCAAGTGGAATAATTGTCCCGGCGTGCTGGTGTTGACAATCTGCATATTATTGTCAGCACAAAGCTGCAGATACCGTTCCATCCGGGCACTGGAGTGTTCCGGCCCCTGGCCTTCATAACCATGAGGGAGAAACATGGTGATGCCGCACGGACGATCCCACTTGGCCTGACAGCTGGCAATAAATTGATCAATAATCACCTGGGCACCGTTGGCAAAATCACCAAACTGTGCTTCCCAGATCGTCAGATCATCAGGAGTTTCCACTGCATAGCCATAATCAAAACCGAGCACGGCCATTTCCGAGAGCATGCTGTTAAAGACATCGAATCGACATCCCGCTTGCTTGGCGATACCAGCAAGGGGCGTATATTCACTCCCTGTCGAAATGTCATACAAAGTTGCATGGCGATGGTTGAAAGTCCCACGTCGGGAATCTTGCCCCGAGAGGCGAACGGAGGTGCCTTCATTCACCAAGCTGGCAAAAGCCAGAGATTCGCCGGTTCCCCAATCAATATTTGTATCTTCAGCAATGGCTTTACGACGTTTTTTAAGCAGCGTTGTTATTTTCCGATGCGGTGAAAACCCCTCCGGAACTGTGGTTAGTGAAGCACTCAGCTGCAGCAGTGTCTCTTGATCAATGGCTGTTTCAACCGGATCGAAACTGAACTCCCGGGAAACGTGTGCCCACTGTTTCATAAACTCCTCATGGAGAGGACAGACTTCGTGACCCAATGCTTCATCCAGATTTTTATCGATTTCAGTTTCAATGGATTCCAGTTCTTCTGCCGAAAAACCTTCAAGAAGAAGTTGGGTTTTATAGATCTCGGCGGTCAATGGATGATTACGAATCTTTTCGTACATGAGTGGCTGAGTAAAAAATGGCTCATCCCCTTCGTTATGCCCATACCTGCGATAGCAGATCACTTCGATAACGACATCCTTACGAAACTTCTGACGGAATTCGATCGCCATGGTTGCAGCCTGAATCAGTGCTTCGGGATCATCCCCATGAACATGGAAGATTGGTGCCATCAACATTTTGGCAATATCGGTAGAATAACGGGTGGAACGGGCATCAACCGGCAAGGTGGTAAACCCAATCTGGTTGTTGATGACCACATGCAAGGTGCCGCCGGTTTTATATCCGGCTAGTTGGGACAGGTTGAGGGTTTCAGCAACAACCCCTTGGCCGGCAAATGCAGCATCTCCGTGAATCAGCAATGGCATAACCAGTTGTTCGCCATCCCCCTCAATGCGATCCTGGCGTGCCCGGCATTTCCCTTCGACAACGGGATTGACAGCTTCCAGGTGGCTGGGGTTGGAGGCAAGAGAAACGTGGACACAACCATTCGTAAAACAGCGGTCGGTTGAAAAACCTTTATGATATTTGACGTCTCCCTCGCCGACAATTTTACAGCCTGCGTTGTCAGCAAACTCAGCAAATAAATTTTCCAGCGGTTTTTTGAAAATATTGACCAGAACATTGAGTCGCCCACGATGGGACATGCCGATAACAACATGCTTTAGCGACAACTCTGCAGCTTTTTCAATCAGATGATCCAGCAGAGGAATTGCCGATTCCGCCCCTTCCAGTGAGAACCGTTTTTGGCCAACAAATTTACGATGCAAGAAAGATTCAAACTTGGTGGCCTGAAGCAACATTTTCATAGTTGCAAGCTTCTTTTCGCGACTTATATTGGAACGCTGCCGCGATTCTTCCGCTTTTTGTTGCAACCACTTCCGCTCCTCAAGAAGCGGAAGGTGCATAAATTCCAAGCCGAGAGAATGGCAATATGTCTGTTTCAGAATATCGATGATTTCTTTGAGGGGGGCTTCGGGAAGAATAAAATTGCTAGTCGCAAAGGTGCGCTGCAAGTCTTTCTCTTCCAACCCGAATTCGGAAATCCGGAGTTGGGGATGATCCAGCGAGCAGGGAGTTAACGGATCAACGCAGGCATAAAAATGGCCAATATCTCGATAGCGATGGATCATCGTCTGAACCGCGGCGGGCTTATGATCCAGAGCTAGAGAATCCTGGCTTTCCATCCCCAGCTCAAACCCTTGAAAAAATGATCGCCACTCTTCAGAAAGCTGCAGGGGATCATCCTTAAAAATCTGGTATTGAATTTCTATCCACTCCGGACTGACGTTGTCATTAACGCTCATTCTTTGGCTCACAATTCATGGTTATTATGTGGTTAGGTTCCTAGGATCGCTAAAAAATATAAGAGAGTATAAAGCAGTCG
>JASFYS010000157.1:0-8299 GCA_045047095.1 Desulfuromusa sp. | reverse complement strand
GAAATATAGGGGAGAACGACGGTATTTTTAAGCGTGTCCCCCACCCATTCCTTATGGGCATTAATAATAAATTCTGGGCGTGAATAGATTTGTCCATGGCTGGGAGCAATAAGATCCAGATCAAGAGTTGATATCTTTTCCAGATTTTTTCTGATGATCTTCCGGAACGGCATCATAACTTCAGCATAGTAACGTTTAGCGGCTTCATAAACACGGGCTTCATCGGTGACAAAAAGATCGGTTGATGCGATGTGGGCACCAAAAAAATCACAGCTGAATAGTATTTTTTCTTCCCTCAAATAGGCAACCATGGTTTCGGGCCAGTGAACCCAAGGGGTGTAGATAAACTCCAGAGTCTTGTCCCCAAGAGAGAGGGTTTCACCATCACTGACAGTGATAATGGATTCTTCCGCTATCGGCATGATATCCATCAGCAGGCTTTTTGCCTTGGTGCTGGTGATCAATTTTGCCTCAGGGTAGCGGGCGAGAACCTGGGGGATGCTGCCTGAGTGATCCTGCTCTGCATGCAGGGAGATCACATAATCAAGTTTGGGGATATCCTGAAGCTGAGCTTCCAGTTCATGGAATAGGGGGGACTCAACCGTATCAATTAAAACCGTTTTTTCACTCCCTTTGATCAGATAGGCGTTATAGCTGGTTCCATCGGGAAGAGGAATCAATGCATCAAACAGGCGGCTATCCCAATCTTGAACGCCCATCCAATAAACATTCTCTCTAATTTTTCTTGGTTCCATAAGTAATCCTCCCTGTCTGTCGATTTAGATTCTCAAAAATCACTGTCTCATCATTAAAAATGTCGGTTTGAGAAATTTCCGGAGTAAATCGTCTTTTCAATAACAAAGGGGCGAAAAATATCCGCCCCTTTGGATTGCACTTTATGGTTTTCAGATTTTTATGGCTTCCAGATCTTCAGTAATGCTTCAGCCATATCAGCCGGTGAGTCAGCAACACTGACACCACATTTACTCAAGAAAGCTTTTTTGCTGGCAGCATCGCCTTTACCACCGGAGATAATTGCACCGGCGTGACCCATCCGTTTTCCGGGAGGAGCAGTGGCTCCAGCGATAAATGCGGCAACCGGCTTGCTCATGTGGTCACGGACATATTCAGCGGCCTGTTCTTCAGCATCGCCACCAATCTCACCGATCATGATGACCGCTTTGGTAGCGGGATCAGCTTCAAACATTTTCAGCACATCAAGGTGACTGGTACCGTTGACCGGGTCACCACCAATACCGACGCAGGTGGTTTGACCAATGTCACGACTGGTCAGCTGCCAGACTGCTTCGTAGGTCAAGGTTCCTGAGCGGGAGAGGACACCGACCGGGCCGGGCTTATGGATATAGCCAGGCATGATGCCGATTTTACATTCACCGGGGGTAATCACGCCGGGGCAATTGGGGCCAATGAGGCGGGAGTTTCTCCCCTCCATATATTTCTTCACTTTGACCATATCGAGAACCGGAACCCCTTCGGTGATACAGATCACCAGTTCGATCCCGGAATCAACCGCTTCCATGATGGCATCAGCACTGCCAATTGGTGGAACGTAGATAACCGAGGCGGTGGCGCCGGTTGCGTTGACAGCTTCCTCGACAGTATTAAAGATTGGAAAACCATCAACACTGGCTCCACCTTTGCCGGGAGTGACACCACCAACCATCTGGGTGCCGTAATCACGGGCACCATTGGCATGAAAGAGGCCGGTTGCACCGGTAATCCCCTGAGTAATGACTTTGGTATTTTTATCGATCAGAATGCTCATTGTTTTATCTCCTTAAAGCCTTAACCGTTGACGGCTTCGACAATTTTTTTGGCGGCATCAGCCATTCCATCGGCACTGACAATATTCAGCCCTGAATCGGCCAACATCTTCTTGCCCAATTCAACATTGGTCCCTTCGAGGCGGACGACGAGGGGAACTTCAATCCCGATCTGCTTGGCAGCGCCAATAATTCCTGCGGCGATCACATCACATTTCATGATGCCGCCGAAGATATTGACCAGAATCCCTTTAACTTTCTCATCGGAGAGGATGATCTTAAAGGCTTCAGTGACCCGCTCGGTGGTAGCACTGCCACCGACATCGAGGAAGTTGGCGGGAGAAGAGCCGTAGAGCTGGATGATATCCATCGTAGACATTGCCAGACCGGCACCATTAACCATACAGCCGATATTGCCATCGAGGGAGATATAAGAGAGATCATATTGACCTGCTTCTATTTCCATTGCGTCTTCTTCTTCGTAATCCCGCAAGTCGCGAATACGCAGATGACGGAACAGGGCGTTATCATCAAAGTTAAGCTTGGCGTCAAGACAGATAAGTTTTCCATCGGCAGTTTGAATCAGAGGATTGATTTCCAGCAGTGAACAGTCTGACTCTACAAATGCAGTGTAAAGGTTCATCAGAATCGGAACCATCTGCTTCACTTGAGGCATGGCAAAGCCGAGCTTGAACGCAACTTTACGAGCCTGAAAGGCGGTCATCCCGACGGTGGGATCAATGGCTTCAAAGAAGAGTTTTTCCGGTGTTTTTGCTGCAACTTCTTCGATGTTCACTCCGCCTTCCGCTGAGGCCATCAGGGTCACTTTAGAAGTGGCACGATCGACCAGGAATGAAACATAAAATTCATCAGCAATGTTGCTCCCATCTTCAACCAGAACCCGCTTGACAATTTTACCTTCAGGGCCGGTTTGATGGGTGACAAGGCACATGCCGAACATATCTCTGGCATATTGTTTGACTTCATCGGCAGTTTTGGCGATTTTAACTCCGCCCCCTTTGCCACGACCACCGGCATGAATTTGAGCCTTAACTGCCCAAGGTCCATCACCCAGTCGTTTTGCCCAATCTCGGGCCGAGTTACTGTTGTAGACCACGTGCCCTTCCGGAACCGGAACTCCGAAATGGCGCAGAATCGCCTTAGCTTGATACTCGTGAATGTTCATCGCGTCCTCACATGGTTAGAAATAGAGATGGGGTTCGTATTTCACGAATCCCAGAAAAAGATAGATAAAAAGCTTTTAACCATATACCGACTCTTTGGCAGGTTGTCAAGTGGTCAGACCGATTATATATCAAGTATTTCACATAACATTGTTGTAGAATTCACTGCGGAAAGAAATCGTAGGGATTGAGACAATAAAAAACAGGCCGGAACAAGGAATTCCGACCTGTTAGCTGATAATTATATTTGAACTACGGTTTTATTTTGTTTTTTCCCAATCAGTAAGAAATTTTTCGATGCCGATATCTGTCAGCGGGTGTTTTGCCAATTGAATCATGACTCCATAGGGGATCGTGCAGATGTCGGCACCGATCAGACCGGCATTAAGAACATGCATTGGTGATCGGACTGAGGCAACAATAATCTCGGTGGTATAACCATAGTTATCATAAATAGTGCGGATCTGTTCAACCCCTTCCATCCCTTCATGACTGATATCATCAAGGCGCCCAACAAAGGGTGAAACGTAAGTTGCCCCTGCTTTAGCAGCTAAAAGAGCTTGTAGAGAGGAGAAAATCAGGGTGACGTTGATTTTGATCCCTTCAGCACTGAATTGCTTGGTCGCTTTTAGACCTTCTGTTGTCATCGGGACTTTGATAACGATATTTTTATGGATTTTAACCAGCTCACGCCCTTCCTTCAGCATCCCTTCAGCATCCAGGGCAATCACTTCAGCAGAGATGGGACCATCAACGATGTCGGTAATCTCTTTGATAACTTCTTTAAAGTCACGACCACTTTTAGCGATCAGCGAAGGATTTGTGGTGACCCCATCAACCAGACCCAGATCATGGGCTGCACGGATTTCAGTCACTTCTGCAGTGTCGATAAAAAACTTCATTCAAAACTCCTCGTTGGTGTCAATCGATTATTTTTCCTGTGCTTTTTTGTATTCTTTTAAACATTTTTTTGAGCAGAAATAGTGCTGCTGACCATTAATATTGGCCTTGATTGTATCGCTTAAAGGAAGATAGGTTCCACATTGTGGATCTTCGACCATGGGTTCCCCTTCTTTGCTACGATTTTCTGGCCGCAGGGATTTCCCCGGACGCAGTAAGCCGGAAATCATTGAGTAGAAAACAAAGCCACATAGAATAAGCAGTATCAGTTTGATCATTAGATTACCATGTTTCGTCTAATCGGGTAATGCCTACAGGTGCGGGCAATGCCTTGAGTAAATTACCAATAGTTTTATTCAGAACTGGGTGGTTCAGCTGTGGTGCAAGGTCATTCAGCGGCAACAGTACAAAGTGACGCTGCTGCAAACGTGGATGTGGCAGAGTTAAAAGAGGAACATCCATAGTCAGATTATCAAACAGGAGCAAATCAATATCAAGGGTTCGTGGCCCCCAACGGTGATCCCGAACTCGCCCGGCATCATCTTCAATCTGGCGGCAGAGTTGTAACAGGTCAAGCGGTAATAATCCAGTTTGAATTTCAACCACCGCATTTAGAAAATCGGGTTGTCCTTCTGGCCCCCCTACCGGAGGGGTATGGTAGACTGAAGAACTGGAAAGAACCTCGACCTGTGGATGATTTATCAGCTGCTGTCTGGCTTGGCGAAAAGTATTAAGTGGATTTCCAAGATTTCCACCAAAACCGAGAAAAGCTCGACTCACATTCTCCTCTGTCATAGTCTGTAACATTAAAGCATAAGCCTGAAAAAAAAATCAATTTACCTTTTTGCGGAACCATCATTTTGGAGAGCTATAAATAATGCAATTAAATTTGACCCTGGCCGCTGTTGATCTGGAAAAAACCGAACAATTCTACCATGAAATTCTATTGTTGACTCCAGAATTTATTCAGAATCCCTCTGCTGAAGATAGCTATTTGCTTTTAATTATCGGAACAATGAAAGTTGTTTTCCAACGCCTGCAAGAAGTGGAGATGCAGCATCCTGCATTGCTACAAAATTTAACTCGGTCTGCCCTTGGTGTGGGAATACAATTGGAAATAAGTTGCGATAATTTGGATGATATTTACCGCCGAGTCAACCATTTTCACTGGCCGGTTGCCTACGAGCTGGAGGATCAGGAACACCAGCGCCGGGAACTCTGGCTGCAGGATCCAAATGGTTATTTAGTGGTTCTGAATGAAGAGAAATCATCATTGGAATCGTTATAAAACTATCCATATCCCTTTTACCGGCTTTGGTGGAAGGGAAACCTACGATCCCACGAAGTCAAAGCGGGGTTGTTCCATCAGCGAAATAAGTTCGGCAATTCGGTGTTTAAATGTCTTTAACTTATTTTTTGGGATAGATGCTGCCATAGGGATTTTGGCCTTGAGCGGGTTGACCGCACGACCTTTGACATGCAGCTCATAGTGCAGATGGGGACCAGTTGATCGTCCGGTGTTACCTGACAAAGCAATCCGCTCACCACGTTGGATCTTTTGACCACGCCTGACAATTATACGGCTTAAATGCATATAGCGGGTCAGATAGCGTCCATCATGCTGTATTTCGATATATTTACCGGCATAACGGTGATTCTTTACCCGCGTGACCACCCCATCTCCTGTCGCATAAACTGGTGTTCCCACCGGCATACTAAAATCGACCCCTTTATGGGGTGAAATACGTTTCGTGATAGGATGAAGGCGAGCCAGATTGAAGGGTGAGCTGACACGGCGATGTCCTTTGAACGGGTAGCGCTGAAAGGCACGCCCCAAGCTTTCACCACGGTCATCATAATAATTACCATCTTCAAAAAGAAAAGCGCTGAAATTGTGCTTACAAGAAAAGATCCTCACGGCTTCGATATGACTCTGTCCGGTCAATCTTCCATCAACAAGTTGTAGACTCCGTACCACTTGAAAATGATCACCCTCCCTGATATCCCGGCTGAAGTTGACTTTATTTTTGAAAAGATAAGTAATGTTCCCAGTTTCTTGCTCACTCAGTCCGACAGCGATCGCTGACTGATAAAAGCTTCCCACTATTTCACTGTCAAGCACCTGAGGCTCCCAAGTCCCAGGCACAATAATCTCTTTATAATCAAAACTATTTTCATCCACACGCTGATAAACAACCTGGTGAGCTGTATGGATGAACAACTCCATTTTCACAAGCTGCCGGGTTTTTTCATCCAGGGTGAAAGTCAGCATATTTCCAGGACGTAGGATATCCAATGCCAGTAGTGATTCATCGGCAGCAAGGATCTGGAACAGAATGCTCTGGTTGATCTTTACACTCTCAAATATTGCACTTAAATTATCCCCCTGATGAATGGTGCGCTTAAAAATATGATCGGGAACGGGGCTTTGGGGATTTTCACTTACGGAAGCAGCCGGATCGGGAAGTGCTGCTGGTTTTTCAATGGATGGCGGGTTTCCGACTGCAACGACTTCTGGCGTTGGAGAATCAGGAGTAATAAAGGCCCATCCCAACCCCACAACAACGAGTCCAGCCACTAGCAAGAGAAGCCAACGGTTACGCCGGTGTTTTTTTTGTTGACTGAGAGTTGGTTTCCACGTTGCGTTCATGATGAAAGGGCTTCTTTGTCATTTATGAATAAGATCATACTTGTTCTGAATGCAACAAACTATCACTCGCTGTCAAGTCCTGTTTTTATTCATCAAGACTATTGCCCGCAGGATATCTCCTGATTTTAGATTATCCTCTTAGATAAGGAGTGGTCACTTGGTTCAATCTCTTCAAAGGCAAATTTGGGGGCGAGCAGGGCAGCCGGTTATCTAGAGCAAGAAGTTGCAGGAAGAAACTCTCTATATTAAATAGCAGGATCACAATCCTTCAGATCCGTAGAATTAGTCTGTCAACTGCTGCACCATCAACTCAGCCAGACCAATTCCTCCCTGTTGAGCGGTAATCTTAGCGGCTTCCATATCCTGTAACTGCACATAAATATCATCTGCGTTGCCGCGCTGGATCAGTCCATCGTCGGGGATGGTTTTACGCATTTCTTTATACATCTGCTGGATGAAAATTGCTTCAAACTGCTGGGCCGCTTCTTTCAGCTTTTCCGGATTCTGACCCTTAGGAACTTTTTCCAGTTGCGTTATCTGGCTGAGCAATTGGGTCGTATCAATTCGAGATTCCATCATTATTATCCAGGTTATTAGGCTGTAGTCTGAAGACGATTAGGTAAAACCAGTCATAGAAATTCTACAGTTCAACACTCTATAGTCTATTTACCCACAGTCTGCTCTTCTATAAAACCACCAGATCGGCATACAAAGCACCAGCAGCTTTAATAGCCTGAAAAATTGCAATGAGATCCCGCGGGGTCGCTCCAATGGCATTCAATGCAGAAGCCACATCACCAATACTGACGCCCTGATTTAACACCACTAAATTACCGGCTTCTTCAACAACACCAACTGTCGTTTCTGGCGTTACTACCGTTTCGCCCTCAGAAAAAGCGTTGGGTTGTGACACATTGGTTTTTTCACTGATAATAAGATTAAGGTTGCCATGGGAAACGGCAACGGTTGAAATCCGGACACCTTCTCCCATCACTATTGTCCCGGTTTTTTCGTTAACAACGATCCGTGCCAAAGTGTCGGGAATGACCTCTAACCGCTCGAGTTCAGACACAAAAGCAACCACTTTGTCCTGATAGGATTCTGGAATCTGTACTTGCATTTGACCCGCATCGAGCGATTGAGCGACTTGACTGCCAAAATGCTCATTGACCGCCTGGCTCATTCGCGCCACCGTGGTAAAATCAGAGTCTTTCAACCGATAGTTTAGTTGATTATGTTCCCCAAAAATAAATGAAACCTCCCGTTCAACCAATGCTCCATCTGGAATCCGACCCGCAGTCGGGTGATTCTTCTGCACTTTGGCCGCCTTACCACCAAAAGCTAAGGATCCAACAACCATAGATCCTTGGGCAACAGCATAATATTTACCATCAGCAGCTTTTAGGGGTGTCATCAACAGGGTGCCACCTGCCAGGTTCTTGGAATCGCCAATTGAAGAGACCGAGACATCGATGGTATTACCAGCCCGAGCAAAAGGGGGTAGTTCTGCAGTAACAACAACCGCCGCAACATTGTCTACTTTGACCGTAACTGGGTTCACTGTCACACCTAGTCGTTCCATCATACTAACTAACGATTGTATGGTAAACCGAGTACTGGCACTGTCGCCTGTTCCATTCAGACCAACTACGAGACCATAACCTATCAACTGATTCGATCGAACTCCCTCTATCTGTGCCAACTCTTTAATTCGGGAGGCTTCAGCCGTTGAAAGGAGAATAACTCCCCAGAGAATCAACAGGGCAATAATAACTTTGTTA
>JASFYS010000156.1:0-9511 GCA_045047095.1 Desulfuromusa sp. | reverse complement strand
TTGACATGGGATAGACTTTGCCACTCTCGCATGACGTTTCCTCCAGGGGGTTCCCTTCGGGGCTTTCCTCTGGTGGAAATGTCGTACAATCCGCAGGAACGGCATAGCCTTTTTTAGTCACACCGGCAAAGCCGGTGGTTTACTGAACTACATAATTAGAGAACTTCCGGTTCGATTATGGTAATAGCGACTATTTGATGCTGCCAATTGGTCCATAGCAATCTGTCCGGTGCAATGTGAAACACCAATGACCTTCAGTGCATCGTTCTGTAAATATTCCATGGAAAGACCGAGACTCTGCTCGTTGGCTTCAACCAAGTGGGTACCGCCCAGAACTGCATATACAGGGCGCTTAATCAAAGTGGTAGCAGCATCAAGCATATTTTTCATTCCAGGATGGGAACACCCCAGCAACACAACCAGTCCTTCAGGAGTGTCAACTGCCAGCAAGACCTCATCATCAAAGGGGTCAGGTTGATATGATCCGTCTCTTAGAACCTTGAATCTCGGGTTAATGACTTCATCTGCATGGATTCTTGGAAAGCCGGTAACCACGTAAACACCCGGAACCAGTTCAGTCAGTTGTTGTTTCATAAACTGATACGAGATACCCTGATCGTTGAGAAATTTCTCGTCGAAATTATTCCCCAGATATTCATAAGAATTATTTTTGTAGCCGTACTTTTCATCAAAAAATCCCTGTCCCATGATTAATTTAAAATCTTTTGAAACTTGAGTTAACTGTCTGAATCCCCCGGAATGATCATAATGACCATGACTTAGAACAACATATTCAAGAGCACCAAGATCAGCTCTTAGTTGTTCAGCATTTTCAATAAAGGCTCCTGTTTGTCCCGTATCGAAAAGAATTTTATGACCATCTTTTTCAATAAAAAAAGAAATTCCATGCTCAGTTTTCAGGGCATGGTGTTCTCCAGGGCTATTTTCAATTAGAGTGGTTATTTTTAGCGACATATTCAGTTCCTCTTGATTTAAGACTGTTTTTTAATTTCCTTATTAATGTCATGCAAGGCATTCACAAGATGTCGGGTCATCGCATTTTCAGCACCAGCTTTATCCCGCTGTATAATTGCTTCAAGAATGTCATTATGTTCATAGACGGTCTTTTCTATTCGGCCTGGAGTGTAAAGGCTGGAGATCCATCCATTTGGTAAGGTTGTCGTCATTGATTTCATCAGCACGTGAAGAGTTACATTTTTTGTTGCCCCAGCAAGAAGCCGATGGAATCTACGGTCATTACGAATGACCTCTTCGGTATTATCCTCTTCTGCAAATTTGGTAAACTGGAAACAGGCTTCTTTCATTTTCAGAATATCGTCAGCATCCGCATTTTCTGCTGCACGCCCTGCCGCTTTAGGCTCAATGATCAAACGAACTTCAAAATTATCTTTAATTGATTGTTCATTATTCTTTAACCAGGTTGAAAATGCTTTAAATTGCTGGTCACTTAAATCAGCAATATAAATACCCTTCCCCTGTTTGACTGTAACCCGCCCGGTCACTTCAAGAATTCTCAGTGCTTCCCGGATGGAAGAGCGACTAACTTGCAATTTTTTAGTAAGTTCATTTTCGGAATAAAATTTATCGCTGGCTTTAAAACCATCATTAACGATCATTTTCTTGATGGCTTCAATAACACTTTCAGATAAACGGATTTTTTTGATAGGCGGCATATGGGATTCCAATATATTGATGCTTGAATGCTCATCAGACATCTACTCATCAGACAAGTTAATATTTAACAGGTGCTTTCAATATGTCAATAAATAATACAATAAATAAAATAAATTAATCTACAGAAGTTATTTTACTTGAAATTATTGATTTATTTTAGTTTAATAGTTTTTAACGTTAATTCGCAAACAAAAACATTTTTCATCAAAAGGAAGGACAGCAAATGCCGTTAACTGGCGAGCTCGAACACTTACCTATTGTTGATGTCATTCAGCTTATCCATTCAACCCGGAAGTCTGGGACATTGAATGTCTATAGCCGTAAAGGTGAAGGCCAACTGGTATTTAACAACGGCTATATTGTTAGCGCAACCCATTCCAGTGAGAAACTGAAGATAGGTAAGATTCTTCTGGAGAGTCAGATCATCGATCAAGATGATTTGGATAAAGCCCTTGGCATTCAGGAACTCTCAGGTGATGACAGAAAACCCCTCATTGCTACCCTTCTTGGTCATTGTGGATTATCTAAAGACGCTGCATTTAAAGCGCTTGAGACATTGATTGAAATGACAGTTGTGGAGATGATCTGTTGGACGCGGGGAATCTTTACCCTGGACATCGATGAAATAAATGTTTCAGATGACTATCGTTATCTCCCCAAGCAACTACAAACCGTCACTTTGGATACCCAGATGGTTTTGATGGATGCACTCCGCATTTTTGATGAGAAAGTTCATTCCGGTGAGATTCAACTCTCCGATGATCCGCTGGTCGAAAATCCTCTAGAGCAATTTATGGGCAGCCAAGAGTCAGATCCAGAGCAACCGGAGGATAACGCGACAGAAGAAGTCCTGGTCTCAGAAGACCTTTTAGGATTGGCCGATCTTGATAAACTAGAGCGAAAGAAACCATATATTTTTAAGGGGTTGGAAGCTTTTGACCCGGCTGACATCCACCGCCAGGTGATTAATCAGACCCTGGCTTATATTCCTGATGAGGGCAAAGAAAAACTTGTCAGTTTTCTTTCCAGCATATCAACAACTTATCAGCTGGATGATGGATCCTTCTCAGCAGCAACAAAATCTCAGGCAGTTATTATTTATACCGCTGATGAATTCCTGCAGCATGCCATCATGACTGTTTGTAAAAAAGAAGGGATTCTTGTATTTGTTACTGCTGACCGGAATGAGTTAGATAATCTGATTGACCGCGCTCTTTTTAAATATCTTGAGCCGATCCTGGTGTTTGGTAGTCCAGTTGCTGACACTGAAGGTTTCAGTAAAAGCGCAATTGTGGATGTACGTTCACTGAAGATGGCTCAATACCCGCAGATTTCCATCATTCAACTTGCTTCCCCCCTTGACTTCACCTTTTCACTGCAATCACTCAATGACGGCACCCGAGCCGTGTTTCCAATGCCTTATTTTTCTGAGCGTGAAGAAACATTTGCAGAGGATATGATTAATTTTCTGAATACCTTCCAGGTTTATATTCGTGGCTGCTTTAACGAAGAGCGGCGTCAACAATTTGCAAAACTGCGAAACAGCCTGTCGGGATTAAGGTTATTGCGTAAGGCTCCGGATATTTCATTACTGGTTTTACAATTTGTCAGTGAACTCTTTGAGCGCACCTTGACATTAATTGTGGACAAATCTGATCTGATTGCTGAACGCAGTGTTGGTGTCATGTCCAGCAAAGAGAACGGACCTGCCGCACCAATGAAGTTTCGTATCCCGATACGCAAAGATTCTGTTTTTCAGGACATTATTCACTCAGGGGATAGTTTTTTTGGAAAATCGGAAGATGGAACCTTTGCCGATTTGATTTATCCAGAGATAGGTGCTCCCACGGACGCAACTTTTCTGCTCTTGCCCCTTAGAAGCAATGATCGGGTTATTACTATTACCTATGCAGATTTCGGCGATCGTCCGGTATCCAAAATTTCTCTCGATTTTCTTGAGTTTTTTGTCGGTCAGGCTGGAATCGCTATGGAAAATGCACTCTTCCGTAAACAACTTGATAATTCCAATCAGCCAGAAGTTATGCACTAGGATATTGCTATGGATAGTAAAACACTGAATCAAATTCTTGAAATTGCATTTGCAAAAAGGGTCTCGGATGTCCATTTTGAAGTTGACAACCCGCCCTTCTTCCGGGCGCATGGACAGCTTTTACGCTCAAAATTAGCCAGCCTTAAGCCTGAAGACACTCAGTTTATTGCGACAACGATTATGAGAAACAATAAACGCGATCTCCCCGCAGATTTTACCGAATTTGATGCGTCCTATTCATTGGCAAACAGTGGTCGCTTTCGTGTCAGTATTTTTAAGCAGCGTGGCAACATTGGTATCGTTATGCGGGTTATCCCGCCAGAAATCGGTAATTTCAAAGATCTGAAATTACCGGCAGTCCTTGCAGAAATTGTTAAAGCTCCAAACGGTCTCGTCTTAGTCACTGGTCCAACTGGAAATGGTAAATCAACAACTCTGGCGTCGATGATCAATTTTATCAATGAAAAATATGCATACAATATCATTACCATTGAAGATCCTATAGAGTTTCTGTTTGCATCGATTAAGAGCTGTATCATTCAGCGAGAAGTCGGCATTGATACGACAGACTTTGGATCAGCTTTAAAAGCTTCACTGAGAATGGATCCAGATGTGATCATGGTTGGGGAATTAAGAGATTTGGAAACGATTGATGCCTGCATTAAAGCCTCCGAAACCGGGCATCTGGTCTTTTCAACTCTGCATACCCAGAATGCGGCTTCAACAATAAATCGGATTCTAGGGCACTACCCTCCTGATTCTCAGGAAATCATCCGGCAGCGGCTCGCTGACATTCTGGTTGCAACAGTTTCCCTGCGGCTGGTCGAAGAAAAAGAGGGAGAAAGTCTTATTCCAGTGGTTGAAGTTATGCGTACCACGACCACGATTCAGGCCTGCATCCGTGACGGAAATCTCAGTGACATTGAAAGTCATATTGAAAAAGGGGCGGCGCAATATCAGATGCAGTCTATGGATCAACATCTAATCCAACTCTGCAACAAGGGGCTGATTTCCATGCGGGAAGCTAAGCGGGTTTCAAATTCAATGGACTTGGAGAGAAAGTTGACCTTCACGTAATAAAAAAAGCCCGACCGTTATTCCAGTCGGGCTTTTTAAAATCAAGGGACGTCAAAAAGCTACAGTTGTTTTTCCTTGTTAATGAGAGCAACAACCCCATTGTACATATCCTGAACGCATTCGACTTCTGTCACCCCTAACCGCCTTCTATTACTAATGTCAAAAATACCACTTTCACTTTCAGAATGCTCACCATGGATACCGCGGATCTGCAAATGATGTGCAGCGGTAATTTTCTTGAAAGTCGACCTATCAGAACCTAATTTAGGTAAGCGGATATGAACACTCGCCCGCATTGCTGTTCCCAGATTGGTTGGGCAACTGCTGAGATAGCCGAGGCGCGAATCGAACATGAAAGAAACCGACCTCCCTATTTCCTTAACCGCGCTCATCAACCGACTAAAAACAGCTTCGATATCTCCACCCTGTTGCATAGAGATAATTCGTAATTGATCTTCTTCATTCACCCATACCAGAAACGATTTCTCCTGGTTATGAAATATTCCACGGCCCTCTGGCCAATCCCGATTCAAACCAGCAGCGTCGAGAAATCGATCCCCGGCCTTGAATAAAAAATGATCAGCAATCAACTGGCTCTGAATTTTTTCATCCATTCCCAAGAGAGGATAATAGGTTCCCGCTAACTCACCGCTCAAACCACGCAAGGCCTTAGCAATCTGAGATTCGATAGAATTTCTTTGTTCCTTGGAAATAGCAGGACCTAATGGCATGTCAGCAACGTTGCGCCCGACTCTGATTCTGGTTGAAAGAATAAATTCACTTTCAGGATCAGGATTTGGAGCGGATAATTTTTCCGGGTTCAAATCACTGCGATGGATATCTGTGCCGGAAAAACCGTGATAATCTTCTATAATCGGGTCAAGCAGGGGAGCAAAAAGGAGGTAGGATTCTGCATCACCAGCATAAACACCGACGCTGCTGTCCTGATTCACAACCCCTGAATTTATTGCTTGAGAAAAAGTAAAACCGTTACTTGTTACGATATCCTTCAACTGTTCAAATATTTGTTTTGACAGATGCCGGCACAATAATGAAGAGCAGTTTTGTTTGAAAATGGGGAAAGATAAGCTGTTCCAAGTCATGATGACCCTTCTTTCTCGTCACCCGTATCGGGCTCAGGCTGGATGACTTCTGTCGATCCCCGCTGTTTTCTTTTGGCTTTATTTACGAACCAAAGGATTGTGAAAGTGATCACCAGAGTCAGAAAGATAAATAAAATGTCAGCAAAACGAATCGGTTCCATTGATCCTCCAAGTTGACTGATTCTTTAACATCACAGTCTCACGCAGCAATTTCCACATATTTCGATGCGGTATCTAACCGAGGTTAAAACGTCTATCAGCAAATTCAATCTACCATCGACAAGAAGCAATAGAAATAAAAAAAGGATGAAGCCGAAGCATCATCCTTTGCGTCGTTACCCCTCAGGATAACTAAAAATTTATGGCTGGGGCGCCAGGGATCGAACCTGGGAATGCTGGAATCAAAATCCAGTGCCTTACCGCTTGGCCACGCCCCATTAAATGAGATGGATTTTCTAGCAAAGTTAAGCTATGCCGTCAAGAAAAAAAACCGCACCTGACACGATTACGGTGTCAGGTGCGGTCAATAGCAAATGGCATAAAGAATCAGATAACGGACTTAATCGCTTCGCAGATTCTGTCCATATTAGCGGGAGTCATTCCGGCAACATTAATGCGGCCAGAACCAACAATATAAATAGAATATTTCTCGCGCAGCAGTTGCACTTGTTCTTTGGTCAAACCAGAAAAACTGAACATGCCACGTTGTTGAATAATCGAGGAAAAGTCCTGCGTCACCCCTTTGTCTTTGAGAGTTTTGACGAACAAGTTGCGCATCTCGTTAATCCGGCTGCGCATAGCGGCAACCTCTTCGACCCATTGGGCTCTAAGCTTCTGGTCACTCAAAATGACAGCAGCAATCTGACCACCGTGGGATGGCGGATTCGAATAATTATATCGAATCCTTAACTTAACCTGACTCATCACCGTATCAGCCTGCTTTGCATCGTCGGCAACAACTGTCAACGCTCCGGTTCTTTCACGGTAGAGGCCAAAGTTTTTAGAAAAACTAGAACAAATAAGCATCTGCTTGACCTTTTTAACAAGCTCAAGCAAACCAGCCCGGTCTTCCTCGATGCCGTTAGCAAACCCTTGATAAGCAAAGTCCACCAACGGCAGAACCCCCTGCTTCGCAAGCAGGTCACCAATCTTGGACCATTGTTCCAAGGTTGGATCGATACCGGTTGGATTGTGGCAACATCCATGCAGAAGGATCACATCCCCTTTCGGGATAAGCTTGATCGACTCATACATAGCATCGAAATCGAGGCCATTGGTCTTGGGATCACGGTAGGCATATTTTTTACACTCAAGTCCGGCGGCACCAAAGATGGTGTTATGATTAGCCCAGGTTGGATTACTCAACCATATCTTGGCACCCGGATGCACAATGTGCAAATAATCACCAGCAACACGCAAAGCCCCAGTCCCTCCCGGGCTTTGAGCAGTCGCAGCACGCTTACTGTTGATAATCTCATGACCTGCACCAAACAGAAGTTTCTGAACCTGCGTACAGTAGACAGGTTCACCAGTCATCGCTAGATAACCTTTAGAATCTTCCTGCTCAAGAATGCGTCTCTCGGCCTCTTTCACCGTTTCAAGCACCGGTGTTTGGCCGTTAGAATCTTTATATACACCAATGGAAAGGTTGATTTTATCGGGATTCGTATCGGCCTTAAATGTTTCGGTCAAGCCAAGAATAGGGTCTGGCGGTGCGATTTGAACTTTCTCGAACATACCGGTAAACCTTTCATAAACTTAGGATTGATGGGTGCAATGCAAAGTAAAAATAAATTTATAAATTTTACCTTCTTCTACCTTAAAGCGCATTTCTTGTCAAACCCAATGCGGTGTGAAAATGGTACTCATCAAAGAGGGTTTAAGCAATAAACTCATTAATGAGAGTGTGCTGCAAAAAAATCTTCAATTTGATCCATTTTACCAGCACGTGGAAACAACGAAGCAAAGGCTCCAAGTTCCATCACCTGACCATTGGCTACACAAACATTTTCTGAAGCATTGAGAAGTTTCTTGGCCAGATGAAGTGCCATCGGCGGTTGTTGCGCAATTTGCTCAGCATATTTTTGGACTAAGGGCATAAACTGATCAGCTGGGTATACCTGCTCGACCAGTTTCATTTGCAGTGCTTCTTCGGCTGAATAGGTTCGCGAGGTCATAAAGATCTCTTTTGCCTTATTTAACCCGACCAAGCGTGGCAGTTTTTGGGTTCCACAAAAACCAGTAATAATCCCCAGTTTTACCCCAGGGTGGGCAACCTTAAGACAGTCGCTGGCAAGCCTGATGTCACAAGCTAAAGCAAGATCGCAACCACCGCCCATGGTGATTCCATTGAGAGCCCCGATAATCGGTTTAGTTGCAGATTCAATCTGCTCAAATAACTCGTTCCCCAAACGTGAAAAGTGCCAACTGTCAAGGGATTTGAAATCACGCATCTCAGCAATATTTGCCCCGACAGCGAAACTTTCTCCCGGATCTCCAGTCAAAACGATGCAACCTACAGTGGAATCTGCTTCAAATACAGCAAGTGCCGCTTGTAACTCATGGATACATTCACTATGCAGGGTGTTAAAACGCTGTCCATTGTCAAGAAACAGAGTACCAACACCATTAATCACTTCTGTATGCAACAATTGCCATTCACTCATGATTATTATTTTCCGGTAAAATTAGGTTTACGCTTCTCAATAAACGCACCCATCCCCTCTTTTTGATCCTCAGTGGAGAAGCAGACCGCAAATGCATCCCGTTCCATTTTACAAGCAGCGTTCAAATTAATTTCATAGCCTGTATCGATCACTTCTTTTCCCATCTGCAACGCCAACAACCCATAACTGCAGATTTTTTGCAGTTGCGCTAAAACATCTGCCTGCAAACTTTCTGGTGGATGCAGCTTATTCACCAAACCAATACGTAGAGCTTCTTCAGCCGAAAGCATTTGACCCGTAAAAATAATCTCTTTTGCGCGTGATTTCCCTACCAATCGTGGCAAACGCTGGGTTCCACCAAAAGCTGGCAAGACCCCATAACAAAGCTCACGAAACCCAAATTGCGCCGTTGCATCAGCAAGAATATAATCACAAGCCAACGCTAACTCTAACCCGGCTCCAAGAGCATAACCACTGACCGCAGCCAGAACCGGGCGAGGAAAACTTTCAATTAAAGAACATAACTGCTGACCTTTTTCGGCAAAACTAATAGCCTCCAGAGGACTAAAATGACGAATCTCCCGCAAATCGACTCCAGCAGAAAAATGGTTCTCGGCACCGACTAATAGCACTCCATTTATTGTTTCGTCCGCCTGCAATACTTCAAATTGCTGCTGCAACTCTACTAACATCTGGGTGTTAACAGCATTTAGACAAGCAGGACGGTGCAAAGAAATAATTGCTATAGATTGATCTTTTTCAACCAGTAAAGTTTCCATACTTTCCTAACAAAATTTTCTATAAAAAAGAGCCTGAAATTTGCAGCTCAATATGATATTTTTTTGGCGACCCCGGGAGGATTCGAACCTCCGACAATCACCTTAGGAGGGTGCCGCTCTATCCAGCTGAGCTACGGGGCC
>JASFYS010000155.1:0-7304 GCA_045047095.1 Desulfuromusa sp. | reverse complement strand
GTCGACCTGAATTCCCATACTTAAAAGGCGTTCTTGAATGTTACGTCCCCGACGAACCGACAGAATCCGAAGTGTCTCTCCTTCACTTGCCAGCGCAAGAGGGAATCCAGATGCCGTTTTTGAACAGTTAGCTCTTTCCATAAACACAACCTTCAGTAATTATCCCGCAGCGAACACACCAAAATTGAACTGGAGGATTATCAAACAAAGACAATATGAATATCTGTGACTACAGTCACATTTTGAAAATATTTTTCATTTTCTACGATACAAGAAACTGAGAGCAACAAAACCCGGCACATTAGTTTATTCCAGCAGACCATGAGTTACACCATTACCGAAACCGACACTCTCCCGGTATTTGCTTTGCATCACGGCTCTGTTCAATAACAACACCAGCTTCGGTGATTTCTGCCCAGAACGCCTGGCCGGGATCAATTCCACGCTGCCGCAGCAGGGTAATAATTTTTCTGGTTGATTGCTCTTCAACGGTAGCGTAAGGAAGAACAATTCGGGTAAAGATATCCATAGTCATTCCCTTCATTTTTACTTGAATTAGTGAATACGCCTTTTACAACTACAGTTCCGACAGCCTCGGCAATGGCACGGATGTTCAGAGATTTCTTTTTTGGGACAGAGAAGCTCCGCCACCTCAGGGGCAATTTCACTCCAGGCCCGCCGGCAATAGACTGCCGGCAAGCCCCGTTCTTTCACTTTTTCTTGATCGCCCGGGCAGCAGTATGATTGAGAAAATCGGTACAAAAAATCACCAGTTCCGCCTTGGCGGGAATAGTACGCTTTGTAACCTTCTGACTACGAGCGTTCCAATGGACAATCTTGCCTGCTCCCAACTCTTGCAGCTTGGGGACAAAAGCACCGATTTTATCTGCACCAACAACCAAAACAACCATAGTGGCTCCATTTTCAGACCTGCGAACTATTTTGCCTCCCTGAGAATTTGATCAACCCAAGCCTGAATACGTTCCTCTGTTAGCTCTGACTGGTTCTCTTCATCCAGCGGCAACCCCAGAAACTGCTCATCGACAAACGCTGCAGAATCCTGAAAGTCATAACCGTCTCCAGAACACATACCAACAAGCGTAGCGCCCGCCTCAATAGCGGCATCATGCAGATATTTAATCCCATCAACAAAAGTGCCGGGATAGGTTTCCTGATCTCCCAGCCCGAACAACGCAACCTTTTTCCCTTTGAGATTTGCATGGCTTAGGCTGCCCAGTGAGTCGACCCAGTCATCCTGAAGGTCACCCAACCCCCACGTTGAAGTTCCTAAGATCAGCAAGTCACACGCTTCTAAATCGACCCGCTCAGCTTCTCCAACAGGGGTCATTTTCGACCCGTCAATTAGAGCGCAGATCAGGTTAGCGGCATTTTCTGTGTTACCAGTGGTGCTTCCGTAAAAAATTCCTGTTATCATTGTTATTTCTCCTATTTGTGAATATTTTTGAAGCCTTCAAGATATTGAAAAGCAATATCAATATAATTGATTGCCATTTATGAATCTGTGATAAGTGTCACAATGGCTTGCTTTTTTGGAAAATTTTTCGGAATTAAACGGATTGGCGGCTTACTGTATTTAACTTTTTATGACATGAGGCACGGATGTAGATTTTTCGACTAAATGCCCAAGTTACTGTTGATCGGGTGGGGTTATCGCAAACCAAGTTGACAAATGTGTGACAATTTGTTATCCTGTAAAAAGGAGGTCTTGCGATGAAATTTATTACTGTCAGAGATATAAGAACAACACCGGCACAAATATGGAAACAATTACCCGAAGAACAAGAGATGGTAATAACCAACAATGGTAAGCCGATCGCCCTGTTGACCCCACTGAGTGATGTCAATTTGGAAGAGACATTGAAGACGCTACGGACAGCCAGAGCAATCAGTGCTGTCAAACAAATGCAAGAGACTTCAATCAAAAACGAAAATTTGGCATTGAGTGATGAGGATATTCAGAAAGAAATCGATGAATCAAGGATCGATTCCCGCGCAAAAAATTAATTTGAGGAATTGATGAATGAAAATAGTCCTTGATACAAATGTGCTGATTTCTGGTTTGATAAATCCAACCGGGGTGCCAGCAAAAATTTTAAATTTAATCTTGAATCAAAACATCATTGTTCTATATGACACCAGAATTATTAAAGAATATGTAGATGTGTTAAAACGAAGGAAGTTTAGTTTTACAAAAGAAAGCATCGATCCGCTGCTTGATTTTATTAAGTACGAAGGTTGTTTTGTTGCGGCCGAACCGCTTAAAATCAGTTTTAAAGACGAAGATGATAAAATGTTTTTGGAAGTAGCTAAAACTGGTAGGGCTGAATACCTGATTACCGGAAATATAATCCACTTTCCTAAAGAAAGATTTATTGTAACGCCAAGAGAATTTATTGAAAAATGGTGATTGCAACATATTTAATCCAGGTATTGCCACCACACATTACCGACAAGGAAGTGTTTGGTTATTTTTAAGAACAGAGCATAATTAGTCACTATTACTGGAGAGGGCTGAAGGTTCTGCAACTCATTATCCAAAAAAATGACATCAACAACGACAACTACAGCTACACTCCGTTTCGTCAAGAACAGACTCAAGGCATGAAATATCCTCAACTTTAACCTGCCCCCTCTGATAGCTGATCCCATCCTGTTTCGTCAGCCTTTGCAAACAACGGGACAAAGTCTCTCTGGCAATTCCCAATTCCTGAGCCGTTAAACTGATTGGTCTGAGATCAACGCTGTGCCCCCCCGCAGAAGGGCAACATCCCTGTCTTATTTTGTGTAGCAGGTATGCGGCAACCTTCACGTCTGCCTTACAGCAGCGTGAAAGTGTTCTCATTTCACGTTCCTGCTCAACCTGAGCCGCCATCTGGCCAAGTATATTGCCATAAAAATTTGTATTGTCTTTCATCAGCTGGCGAAAAGTATCGTGATTCCAGTATATCAACTCTGTTGCCCCGGCATTGACCATCTGGCTGTTACAGGAACGATTTGAAACAGCCGCGGCCAGGCAGAAAAATTCACCGACACCGAATCGCTGCATCAGGTGCTCCTGTCCATCTGGTGCTGTACGTAACATGCGCATTTCACCAGAGGCGACAAAAAACAACCGCCGTGACATCTCTTCCGGATCAATTCGCCCAAATCGTCCCTTGAGAACCCGAGTGCGACCGGCAGTCGCGACCTGTCGGACAAGGTCAGCATCAACCCCTCCCAGCAGTGGAGCACGACTCAACATAGCCAAAATATTCTCCAGCATATCAGGCCGCCTGCAATAGCTGCGAGGGAAGATATCCGGTTGCCAATTTCGCGATCATTTCCTGCCTTTTGCTTCGATAATAATTACTCAGCTTCAAACTGCGTGCGGGGGGGGGCCATAGATCCGCCACATTCCTCGTCCCTGAGATGGCCCGGGCCCCTGCTCCATGAAGCCCTTTACATCTTTCATCGGATATCCCAAAAACATTCCAACTTCATGTGGGATTCCGTCACTAAACGATTTCTGCAAGTGCTGCAATGTTGTTTCTAAAGTGAGCGACTGGGGATACCCGTGGCGCAGCAGAAATGTCTTCATCGTCTTTCCGTTCAACCGCCGCTCCAGCAAGTCGAAGCGGTAAATAAGTAGCAAAACACTATCTTTTTCGGATCTCATGGTTCGAACTGAGGCCGGTAAATCTTTCAGCAGATCTGTTCCGAACTTCTGCCACAGGCGATACATACGCCGGCCACAGGGAAGTTTTTGATTGGGGATGCGGATCATATTAGCCGGTTTAGCCCCGGAGATAACCTCTGCCGCTGCAATCGCAAAAAAAGCAGCCAGACATTCCCGAGGCGTTGGAAACATCCCTGCAACATCGATCCAAGTCAAATCTCGTTCAATCGGGAGAGAAGGCGAACCGGAATTCATTCTCTTCGCAAAAATATCTGCGCAGCAATTCTGGTTTTCACAACAGGGCATTTAATAACTCCAGGAGATTTTGATTACCATTATCATTATAGTGACAAAAAATTAGCAGCATTAACTGCTGCCTTAACTCCATCATGTCACCCGCTAGAACTGAGCTTGTAACAAACCTAAACGATTCATCACTAAGAATCTGTGACTTGAGTCACAATCTAAAAGGATGAAATTCTTTATTTACCGGCACAACGAGAGCAGAGACCATACAGCTCATGGCGATGGTTTCTAATCACGAATTGATAGGTTGCTGCAACCTCCTGCTGCAATTTTTCTATGCGCGGTTCACTGAACTCGATAATTTGTCCACATTCCACACAAACCAAATGGTCATGGTGACTGTTGTCCTTGGTTGGCTCAAAGCGTGCCTGCCCATCTCTAAAGTTTTGCTCAATTGCTACCCCACATTCGACCAGCAGCTTCAATGTTCGGTGAACAGTTGCATAACCGATTTTTGGATGTTTCTTACGTAGCTTCAGGTAGAGGTCTTCTGTTGAGCAATGGGAGTGTGAATTTAAAAATGTTTTTATGATAACGTTTCTCTGGTTTGTTGTTTTGAGACCTTTACGCCGCATAAAATCTTCGATTATTTTTTCCTGCTCCATCGATGTGCCTCCGCACTTTGAAATTAATTTTCAATATCTATGATAATCAAGCAACAATGTCAAGTTTCAATGTCAAGTCTGTTTTGAAAAACCGCCGAGCAGATAAAACTTTATTGCCAGTTGGAAGGTTATGGTGTTAACAGATTCTCCGTTACTGCTATCAGCGACAGCATAATCTTCATCGTTTGGACCATTGAAAGAGATCCTCAGTCCGGAAAAGAATTTGTAACTGAAAGCAGCGGCCAATCGCGCCATTGCCTTGACTCCAAGAATTTCTATCTACTAGATAGATAAACACATGCAGAATGGAAATCTGTGACCTGAATCACAAATAATAAAGAAAATGAAAAACATGATCACTTATCGGCAGGGTCAGAAAAGATGGGAGAAAGACTGCAGAACGATAAAGCTCAGGACTAACCGATAGGACTGCACGATACCAGTACCGCGCTGATCGTACCGGCAAAAATTGCGCTACAGGATAAAAATAGCGGGGGTAGGGAGGTCAACCCCCGCTAACCAAGGAGTGCGCTTACGCACAGTGATGCCAGGAAAAGCGACCTGCCACAACCGCTCTTCCCATCGTACCAGGTGGCTGCCAACCACCAGAACATACAGGTAGGATACTGCCTAATTCAAACAAAGCAGCATAAAAGTGGGGATGTGACTTATCCCCGGAAGTTACCGACAGGGAGCTTGACCAAACAACAAGGCGTTTTCGAGCCCTGCGATGTCCCCAACGGAAAAATACTGAACAAAATCACGAACCATGAAACCAAAAGTATTTTTCTCACAAAAACCGGCCACCACATCGTTGCCGCATCCATCCATAGCGGAAACTACAGAAGTGCTGGATGCTAACAAGCCCTCTGCTATCTGCCAGAAAAAAAATCCAAAAACAATCAACATAGCTGCGCGTCGAAACAATATTTGTTTGCGACTTCGCTCGGACTTACAAAGTCCGTATTGATTCTTCATTTCTAACCCCCAGACACATTTTCCATATCAGGAATATTTTGTTACAAAAATCTCTCATTTGAACTTGACGATCATTTTCATTCTGAAAAAAATAAATAACATGCTGATTCAGATAAATCTGTGATCGACATCACAACATTCGATGAAAATGAAAAAGGTTATCATTTGTGATTCAAGTCACAGACTGAGATGGGGATGGGCTGCAAAACTGTCGAAGCTTGGCGGGTTTTCAACACAGCTTTGATAGGAAAATAATCCAACAACGTAAGAACTATCGTGGATTAATGGCAAACATATTTTCAAACAATATGCGAAAGTGGCACTGGGAGGCGGATCGACAGCTATTTTCTGACAGACATTGGACATTGGCTATATGGGAGCGACTCGGCAACTGGAACTATATGACAGTGCAAACAACATTTTTGACGAGGAGGTTGACACCCTGCTCGGCTCGAGTGTCGGATCGTATTTCTTTGCCGGGATTCGCTACAATTTTTAAAAGAGAAATTGCAGACCGTTAGCTGCGGGGGCAAGCTTTCGTTGCAGCAACCCGTAGGGAACATCCTCCTGCGGGTTGCTGTTTAAAGGACATAAACATAACCCAAATACTCACCCTGAAAAGGAATATTTACGATGCAAAATTTATTGGAGAAGAAAGAAGAATTTAAAACTGTCGATCTGCGTGGAGAATCGATGGATTTCATACCAAAACTTCTGGAGATGCTGGATCAGATGAAGGCGGGTGAAGGTCTCCATTTGATCAAAGAATTTGAACCAGTTCCCCTTTATCAATTATTGAAACAGCGGGGATTTATCCACCAGACAGAAACAATTTCAGCCGACGAATACCATGTTTATCTCTACCGCCCGGAAGAAAAAGCTGGTGGCAAGGCTGGTACCATGGCTGAACATATTCAGGTTGATGCAAAACGGGCGGAGATCCTTGCCGATATCGTGGTCGACTTTTTCAATGGTGCTGAATTGGCAGACCTCAAGCAACGCAGTCAGGTGATCTTCCCGATCAGTGCCCCTGAATTTGCCTACGTGGAACAGTTAATTTCGGAACGGGGCATCAGCGACACGCAATTTGAAAACCAGATTGAAAATCTGATTCAACTGTTCAAAAAATCCCTCGATAGCGGCGGCGACCTCGACCACTTTCCGGTTGGGCATCCGATTCACACCTATCTGTTAGAAAATCGGGCACTGGAGAAACTGATTGCTGCTCTGCGACTGCTGATTAAAAATACTGCCGGTCAGAAATCCAGGGCGAGCTACTGGGGAGACTATCTGGAAAACCTGAGCCAGGCCAATAACCATTATGTGCGCAAGGAGAACCAGCTATTCCCCCATCTGGAACAAAAGGGCTTTGACAAACCGTCAACCATCATGTGGACGCTGCATGATAACACCCGTCAATTTCTCAAGCAGGCCCGCAGTGCCTGTGATGACCCCAACCTCGATTTTTCAGCCTGCGCTGAACAGATCAGTACGGCAATCGACAGTGTTGCAGACATGATCTACAAAGAGGAAAAAATCCTCTTTCCAACCGCAGCGGCAATGTTGAGTGAAGAGGAATGGAGGCAAGCCCGCCAGGGAGAGATCGAACTCGACTATTGTTTGATTGATGAACCCCCCATGTGGCCGGAGACAACAACAGAGAAAACGAGTCAACCGGCAGAGCAACTGGACGTTAGCGAAACTCTCAAGTTGAGTGAAGGGGGGATGAGTCTGGAACA
>JASFYS010000154.1:0-10834 GCA_045047095.1 Desulfuromusa sp. | reverse complement strand
AGGTTTTAAATCCTTTGTCGACAAAGTCTCTCTTGACTTTGAGCCGGGAATTACAGGCGTTGTTGGTCCAAATGGCTGTGGTAAAAGCAACATTGTGGACGCCATCCGTTGGGCGATGGGGGAGCAAAACGCCCGTCATCTGCGCGGACGAATGATGGAGGATGTGATCTTTGGCGGCAGTGAAACCCGTAAACCTCACGGGGTGGCACAGGTGTCGATTACCTTCGATAACAGGGCTGGCCTGTGCCCGGCAATCTACAAAGACGTTGCTGAAATTATGGTGACTCGACGGCTCTACCGCAGCGGTGAGAGTGAGTATCTGATTAACAAAACCCCCTGTCGTTTACTTGATATTACCGAATTATTTATGGATACCGGGGTTGGCGCCCGTGCTTATTCAATTATTGAACAAGGTAAGGTCGGGATGCTGGTTAGTGCCAAGCCGGAAGAACGGCGCGCTTTGATTGAAGAGGCTGCCGGGGTGACAAAATTCAAGTCACGCAAGAAAACAGCCTTGCGAAAAATGGACGCAACCAAACAGAATCTGGTGCGTCTGGGAGATATCATCACCGAAGTGAGGCGGCAGATCGGCAGCCTTAAGCGTCAGGCTCAGAAAGCTGAAAGATTTCGCAACTATCGGAGTGAAGTTAAGCAGGTTGAACTGAGTTTGGCTGGCAATCGTTTCCAAAAACTGAATGGTGAAATTGAATTGATTTCACAGCGGGAGAAGGAACAAGCGACTATTCTTGCGCGACTTGATGCCAGGCTGGAAGAAGGCGATCTCCAACTGGAAAAACAACAACTTGAGTTGTCCGCAGTGGAGGCCGAACATCATCAGGCTCAGGAAAAGGTCTACCAATTAAGCTCTGAGGTGCAGCGAGTTGAAAACGAACGGGTATTGGTGGCTCGCCAGCAGGAACATCTGTCCACTCAAGAGAAAGAGATCCAGGCGGAACTGCATGATCATACCGGACGCTTGGCCGAACTGGTAAACGAGCACCAGCTGTTGCAACAGCAGGATAAAACTTCAGCAATAAACCTGGAAACTTTACAGCGCGAAGTTGCAAGCCGTGAAGCCGGTCTTCAGGAGAGCTTGACCCAGGAACAGCAACTGAACCTTCAGTTTGAGGAATGCCGCAGTGAATTGATGGATTTATTTGCGCAGACCAGTCGCTTGGCAAATCGCCGCGATGAAATCGATCGACGGCTTACAGCAGAGGCAGAACGCCGGCAGCAGGCGCATAACGATGCAAATAAAATCCAGGAACAACAGACAGAATTACAGCATCGCCGGGAACAACTCATTGAAGAACTGGAACAGGTGCACTCCCGGCAACAGAGTTTAAAAGAACGATCTGAGGATTTGAATGATCAGCTGGTACAACAGAAAGAGTTATTCAATAAAAAGGAATCAGCCCTGGATGAATTGCGGCAGCAGCTGGGAAGAAAACTTTCGGACAAGGAGTCTTTAGAGGCTCTCCAACGTAATTTTGAGGGCTACGGTGATGGTACCCGACTTCTTCTGCATGAGAACTCTGGTAAGCAACAGATCTTTGCTGATTTATTGAAGGTCTCTGCTGAGTATGAAGTTGCTGTAGAAATGGTGCTAGGAGCTCGACTTCAAGCTGTTCCTGCGGACAACTTGCCAGATATCACTGCAACGTTATCGTCACTGGTTACACACCAAGCTCGGGCAGCATTACTCCTGTCTTTGAACCACATCCCCAAGGTCAATTTCCCTGCCGGAGTTCCTCTGAAAGGGTTGGTTAATCCAGAAAAAGGAGCTGAAAAACTGGTCAGTCAGCTTTTTTCAGGAGTATTTTTTGTTGCTGCTGTTGTTGATCATTTGACCGCGACTCTTCCGGTCGGGACACTGCTGGTCGACCGGCAAGGGTTCTGCCTCGACTGGCAGGGAGTGTTGACTGGTGGGACTACAAGTGCTAGTGAGACCGGATTGTTGCGTCGCCAGCGCCAGCTTGATGAAATCGCAGTAGCGACCGCCCGCCTGAATGAAGAATTTGTGGTGCGGCAGCGAGAGCTGGAGCAGCTGCAGGAAAATCTGCTGCAACTGGATGAGGCACAACTTACGGCAACCTCTGAAGGACATCGTTTGGAGCTACAAGCGCTGGAACTGGCTAAAGATCGGCAGGGATTGCAGACTGAAGATGAGTATTTAAATAAACGCCTGGCTCTGCTGATTTTTGATCTGGAACAGCTTGATGAAGGACAGGCGGCTCTGACGCTGGAACAAGAACAGTTGTCTGCAGGAAGCCGGCAGACAGAAGAACGACAACAACAATTAGAAGATCTTTCCAAACAGCTTCAGTCTGAGTTAACGGAGTTGCGAACCGGACTCGATACCATTCGCGAGGGGTTGACCTCGCAGCGTGTGGAGCTCGCCTCTTTGCAACAGCAACAGCATGCCCGGCAGCAAATTTTGGAACGGATCGGAAGTCAGCAACAGGAAATTGAACAGCGCAGCTTGCAACTTCAACAGCGGGAAAAGCAAGGGCTTGATTCTCGCCAACGGTTACATGAAAAAGATCAGCGTTTGCAAGTTGAGCTTGATCTGCTCTTAAATCGACGGACTGAACAACAGCGGGACAATGAGACGATTCACGATCGTTATGAACAGCAGCGCTTACAATTGGATGAGTTACGTGACCAATTGCGGCGAGTCCGTGCCGAGGCTGAGGAGTTGCGTAAAATCGTTTCTCAATTACAATTAAACCATCACGAGTTACAGGTTGATATTGAGCATGTTCGACAGGGAGTTCTTGAACGCTACCAAGTTGATTTGTTGGAGCACCAGGTTCCTGAAGCGACAGAAGATGAGCTGGAACGTCAGCAGCAAAAGTTAAAGCAGTTACTGCGGCACATTGAATCATTGGGTGAAGTTAACTTGATGGCGATTGATGAATATCGTGAGCAGGAGGAACGTTATGATTTTCTCTTACAGCAGCGAGATGACCTGAATCAAGCATTGGATGATTTGCAAAAAGCAATTACACAGATAAACCGGACAACCAGGCGACGCTTTAAAGAAACCTTTGCGTTGGTGAACGAAAAATTCAAACAGGTCTTCCCGCGACTTTTTAACGGGGGACGGGCTGAATTGCGCTTAACCGATGAAGATGATCTGCTGGAAACTGGCGTCGATATTATCGCTCAACCCCCCGGGAAACGTCTGCAAAATGTTAATCTTCTTTCAGGGGGTGAAAAAGCGCTGACGGCAGTGGCGTTGATTTTTTCGCTATTTTTAATTAAGCCAACACCGTTCTGTGTTCTTGATGAGGTTGATGCCCCCCTGGATGACGCCAACATTGACCGTTTTGCTGCGATTGTCCAGGAGATGACAGGACAGTCACAATTTATTATTATCACCCACAGCAAGCGGACAATGAGTATCGTGGATACCATGTATGGAGTCACAATGCAGGAACCGGGAATCTCAAAATTAGTCTCTGTCCGAATCAACGATTTTCAACTGCGGGGAGAAACCAGTGTGGCTCATTCGGTATAGAGTCATCCTATAAAATTATTTTCTTAAAGAGAATTATCATGCCATTTAAATCATTATTGGATCGACTGCTGGAAGATATTCCCGGTGCTTTGGGGGCTATAATTGTCGATTGGGAAGGAGAAGCTGTTGATCATGTTGCGCGGGTCAACGAGTATGATATTAAGGTTCTTGGCGCACATAGTGGTATTATTCTTACCCAGCTCAGGGATACATTGATAAGAGTTGACAATGGTCACCTTGATCAAGTTGTCATCCGTACTGACCATAATAAAATCATGATCTCGCCGTTAACGGAAGATTACCTATTGATTTTACAGCTGGGAGTGGACGCTATTGTTGCCCGGGCGGCCTACAAGATGGGTCGTTGTGTCGAAGAATTGCGTGATGAATTTGAGTTCGATTGATGAGATCCCGTCCCTTGTAGATTGATTTTCTCCCAAGCCACCTTGGTGGCTGGTTAGAAGTGAAACTGTTGTTGGTTTCAAGTTGTTAAGTTAAGGATTAAAAATTTATGGAATGGTTTAAAACGTTGAACTGGGCCGATGTGCTGGAATGGCTCAATACTTTTGTTGCCAGTTTGTCGCCATTGCTGGCTGCTGCTGGTGTCCCTGAAAAATATCGTTCGCTGGTGGCCTTTGGGGTTTTGTATCTCGGCGCCACGATTATTGTCCTGTTGCTCGTTTTTATTCTTTTGAAAATATTCAGAAGGCCCAGAAAACCACAGAAAGATCTGGGGCAAGTCGCTGAAGAAGGCACTTCTCGCCCTGATGAGCCCCCTTTTGAAGCTGAGTCAGAATCGGAAATAAAAGAAAAACCGGCACCAGAAGTTCAGGAAGAACCAGAGCCAACGCTGGGGATGTTTGAGCGCTTCAAGATTGGTTTATCCAAGACCCAATCGTCATTAGTGGGTCGGGTTGACAACTTGTTGCGCGGTCGAACAGCTATTGATGAAGATTTAATTGAAGAGCTGGAAGAAATTTTGATTACCGCTGACTTGGGAATGCCGACAACTCAGCAGCTGATAAAATCTCTGGAATCAAGTCGGGCAAAGGGTGAATTAGTTTCCCCTGAACAGATCCGCCAATTGCTGATGGAAGAGCTAGAGAAGATCCTGACGTTTGAAAGTAAACCGTTGGATGTTACCAGCGCCTCACCATTTGTCATCATGGTCGTTGGCGTCAACGGAGTCGGCAAAACGACGACAATTGGTAAATTGGCGCACCAATTTTCTCAGGATGGTAAAAAAGTTATTCTTGGCGCCGGAGATACTTTTCGTGCCGCAGCAGCAGAGCAATTAGAAATCTGGGCTGAAAGGGCTGATGTCGAAGTTGTCCGCCATGCTGAAGGAGCCGATCCAAGTGCTGTGGCTTTTGATGCAGCAAAAGCAGCGGTGGCTCGAAAAGCTGATATTTTGTTGCTTGATACTGCCGGGCGATTACATACGAAAGTCAACTTGATGGAAGAATTGAAGAAAATCCGTCGGGTTCTTGACCGGGAAATTCCTGGTGCCCCGCACGAAGTGCTTTTGGTTCTTGATGCAACAACGGGTCAGAATGCGTTGACTCAAGCTAAATTGTTTAATGAGGCTGTTCCGTTGGACGGAATTGCGCTGACAAAGCTTGATGGAACCGCTAAAGGGGGGATTGTTGTTGCTATTGCTGCAGAGTTGCAAATTCCGGTGCGGTTTGTTGGTATTGGCGAACAGCTTGATGACTTGCGTCCCTTTGACGCCGAAATGTTTGTTTCGGTGTTATTTGATCGCCAGGCAGAAACCACAACTATTTAAACAGCTGGGTGGGGATATTGGATAATGGAGATTTTAGATCGGTTAGAAAGTGCAATTGAGACAATGCTTGACCAAAATCGTCATCTGCAGGTTGAGAACAATCTTCTTCAAGCTGAAAAGGTCGTCTGGCAAAAAGAGCGACTCCATTTGCTTGAAGAACTTGATCGGATTCTCAATCGTCTTGATAGTGTTCAATTGGAGGAGTCTTGAACCCAAATTTTAAAATCAATATTCTGGGGCGAGAATATAATTTACGCAGCCAGGAGTCTGAAGCTCAAATTAAGCGGGTTGTCGATTTTATAGAAGAAAAAATAGCTGAGACGGCATCAGGCCGGTCTGTTGATACTAAAGATTTGATAGTTTTAACGTTAATGAATCTTGCTGGTCAATATTTGCAACTGCTTGATCAACATAATCAGGGTGGGGAGCAACAGAACAAACGTCTCCAACAGCTGGTTGAGTCTTTAGAGCGTGCCATGGCTGATAATTCTGGTTGCTAAAGTTGATAATTTCAATGTATTGTCAGCCCCTAGGCGTATTTTTAAAAGCCTCGTGATCAGGGTTTATAGATAAATTGGTCCGGCACAAATAACATATAGACACACACCTTTCTTGACGGGTGTTTAACCCCTTGTTTTTAACAGGGAATTGTAATCCTTCTGAAATCTCTGTTTTTGTATGGCATGTTCCCTCGGATTGTTTTCTGGGGAAAGAGAGCAGGTTTTCAGAAATATAAATGGTTCTGTCCGGGTGACACCAAATATTTGGATTAGCAATTGATGTCTATTTTGCCTTTCTTTTGTGCTTCCCCCCAATTTTACCTTTAATCCTGAGTAACTATGTTTCCCTTCGGATATTCACTATGGGAAAAGCTTCAATCCGTAAGCAGTTTTTGAATCTTCGTAAGCAACTTGATTTGACAACATATTTGTATCTGAGTCAGCAGATTCAGCAACAATTGATAAGTTCTCGATGTTTTGTCCGTGCAAAAACCTTGGCTCTCTATAGTCCCATAAATAACGAAGTGGCGACGGAACAGGTTTTTTTAGAAGCCAAAAGGCTGAATAAGAAAATTTACTACCCTCGAGTTCATGGTGATGAGCTTGAGTTCTTTGAGGTCTTTACTGCTACCGACCTATCGCCTGGAAGTTTTGGCGTCGCAGAGCCGGCCCCTGAGAAAAAAAATTCGATTGATGAGCTTGATCTGGTCGTTGTTCCTGGTGTCGCTTTTGATTTGAAAGGGCACCGTCTTGGATATGGCCGTGGTTTTTATGATCGGCAGTTAGCTGGAAGCCTCATGGAGGCAACGTCTGTTGGATTGGGTTTCGAAATTCAGCTCATTGACCTGTTGCCAACCGAGGATCACGATCAGGCTCTGGATTTTATTGCCACCGAAACAAGGTTCATTCCCTGCCATAATTAAATTGGCGGGTTCATTATAACTCTGTAAAGAGAGGATACTAAACGTGCAGACTGATATTTTCACAATTATATTCGTTCTGGCTGCTTTGGCCGTGGGTGTTTGCCTTGGTATGGTTCTGCGGCGAAAGCTATCTGAATCAGCCGTCAATAATGCTCGAGCTGAAGCTGAAAAAATGGTCAGCGACGCTGGAAAAGAGGCTGATACTCTCCGCAAGGAAGCGACTATCCAAGCTAAAGATGTGGTTCTTCAGGCAAAGACCGACTGGGAAAGGGAGGCTCGTGAGCTGCGTCGAGAGATTCAGACTCAGGAAAATCGTCTCCAGCAAAAAGAAGAAAATCTTGAGCGTAAGCACGATCATATTGAGAAGAGGGGTGAAGAATTAACCCATCGAGAAACTAACTATCGTCAGCAGAGCGAGCAGTTGCAGAAGAAAAGCAGCGAAATTGATCAGATCTATGCTGCGCAACGCAAAAAGTTGGAAGATCTTTCCGGTATAAGTGGTGAGCAGGCCAAGCAGCAACTGATTGATTCAATGTTGAGTGAGGCGCGCCATGACGCTGCTAAGGGGATTAAGAAGATTGAGGAAGAGGCGCATGAGGTCGCTGATAAGAAAGCCCAAAAAATTATGGCGTTGGCGATTCAGCGTTACGCCGGAGATTTTGTTGCAGAAAAAACCGTCAGTGTTGTTCCTCTCCCCTCAGATGAGATGAAGGGACGCATTATCGGCCGCGAGGGGCGAAACATTCGCGCTATTGAAGCGGCTACCGGAATTGATTTGATTATTGATGATACTCCGGAAGCTGTTGTGATTTCGGGGTTTAACCCTGTTCGGCGAGAGGTTGCGCGGATTTCTTTGGAAAGACTTATTGCTGATGGTCGAATTCATCCGGCGCGGATTGAAGAGTTGGTCGAGAAAGCGCAAGAGGAAGTCGATGAAGAAATACGTCAAGCTGGTGAGCAGGCTACCTTTGATGTTGGAGTCCATGGTATTCATCCGGAAATCATCAAGTTGCTTGGGATGCTCAAGTATCGAACCTCTTATGGGCAGAATGTGTTGGTTCACTCGATAGAGGTCGCTTTCCTTTGTGGTATGATGGCTTCTGAGCTGGGGATTAATGTTAAACAGGCCAAGCGTGCTGGGTTGCTCCATGATATAGGCAAGGCTGTTAGCCACGAAATGGAGGGCTCGCATGCGGTCAATGGTGGCGATTTGGCGCGTAAATATGGTGAGTCCCCAGAGATTGTTCATGCGATTGCTGCACACCATGAAGATGAAAAGCCGGAGACAGTTCTGGCCATATTAACCCAGGCTGCTGATGCCCTTTCAGGTGCACGTCCGGGGGCGCGTCGAGAAACTCTTGAAACTTATGTCAAACGGTTACGTGAGCTGGAGCAGATCGGAACCTCTTTTGAGGGTGTTACCGGTTGTTTTGCTATTCAGGCGGGTCGTGAAATTCGGGTGATGGTATCAAGCGATCAGGTCTCGGATGATTATTCGCACGTACTGGCAAAAGATATTGCTGCTAAAATTGAGCAGGAAATGACTTATCCCGGTCAGATTCGGGTCAATGTCATTCGCGAAACCCGGGCTGTCGAATACGCCAAGTAACCGCGGGCTTAGAAAAAAAATAAATCAGGACTCACACCACTTCTTCCAGATTGGAGAATTGTGGTTCGAGTCCTGATTCTATATGAGGAGTATTTTGTGAAGTTGTTATTTATTGGTGATGTTGTTGGCCGAGCGGGAAGAAAGACATTGGTTGATCATCTCGATCGGTTAATTGATAGGCACTTTGTTGATCTGGTTGTCGCTAATGGAGAAAACGCTGCTGCTGGTTATGGTTTGACTGCATCGGTGCTGCGTGAACTATTTGACTCCGGTGTTGATGTGGTGACATCAGGAAACCACATTTGGGATAAAAAAGAGATCATGCCGGTGTTGGAGAAAGAGTCCCGATTGTTACGCCCAGCAAATTATCCCCCTGGACTTCCTGGCCATGGCAGCGGTATCTACGAAACTGCTGCTGGGATCAAGGTTGGTGTGTTGAATCTTGAAGGGCGGGTGTTTATGAAGAATCTGGATTGCCCTTTTCGTGCAGCCGATTCTTTGGTGGCAGAATTAAGACATGTCACCCCCATCATCTTTGTTGACTTTCATGCTGAAGCGACCAGTGAGAAACAGGCGCTTGGATTTTATCTGGATGGGCGGGTCTCGGCTGTTGTGGGAACTCATACCCATGTACAGACTGCAGATGAACGCATTTTGCCTGAGGGAACGGGGTATTTAACCGATGCTGGCATGACTGGAAGTCAAGATGCTATTATTGGGAACCAGAAAGAAAGTGCTATGGATCGTTTCCTGACTCAATTACCGGTCAGGCTGGAAGTTGCCAAGAAGGATCCGCTCCTTTGTGGGGTGTTGTTGACAATTAACGAAAAAACGGGTCGCTGTGAAGTGATTGAGCGTATTCAGCAGGGATCGTGAGGTCAAGCGAGTCATATGGGGAGAACCATTGAGGTGTTTCCTTGGGTGCAGGTGAAAGCAGGGAACAGAGATAACCAAAAACACTGAATAGATAAGTATTGAAAATGAATTTTATCGAAGAATTAACCTGGCGTGGCATGATCCATGACATCACGCCCGGGATGGAAGAACAGCTTCTGAAAGAAATGACCTCGGCCTACGTTGGGATCGATCCGACTGCTGATTCACTGCATATCGGCCATTTAGTCAGCGTGATGATGCTCAAGCACTTCCAGATTGCTGGTCATAAACCGATAGTGCTTATCGGTGGTGCGACCGGGATGATCGGCGATCCATCGGGGAAGTCGGCGGAACGCAATCTGCTTGATGAGCAGACCCTCCGTCATAACGAGGCATGTTTGAAAAAACAGTTGGCGAAGTTTCTCGATTTTGATTTGGCTTCCGGCAATGCCGCTGAGTTAGTCAATAATTATGACTGGATGAAAAACTTCAGCTTTCTGGAGTTTATCCGCGACATCGGCAAGCATATTACGGTCAATTACATGATGGCCAAGGATAGCGTCAAAAAACGTTTAGGTGATGAAGGTAAGACCGGGTTGTCCTTTACTGAATTTACCTATCAGTTAGTACAGGGTGCCGATTTTTTACACCTGTATCGTGAGAAAAATTGCAGGTTACAAATGGGCGGCTCGGATCAATGGGGGAACATCACGACCGGGACGGAGCTTATCCGTCGTAAGGAAGGCGGTGAAGCCTTTGCTCTGACCTGTCCACTTATTACCAAAGCGGATGGCGGGAAATTTGGCAAAACAGAAAGCGGTAATGTCTGGCTCGACCCGAAGCTGACGACACCGTACAAATTCTACCAATTCTGGCTCAATGTTTCTGATGCCGATGCTGAGAAGTATATCAAAATCTTCACGCTTTTAAGTCAGGAGGAGATCGTAGCTCTGGTCGGGGAGCAGAAAGTGGCACCCCATCTGAGACCGTTGCAGAAGCGCCTGGCTAGAGAGGTCACCTGTATGGTTCATAGTGAAGACGAGTATAACAAGGCTGTGGAAGCATCACAGATTCTTTTTGGCAAAGCCACGACTGAGAGCTTGGGAAGCCTGGATAAAGAGACTTTTCTAGCGGTATTTGAAGGTGTACCGACCTATAAGATCGACCGTATCAAGCTCGATACCGGGGTGTCGGTTATAGAGTTGCTCACTACGGAAACGGCGGCCTTTCCGTCTAAAGGTGAACTGCGTCGCACGATAAAAGGAAACGGGCTCAGTTTGAACAAGGCCAAGTTGACCGATCAGGAATACCTGGTGACGGCCGCAGATCTGATCAATGGCTCATATATCCTCGTGCAGAAGGGCAAAAAAAATTACACTATTATTGAGGCGGTGTAACTTTATTCAACGACTGCTCAATTCATTCTATGTGAACGAAATGTGGCGCTATATCAGCCAGTTATGAAATAGAGATAAAAAAAACGAAAAATAAGTAAAAAAGTTGTTGACGGGTGGAATCTGATTGCGTATAACTGCGCACCGTTGCTCAGGGTGCTGAAAGGTTTTTTGGTATTTTGGGTCGCAAAAAAAAAGGTAGAAAGAAAGTAAGAAAGAGATT
>JASFYS010000153.1:0-10775 GCA_045047095.1 Desulfuromusa sp. | reverse complement strand
GTTCCTGATGTGCAACGCTGTATTGATGTTGCGCTGGATAAAACCCGGATACAGTTCAAGCACGATAATCTTGATCTGGAACCACGCCTGAATGTGACCGCCTGGCCACGTTCTATCCGTTATCAGGATGTTGCAGAGACTGATTTTGTGGAAGACCGGGTCGACTTCCAGCTCTACACCAACTACCGAAGTTTTATAAAACAAGCGGAAGTTCGAATATTTACTGAAAAACAATCGGTTCGGGATATCCCTCTGGCGGTTGTCGAGATGGATACCAGCGGGCGAGGGTATTGGCAGCCTGACTTTGAGACTTATTCGGCACCAGTGATGACCTTGAAGTATCTGGTTCGTGTTTATGCCGACACCGGTCGTTATGATGAAACTCTGCCGCAAACCTTGTGGGTGGTTGATCAGATTGATCCGGTTGTGGTTTTCGCAAATCGGCAAATAGAATTGCTGGCCGGGTACGGTGAAAGTCGCATTGCCAGCCAGAACATACCTCTTCATGGCGGGATGATCCAGGCTCGTGGTCACGGGATCCCGGAAGGTCATGGCGTATGGCTGGCCGGATATTCTGTCCCTGTCGATAAAGATGGAAACTTTGTTGCTGAAGAGATCTTGCCAGACGGATTGCATACCGTTGAGGTTGCCGTTCTGGATCAGGCTGGTAATGGCGAACTGTTTTTGCGCGATCTGGAATTGAATCGAACTGATTGGTTTACTGTAGGGATCGCCGATATGACCCTGTCTGCAAATCAGACCAACGGGCCAGCCAGTTTGCTTGCACCAGATAATCCACAATACAGTAAAGATCTGAACATCAATGGCCGGCTGGCATTTTATTCCCACGGCAAATTCAACAATGGCTGGTCACTGACAGCGAGTGCTGATACCCGAGAAGGGCCACTGGATGAGATTTTTTCCAATTTCCTCGACAAGTCGAACGCTGCACAATTCCGAAGAATGGATCCGGATCGCCACTATCCAACCTTCGGTGACGATAGCACAGTGGTCGAAAATGCTCCGACCAGAGGCAAATTCTACCTCAAAATGAAAAAGGATGAGACTTACGGTCTCTGGGGAAATTTCAAAGTTGGCTACAAGGATAATGATCTGGCACTCGTCGACCGCAATCTGTATGGCGCCAACATCCATTACCAGTCTCTGGATACCACCAGTTTTGGGGAACAGCGCCTGCTGGTTGATAGTTTTGGTGCAGATCCGGGAACCGTAGCTGCGCGGGATGAGTTCCGCGGCACCGGTGGCTCACTTTTTTACCTCCATCAGCGCGATATTCTGGAAGGGTCAGAAAGCCTTCGCATCGAAGTGCGTGACAAGGATTCAGGACTGGTTCTGGGAGTCAAGAATCTGGTTCCGGAACTTGATTACGATATTGACTATCTTCAAGGTCGTATTCTGTTGACAGAAATCCTGTCAACAACAGCAGCGGATGATTTGCTGGTGAATTCTGACTCCATTGGTGGTCACCCGGTCTTTCTTGTAGTCCGTTATGAGCACACTCCCGGTTTTGATAATCCCGATACTCTGGTGACTGGCGGCAGACTTCATTACTGGATGAATGACCATATCAAGGTGGGTCTGACTGCAAGCTGGGAGGATGAAGCAGACATTGAAAACAGTGTAGGAGGGGTGGAACTCACTCTGCGCCAATCGGCATCATCATGGCTCAAACTAGAAGTTGGCCGGACCCGGGGGCCGGGCGTAGCGACAACAACCTCTACCGATGGTGGTTATGAATTTGTGGCAGCAAATACGGTTGCCGATAGCGAAGTTGCAGCAACTGCTTACCGTATTGATGGCAGCGTCGCCTTCAGTGACCTGATTAAACACTGGCGTGGGCGGGTCACTTTCTACCTGCAGGATATTGAAGCTGGTTATGCCGCCCCCGGACTGACTACGGACAAAGCGATAACCCAGTATGGTGGAACGGCAGAAATCCCATTTTCCGAGCGTTGGCTGGGACGATTAAAGCTGGACAAGCAAGTTCAAGCTGAGGGGTTAGAGACCGACTCGGGCGAGGTAAATATTGATTACCTTATCAGTGACAACTGGACCTTAAGTTCGGGGGTTCGTACCGATAGCCGTCAGGATAATTCAGAGACTATTTCCCTGACTCAGGAAACCGGAGATCGAACTGACGGTGTGGTTCGGGTCAGTTATGATTCTCGTAAGCGTTGGAACAGCTATGGCTTTGTTCAAGAGACGATCCAGATATCAGGTGATCGCGATGATAACGGCCGGATCGGTGTTGGTGGCAGCTGGCGGTTGACCGATCGGTTCAATCTGCTCGGTGAAATTTCAGAAGGGGACCTCGGCACCGGAGCCAGCCTTGGCAGCGAGTTTTTATACAGTGACCGAACGACGCTCTATACCAATTACACCATGGAAAACGAGCGATCCGATAACGGACTGCTGTCACGTAAAGGAAATATGACCTCCGGATTTCGCAGTCGTTACTCCGACACTACCAGCGTCTATTTCGAAGAGCAGTATACCCATGGGGATGTCCCTACCGGGCTGGTTCATTCTGCCGGTGTGGATCTGACCCCCACCGACCGGCTTAATTTCAGTGTAAACCTCGATTTAGGAACCCTCAAAAACCCGGAGACTGCAGCAGAACTGGAACGGACAGCTGCAGGAATCAGTGTTGGTTATGGTTTCGACCGGTTGACACTGGCCAGCGGGCTGGAATACCGGGTTGACAATACCGAACAAGTCGATACCAGCAATGTCAAACGGATCACCTGGTTATTTAAAAACAGCTTCAAGTATCAGTTGAACCCTGACTGGAGAGTCCTCGGTAAGTTCAACTATTCTGAGAGTGAAAGTTCGCTGGGAGATTCCTACGCTGGTGATTATACCGAAGCGGTTCTGGGCTACGCATACCGACCAGTCAATTTTGACCGCTTGAATGTCCTGCTTAAATACACCTATTTTTATAATCTTCCCGCCGCTGATAATGAATCGGGAAGCGATACCAGTTTTATCCAACGCAGTCACATTGGTGCAGTGGACATTATGTATGACCTGACACCCCGTTGGACTCTGGGTGGTAAATATGCTTATCGCTTTGGTCAGGTGGCACAGGATCGGGAAGATCCGGAGTTCTTTGACAGCCGGGCTCATCTCTATGTGTTACGTGCAGACTGGCATTTTCTGCACCGTTGGGATGCCCTGGTTGAAGCTCGTATGCTGGACTTGCCTGATGCCCAGGATAGTAAAAGCGGGGCGTTGCTGACATTGTATCGCCATTTTGGGAATCACATCAAAGTTGGTGTTGGTTATAATTTCAGCGATTTTTCTGATGATCTGACCCAGATGGATTACCGGCACCAGGGGTTGTTCATCAATCTGATTGGGAAGTTGTAACAGGAATGACGGATTCAAATATACACAGTGTCCATCTGGAGCCTCTGGATGGGGAAATATAGGTTTCTGATTTGGAAACCAGCATTTTTTTGCAAGGTCAAGGAAATCAAGCATTTGAGCGGAGGCGTAGTACTTTACGCCGCACAAACAAATGAGCAGATTGACGCAGAGATTGTGAAAAAGGGCGGTTTCCAGACAGAAATCGAATGGAAGGTTACAGACATGAGCAATATTTTAAAAATCATGATTATCGGGATTTTAATTGGCGGCTGGAGTTGTAGCGTTTATGGGCAGGAAGTTACCAGAGCCCAGATCAAAGGGCTTGATGAACAGGTTCAGGAGATCAAGAGTGATGTCATTGCCATTGCTGCAGAACTAAACCTGTTGGAAGAGAAGTTGCTCTATCCATCCCATACTCAAATTTCGATGTTCTTGTCCATGAACAAAGGTGAAAAGTTCAGACTTGACTCTGTTGAAATTCTGCTGGATGGAGCTGCGGTTACACACCACCTCTACACCTTCAAGGAACTTGAAGCATTAAAGATGGGTGGCGTTCAGCGGATCTACACCGGAAACATACAAACCGGTGAGCATTCAATGCAGGTGAGTTTTAGTGGTCTGACCAAGGGTGGAAATGCTTTCGAGCGTTCGGAGAGCTTCAAAGTAAAAAAGGATGTAGGTCCAAATATTGTTGAAATCACCCTGGATCACCAGGGGATAACCTTTAAAAACAGGTAGCTCATGCACCGGCTGGTCATTTTTCTTATAAGCTTATGTTTGCTGGCGTCTTCTGCGATGGCCGTTAGTACAACTGCGCCCAAAGAGCTGCAGGATCTCTATTTTGGTGAGGCCCTCTACTACGCTTTTCAGGACGAGTGGTTCGATGCCATTACCCGGCTCGACACAGAACTGATACAGCACCATGGACTCGATCAGCCAGAACTTGACAGTCTTTACCCACATATTGGGTTGGCTGAGTTTGCTGTTGGAGATTTTGAACTGGCTTACCGGATGCATCAGCGTGCTGGTCGGGCTATTTCGGCGGTTATCAATGGTCAGGTTGAAGAGCCAGTGCGCAATGAAGCGATATTCCGGCTGGCACGAATCTACTTTCGTAAGGATCAACCGGTTAATGCTCTGCATGTCCTGGAGCGGATCAGTGGTGAGGTTCCCAAATCTATCCAAGATGATCTGGCTTTCCTGCGTTCGCAGGTCTTGATGGCAATCGGTCGCTTTAGCGAAGCAACAGAGATTTTGACCGAGTTGCAGGACGTCGAAGCTCTGCAGGGATTTTCTAGCTACAACCTCGGAATTGCTCTGCTGTGGGATGGGCAAGAGCAGAAAGGCCGATACTATCTCGACATTACTGGTCTGACTGAGACCAAAAATCCTCTTGCTTTAGCGATAAAGGATCGATCAAATCTTGTGTTGGGTGATAAATTGTTGGGCGAGGAAAATTTTGAAGCAGCTAAACAGGTTCTAGATCGAGTGCGTCTTGACGGCCCGTTTTCAAATCAGTCGCTGCTGGGTTCGGGTTGGGCAGATGCCTCGCAGAAACAGTTTGAACGCGCTCTGGTTCCTTGGACTCTTTTGGCAGAACGAGAAGTGACCAACTCTGCCGTCCAGGAAGCCCTGTTGGCGGTGCCTTATGCATACGGCAAATTGGATGTGTACAGTAAGGCGGCACTGTTGTACGGCAAGGCACTACGGTTATTTGGTGAGGAAGTCGATAAGCTCAGCACCTCAATCAAAACTATCCGCGAAGGAAAGTTTCTCCATGCTCTGGTGAGGGAAGAGCTTAAACAGGACGCAAATTGGGTGGTTAAATTACGTGAACTACCGGAGACCCCAGAAACTTACTACCTGCTCGATCTCATGGCAGCACATGATTTCCAGGAATCACTAAAAAACTATCTCGATCTGGAGCAGTTGCGTAGGAAGCTTGAGCGTTGGACAGAGGATCTTGATGCTTACGCTGAAATGATAGAAATCCGTCGAACCTATTATCAACCATTACTGCCTGAAATTGACAACCGGTTTCGGCTGCTCGATTTACAGATGCGCTTACGTCTAGAACAACGAGATCGAATTGAACGACGTCTGCAGGCAATGCTGGTTGCGCCACGACCCGATTACCTGGCGACAATGGAAGAGCGGATATCCAGTCAACAAATTGATCATTTGGAAGGGTTGCTCAACACCAACAATACTACGATTCCAGAGACTACAGGAGTTCGAATCAAGCGGTTACGTGGCGTCTTGGATTGGAATATTAAGACCGATTATGATCGTCGTCTGACGGTGGTCCACAAAAACTTACAAGCTCTAAATGCAGACATCACGCATCTGCAACAACAATATGACTCATTTGTCCGAATTCGCCAGGCGGCTACGCAAAGTTTCCAGGGATATGACAAGACAATCCGTCGTCAACGTAGCAGTGTTGCTGAAAGTATGAGACAGGTCATTCAACTGATGGCGCGTCAAGGACATCAGCTTGAAGCTATGGCGATCAATGAATTGACTCAAAGACGTGAACGACTTGAAGAATTTCAGGTCAAGGCACGCTTTGCCATGGCCGATAGTTATGATCGTGCCACGCGAGATCAAGACAAAAAGAGGGGGGTTGAATGAAAATAATACAGTTCTTCTTTTTAGCCCTTCCACTTTTTTTTACAGCCTGTTCTTCGATAGATAACCGGGGAACAATAGCCGAATTGCGCAGCCGTCAGATTGAGATTAAGGGAGAGGAAATTGTTGGCGGTCTCGACAAGGCGATGGCGAGCTACCAACATTTCCTGGCAGAAACACCTGACTCGGCCATGTCACCTGAGGCAATTCGCAGGTTGGCAGATCTGAAGGTTGAGAAAGAATATGGCTTTGTAGGTGAGGGCAAATCAGAAACAGGTGAAACTTTGAGTTTAACCGCTCCCGAACCTGCAGCGCGTCCAGATGTCGCATTAGCGGAAACACAACCATCAACGGGTGCAGCAGAGGTTGAGTCCGAAACCGATTTTGAACGGCGGACGACTTTAAACCAGCCGATACCAGTAACGACAACAACTGATTCCGAAGCGGATCCTGCCATTGATGATCTGGAAAAAGCTGGACCGCTTGAAGCGATCGCTCTCTATCAGAAATTGCTCGATGAGTATCCACTTTACCAGCGCAATGACCAGGTGCTGTACCAGATGTCCCGTGCTTACGAGGAACTTGGCCGAATTGAAGAAGCGATGGTGATTATGGAGCAGTTGGTGCGACAGTATCCACAATCCCGATATATTGACGAAGTCCAGTTCCGGCGAGCCGAATACTTTTTTACCCACCGTAAATATATGGACGCTGAAGATGCTTATACAAGTATTGTTCACTTGGGTGTCGGTTCATCTTTCTATCCGCTGGCACTCTATAAATTGGGCTGGACATTTTATAAACAAGAGCTCTACGAGGATGCGTTGCATAAATTCATTGCTTTGCTCGATTACAAAATGTCAGTTGGTTACGACTTCGATAAAATCGAAGATGAGTCAGAACACAAGCGTGTAGAAGATACTTTCAGAGTCATCAGTCTGAGTTTTTCCTATCTTGGTGGCGCAGATTCAGTGGTCGATTACTTCTCGACTTACGGCCAGCGTTCCTACGAAGACAACGTCTACCAAAATCTGGGTGAATATTTTTATACTAAGCGTCGTTATAGCGATGCCGTTGCTGTTTATAATGCTTTTATTGATCGAAATCAGTTCCATAAAAAAGCGCCATTATTCCATATGCGGGTTATTGAAATTAATATTGCTGGTGGATTTCCTAGTCTTGTTATTGAAGCAAAAAAAGCTTTTGCCACAAATTATGGTTTGATGGCTGAATACTGGCAGCATTTTGTTCCTGAGGACCGACCAGATGTTATTTCTGCCCTGAAGATCAATCTGACAGACCTGGCGAACCATTATCATGCGCTTTATCAGAATCCGAAAAGGAACAAGGAAAAATCGACGAATCTAGTGGAGGCTCTGCACTGGTATCGTGAGTTCCTGGTCTCATTCCCAAAAGAAGAAGAGAGCCCGGTCATCAATTATCAACTGGCTGATCTATTGCTGGAAAATCATTCTTTTGCCGAAGCTGCTGTCGAATATGAAAAAACTGCTTACAGTTACACTCCACATACGCAGTCCTCTAAAGCTGGTTATGCAGCTGTGTATGCTTACCGGCAGCAGCTTGATCAGGTTGCAGCAGAGGACAAGATTCCAGCCAAGGAAGAGGTGGTTCGCAGCTCGTTACTGTTTGCTGAGACCTTTCCAGAACACGAGAAAGCAGCGGTTGTTCTTGGCGCCGCTGCGGACGACCTTTACGATTTGAAGGAATATGAGCAGGCGTTGGCGGCGGCACAGAAAATAATCATTAATTTCCCTGATGCTGACCTGAATGTTAAGCGTTCAGCCTGGTTAGTTGCAGCGCATGCATCTTATGAACTTGAATTTTACAGTGAAGCTGAAGCGGCTTATGTGGTGGTGTTGGATTTGCTTCCAGAAAATGATGAAGCCCGCGTTGGGTTGATCGACAATCTTGCAGCAGCAATCTACAAACAGGGGGAAGCTGCGAATACCCTTGAGGATTATACAACCGCTGCTGATCATTTTCTGCGGGTCGGTGTTATGGCACCAAGCTCAGCAATTAGACCGACTGCCGAATACGATGCTGCAACTGCGCTGATAATGCTCAAGGAGTGGGAACAGGCAGCAACTGTTTTGAACAATTTTCGCCAAAATTTCCAGGTGGACGATTTACAGTCTGAGGTCACCAAGAAGCTTGCCTATGTCTATCGAGAGGATGGAAAACCTTCTTTGGCTGCTACTGAATTTGAACGGATCGAAACAGAGTCTGACGACACTGAAGTACGACAGGAAGCCTTGGTCATTGCAGCAGAGCTGTATGAAGAGGCGGGGGATATTGATCGAACTCTGGATGTTTATCGTCGTTATGTCAGTTATTTCCCGCAACCGATCGGCATCAATGTAGAAACACGCAATAAAATTACTGAAATTCTTAAAAAACAACAGAGGCAGGAAGAGTATCTGGAAGAACTTAGACAAATCATTGTGATTGACGCTTCTGCTGGAAGTGACAGGACGGATAGAACCCGTTTTCTGGCAGCAAAAGCAGCTCTGGTTCTGGCTGAGTTGAGCTATGAACAGTTTGTGGCGGTTGAATTGGTTAAACCCTTCAAGACCAATTTACAGAAGAAGCAAACTTTGATGAAAGTGGCAACACGGGAATTTGGTCAGCTGCTTGAATACAACATCGCTGAAGTTACTGCTGCTGCAACATTTTATCTGGCTGAAATTTATGCTCACTTCAGTGTCGCCCTGCTGGAATCTGAACGACCTGAAGGTTTAAGCCCCCTCGAATTAGAAGAGTATGAGCTGGCTATAGAGGAGCAGGCTTATCCATTTGAAGAGCGGGCAATCGAGGTGCATCAAAGCAATCTCGAACTCCTTTCCCTCGGAGTTTACAATAAGTGGATAGAAAAAAGTTTGCAGCAATTGGCTAAATTTCTCCCCGCCAGATATGCAAAATCTGAAGAAGAAAGTGAAATCATCATTTCACTTGAATCCTATAGGTACGAATTATTAAACCCAGTGGCTGTTCCTGACGCTGTAGAACAGAACCCAGATGAAGAAGTTGATCTTAGCCCGGACAATAATATGAAGAACCCAGCTATTGCGACAGAATAGGGAGGGAATCAGTTGAAAATTCGAGTTGAAAAGAATCTGAGTTTCTTGTTGCTGCTAGCGCTGGTATTGCTTTCGGGCTGTGCAGCTGGTGTCAATGTTGCGTCAAAACCGGTGGTCGAAACGGCACCCATCTCTGAAGAACCAACAGTGACTCGGTTTGAAGATGGTCGGAGGGGGTTTGTTCTTACAGAAGTTTCGCATCTGGATGGGGATGCACGTCATGATTATGAACAAGCGGTTACCCTATTGAAAAGTAACGATTTTGAACCAGCAATTGAGATATTAGAAAAGATTGTTGTGCTTTCACCGGGGGTCACCGCTCCTTACATAAACCTGGCAATAGCCTACAGAAATATAGGGAAACTGGAACCGGCAGAAGAACATTTAAAAACTGCGCTAAGTCTAGTTCCTGCTCACCCGGTGGCAAGTAATGAATATGGTTTACTGCTGCGTAAGGATGGCCGTTTTGCTGAGGCAAGAAATATTTATGAACAGTCAGTCACGAAGTTTCCAGATTATCTTCCAGTACGAAGAAATCTTGGGATTCTTTGTGATCTTTATTTGAACGACCAGGAATGTGCACTCACACAATATGAGGTTTACAGCGCAGGCAGTTCAGAGAATGAGCAGGTTAAATTGTGGATTACAGAACTGCGTATGCGACTTGGGCGCTAGCTGAAGTATAGCGAGGCAATGATATGAAGCTGATAGGTATATTCTGTTTGGGTTTGGGTCTGATTTTGATTCCAGCCGTTATGGCAGCCGCCATTGAGCAGAAGTCAAAAGAGCCAGGGACACAACAAACCAAAGCACTTTCGGGAATGTCCATCGTTGGTAATGATGAGGCTCCAAAATCTCTTTATATCGTTCCCTGGAAAAGCTCCGAAATCGGAGTAGAGACCAGTCTGGGTATGATGTTGAACAAGGACGCTGTTCCTATAGATCGAGACGTTTTTAAAAGACAGCTAGACTTCTACGAAGTCAGCAATGCGAACAAATCTGGGAGGAAAAACTAATGGAAAGTATCTATTCAATGGTTGGCTTTTTTCAAAAGGGTGGCACGTTTATGTACCCGATTCTGCTGGTGCTTGCAGTTGGTATGGCCATCGCTGTCGAGCGCTGGATCCAGTTGAGCCGAACCCGCAATGAAAATCGTAAAATGTGGGTTCGGGTTCAACCCATACTGGTGAAAGGTGAGTTTGATAACGCGCGAAAAATTGTTGACAAGGACAAGTCAACGATTGCGCAGATGTTGTCGATGGGCTTGGCGCGACAGGGCGCCGTCAGACGCCGAGAGGATATCGAGATTGCTATGGAAGAGAGCATGATGGAGATCATCCCGCAATTGGAAAAACGGACTCCCTACATAGGTTTGCTTTCGAATATTGCTACCTTGTTGGGACTTCTTGGCACAATTATGGGATTGATCGAGGCCTTTACTGCAGTCGCTAATGCAAATCCGGCAGAGAAGGCCGACCTTCTTTCTGCCAGTATCTCGGTCGCGATGAATACGACGGCATTCGGATTAATGGTTGCGATTCCACTGTTACTGATACATGCCAAGCTGACTTCAACCACAGGTCAGATTGTGGATAGCTTGGAAATGGCATCAGTCAAGGCGCTGAACAGTATTTCCAGCTTCAGCAAGCGCCAGAA
>JASFYS010000152.1:0-43398 GCA_045047095.1 Desulfuromusa sp. | reverse complement strand
GAAATTCCATGCACTGGATGATACAGACTGGGACAAGCCCAGTCTACACTATCCAGCACGGGGGCAAGCCCCCGAGATTTTCGCTACGCTCTGTTAAAATAAACTGCGCCTGTTTTTGCTTTTCTAGTAGGTTCAACCGGCGCATTGTTTCTACATGCACCAATAAACTCAAGCAATGCCTCTTTTGGATCCATTTCATTCTCTTTGTGGATTATACCACACAAAAAGATTTACATTATACGTATCGTAACATTTCAATGCAATCTTTAGTTTTATGTGGTACTTATTGTTGTCTCAAAGCCCAACCGAAAACCAGCATCATCGCAGGAGGGGGATTAGCAGGTCAGCTGATTTTCGGTGGGCAACTGGTTGTTTTTGACTATTTCTTTTTTCCAGTCTTCTGTGCAAGAGCGCTACCTGCTGCCGATTTTGACGCTTTGCTGGCTCTGCCGTCACGCAGGGTCTTTGACGCTGCGGTGGCAGCTTTTATTGATGTTTGTTTCTTCGGTGCCGATCGTTGGGACAGAGCACTGCCAGCAGCAGATTTTGATTTTGCTGCAGTAGATTTGCTGGTCATGGTTTTTGATGCACGGCTTGCAGCTTTCTTGCCGGTAACTTTTTTATTTGCCATCTCCCGCTCCTTTTTTGAGCCTCATACGTATCAAAATTAATTCTCTAACAGACTGTTCTCCTTACCTATTTTCTTAATCGAAGCGATGCTGATCAGGGATAATGTAGATTTTTCGAATCCAGTCGACTCGTTGAAATAGGTTTTCTTTTCAATGTGACATTTAACTTGCTGGCCAAGCTTAAGGCTCATGATTGATTTTGCAAGATTGCTTGGGATAACGCATGAAATGTCTTTTCCGTTATCCGGCCTGATTTCAAGCTTCCCGCGTCCTTTGGAGCTTAAAGTAATAATTTCGCCAATGACTGACATGGTCTCTGGTTCCATGAATTTTGTCTGTTGTAGTGTCATCCAGAGATTGTTAATTTTGTTTTTTGTCCCTTTCCACTTAATCGCCTTGCCTGATGATTTGTTCCAAGTCATGTCCACTTCGAGATCGTTTTTATTCAAGGAGCCAAGTAACCTGCTCAAGCTTCTGATTCCTTTAGCGCTGTATTCGCTTAATGCTTCATCAAGTTCTGCTGGTTTATCGACGTTGAGCAGGCGCAGTGTTCCAGAAAGAGAATCTTCAATTAGGCTCTGTCCAAACAGATTTGGGTTGGTCGATGCGGAAATGTAAAGCTTAGTTGATCCTGGGGCAATACCAGCCAAGCGAAGGTCAAGAAGTTCAATAAGCTCATTGGGTATCCTGGATCCTGCTTCTTTTCCCTTCCATAGCTTATAAGAGTTGGCCTGGAGAATATCAGATAAATGCCGCGATATTTCAGACAAAGCCCTAAGGGGAATGCTACCGAAAGAGGCGATAGCACCTTTCAGGCGAACTTCGATAACCTCAATTTCTCTCCGCTCTTTCTCCTGTTTTAGCTCCAGCTGCATTTCACCAAGTTTTCTGTTCAGTGAAGACAGACTTAATCTAGTAGCAATGTTGTCTGGGGCATTGAGCAGATATTTTTCGGTGGTCTCGACAAGGCCGGATAGCTCAGTTATATGTTTATTAAGATAAGCGATGTTATTCATGATTTATCCAGATGCGAGGTATTCCCTTTGGCTGTTCATTTCTGGAAAATCCAAACAGCCCTCGACATTCTGCCCGGACATCATCCAAAATCGATTCGATGAAGCTGACATCACAATGATAGCGGATTTTTAGCTCTTGATGTGAATCAAATGTAGACTGAAAGCGATCAATGTTGTCTGAACTCATTTTATTTATATCGGCATTATTGCCAAAAACAAAAAGATCGACATCGTCTGGATCAGTCTTTTTGGTCGAAAATGAGCCGTCGACCCAGATTTCTAGAGGGATAGCGAAACTTTGCATGAGCTGCAGAAACTTTTTCAGGCCGTCGACAAGTTCATGACGGTGGTTACTATCAGGAAAAGGGTCCAGGAAGACCGGCTCCAGTGAATCGACATCTATATCGTGGAGACCTGCCTGAAACAGTGGTGGATACTCTGTTTTTGGAATGATGCTCATGGTTGTTTACAGATGGAATGTCTCCATCGTCCCCCTCTTAAAAAAGCGAGTAGTCACAGTAAAGAATAAAAAACCGATAAATAACAACAATAATGTTGATGGTTCAGAAACGGGGGTTATGTTGTTCGCTACTTCAAAATCCGCTCTCACAATATCGGGCGTTCCACGCACCGTGCTAAAAAACAGTTGCCCTTGTTGCAATAGGGTCTCTGATGTCCCCGACCAAGTTAGTGTCTCGTTTATTGTGGCTGGATACCAGAAGTCTAAAATATGCTGGAAAGTTGGGCCGTTGTGGGCACCTGTCGTTAAGCCTAACTGAGTCCATGGACCTATTGGTGAAGAGGTTAGGTTAAAGTCAGTAAAAGGGCTTGTGTTTAGTATCGGAGCGTCACCAAAAATAAGCCATCCAAACCCCTGCCCTAGAAGCCAGCTGTCGTCGTTGTTATCTAATATCAATGAAAAATTATAGATATATCTTTCATCGACATTTGTGGATACTTGATAGTCAAGTCTGAGGGGTGTTGAATAGACATTGCTTGATAGGATGAAAACTAAAATAGATACGAATATTATTTGTTTCATAACCCCTCCTTTTTACTCTACTTGCTAACATACTAATTGCTAGTAAAAAATGAAGCAAATTTTTTTGACATTTTTGCTACCGAAATTGCAACCCGACAGCTAAATATCAATAAAAAAGAGTTAGCCATCTATCGATAACTCCTTAGTTTTACTGGCGGAGAGGCGGGGATTTGAACCCCCGGTGGCTTGCAAACAGGTATCTATCAACTCGGCAATAGTGAAATAGCTGGTGCAGCCTAGTCAAAATGGCAAAACATCAACTCCATCCCTCACAAAGCACTTCAGCCTGCTTCAATATCAACTCAACTGCAGCATCTTGCTTATCAGGTGGGTACTTCCATCGCCTCAAACAACGCCTCACCAGATTCCGTAATTTAGCGCGAACACTATCTCGTACCTGCCAATCAACTGTTGTGCTTTTGCGCAGTTTTTCAGTTATTTCAACGGCGATTTTTTTCAAAATTTCATCGCCCAATTCACGCACGGCACTTTCGTTATTTGCTAGAGCATCATAAAAGGCCACCTCATCAGGTTCCAGCCCTAATTCTTCATCGCGTTTGATCGCTTCCTTGAAATCCTTGGCCATCTGAATCAGCTCTTCAATAACCTGTGCTGTTTCAATTGCGCGAGCATGGTAGCGGTTCAAGGTCGCCAACAGTCGTTCGCTGTATTTCTGTTCCTGAACCACATTCGTTCGGGTGCGTGATTTGATGGCATCGCGCAACAGTTTTTCTAACAGTTCAAGAGCCAAATTTCGTTGCGGCATTTTGCGAACATCTTCAAGAAACTCATCGGAGAGCAGACCGATATCCGGCCTATCTAACCCTGCCATAGCGAAAATATCGGCAACACCTTGAGCTTCTACAGCATTATCTAATATCTGTTTGAGTGCCGAGTTCTTCTGTTCTTCGATCAGCTTCTTGTCAATTGTGGTGTGTTTGACAATGGCAGCCTTGATAGCAGTAAAGAAAGCAATTTCCTTACGGAGCGTAGCTGCTTCATCCAAGGTACCGCACAGAGAAAATGATTTGGTAATCGCCGTCATAACATCAAGAAACCGTTTTTTTCCATCATCAAGACCCAGAACATGGTTAGCCGCCAAGACGAGAATTTGATGAGCCTTGGTCAGATAATCGCTGTAGTCAAAACCGTGGAACATGCCACGCACGACATCCATCTTTTCCAGCAGGATAGCCAAGGCTTCTTCAGCGTTGAGAGTCGGAGCACCTTTTCCTTGAGACGAAGCATAGATCTTTAGAGCCTGTTTCAGCTCATTACCGATACCGATATAGTCAACCACCAACCCGCCCGGTTTATCCTTGAACACCCGATTAACCCGAGCGATGGCTTGCATCAGGTTATGGCCGCGCATTGGCTTGTCGACGTACATGGTGTGGCAACTCGGAGCATCAAAACCGGTCAGCCACATATCCCGAACAATCACCAATTTGAGGTCATCCTTGGGGTTTTTGAAACGTTTCTCTAACCGCTTTTTGGTCGGCTTGTTGTAGATGTGCGGTTGCAGTAGCGGCTTGTCGGCAGCAGAACCGGTCATAACAATCTTGATCGCCCCTTTTTCAGGGTCGGTATCGTGCCAGCCTGGACGTAGTTCGGTTATGGCGTTGTACATGAGGGCGCATATCTCGCGACTCATACAGACGATCATCGCTTTACCATCAAGGGTTGAGAGTCGCGTCTCGAAATGCTGTACAAGATCTTCGGCAACTTCCTTGAGGCGAGGTTCGGAGCCGACCAGCTTTTCCAGAGTAGCCCATTTACTCTTGGTCTGTTCACGGGTGCGAGAATTTTCTTCATCCTCGATAACTTCTTCGACTTCGATGTTCAGCTCTTCAATCGCTTCGCGGTTGATGTCCAGCTTTGCCAATCGCGATTCGTAATAAATAGGAACCGTTGCCCCATCATCGACCGCATCCTGAATATCGTAGATACTGACGTAATCGCCGAACACGGCGCGGGTGTCTTTATCCTCAGTTGAAATAGGAGTACCGGTGAAACCAATAAATGAAGCATTAGGGATAGCGTCGCGCATGTGCTTGGCGTAACCATAGATGTATTGACCTGTTTTGGTATCAAGCCTTGCCTTGAAACCATATTGGCTACGATGTGCTTCATCGCTGATAACGACGATATTGCTGCGTTCACTTAAAGCCGGATGATTCTCTTCTTCACCGAGCAACGAGAATTTCTGCACGGTAGTAAAGATGATGCCGCCCGACTGCCGTTCGGCTAACATTTCGCGCAACGCTTCTCGGCTCTCTGCCTGTTGCGGGGTCTGTCTGAGGAGTTCTTTAGCATTTACAAAGGTGCTGAAGAGCTGGCCGTCCAAATCGTTCCGGTCAGTGACGACGACGATGGTCGGATTGTTCATCTCCGGCTGCTGTAGCAGCTTGCCAGCGTAGCAGCACATGGTGATGCTCTTACCCGACCCCTGCGTATGCCACACCACCCCGGCTTTGCGTGAACCAGATTGAACCTCCAGACCGTAAGAAGCACGTGATTCGGAAATTTGTCCAGTTGCATTCGGAGCTGAAGCGATCAGAGTCACCCGCACTGCTTCACGGACCGCATGGAACTGATGATAGCCAGCGATCTTTTTGATGATGTTGCCATCATCCTTCTCAAAAAGAATGAAATAGCGCAGATAGTCGAGCAGCAGTTCACGATTAAAGAATCCCTTGACGACCTTTTCCATCTCATATTCGAGCAGCGGTTTGTCGTTTTCATCTTTAATGGTGCGCCAAGGAAGAAAACGCTCTTTACTCGCAGTCAGTGAACCAATTCGAGCAGTTAGTCCATCCGAAATCACCAACGCTTCATTACACACAAAAAGATCGCTAATTTCATCTTTGTAGGCCTGTAGTTGGTTGTAAGCACTCCAGATGTCGGCAGATTCATCAGCTGGATTTTTCAGTTCAATGACGGAAATCGGTAGGCCGTTGATGAACACGACAATATCAGGGCGACGAAGTTGCTTGGAGCCCTGGACAGTGAATTGATTAACCACCAGAAACTGGTTCTTTTCAAGATTTTGGAAATCAACCAGCTGCACATGATCGGACTTGGTCTCGTCGCCATCTCGGTATTCAACAGCCACCCCTTCAAGCAGTAGTTTGTGAAAGGCTCGGTTGTTATGGATCAACACCGGCGATTCGGGTTTGGTGACGATCAGGGCGGCTTCTTCGAGAGCAGCGAGGGGGATGTGTGGGTTAATCTTTTGCAGAGCAGTGAGCAGGCGGCCGATCAGAACTACTTGCTGGTAGTCCCTACGCTCCGGCATTTCGCCGTCGTGGGCGATATTGGGGCCGTAGACATATTCGTAACCTTGATCTTGAAACCAATTCAAGCTCAGTTTTTCAAGTTGGTTTTCCGAAATCATATATCCCACCTACCCTAAACTTATATGTTTATTTGAAACGTCAATTGCAAGCTCTAACAAATTTTCAACCATACTATGTGATTCATCTTGCTCATACCAAATTGGTTGGATATTCATCCCAAGCAGTCTTGTTTCTTTGGTGGACTTTTCAGCAACAGTCGAAGGCATTGGTAGTAATGCAAAGTGCTCTGGAATCTCGAAATGTCCCTCATTAAAAACAGCCTTAAATAAATCAAGAGTTTTGTCTTGGTCTAAAGAGCAGCCGAGAAATAAAAGAGAATTACTAATGTAAATTTGGCGAAGCGCTTTTGGTAGTTGCTTACTAAAATCAATTGGATCCCCATAAGCACTCTCATATTGTGATTTTGTAAACACATAGGTGTTTTCCTGTGGGGCATCTCCATGTAACTTCAAAATACAACGTTCACCCCGCAATAGTCGTTGAACAAAATTGTGACCGGGCTGGAGACCATGCATGTACCCATCTAATGGCTTATTCGCAAGCTTAAAGGACTCTTCAATTAACGAATCGAAATTGGTTGTTACAATGCAACCTTGAGCAATTTTTGGTAGAATTCTTACTACGGCTGGAAGACTTGGTTTTTTATCCTCTGGGTCATATTTGAGTCGAAATTCAGTCCTAATATATCTATTAACCTGCTCTGGAGAAGCATCATATAGTATCTGTGCAGCACCAAGATAATCGAATGCTTCTAAATGCTGTTCGATACTATCAAAATCAACACCTTCGAGTTTTCCGACGATTCGCATTAAAGCCTCCCCCCACATTGGATAATTAGCGGCCTTTGACACACCAGCACCAATAAAAGGGGAAACTCGGTGTCGTCTAATAGACTCGATTAAATCACGAAAAGTTGATTCTTGATCACTAGCTGTTAAAAATTGGATTGCACATTGATGCTTTTCTTTAGCCTTTTCACCATCCCAATATTCAAGCTCATCTATGTATGCATTTCTATCGACCCAATAGAGAATTTCACTCGCTTCAAAACGATACTCACCCCCCGGATCTTTTAAACTACACAAAACCAACGGTTCATCACCATTCAGCGCTTCATTGAAGTTTTCATTTAAATCGAAAACTGTTTTTAGAGCCTGCTCAACTCTATCAATTAAAAAACCGCTGTCTTTTAACTTCTTAATGTCCATCAATCCCTCTCCAACTTACCAATCGGCTCACCGGATATTAACTTTGGTAGCAGCTCATCTCGTATAGATTCTAGAGTAAAAATCTCCAACTTATTTTGAATTTGTTTATCAACCAGTTCAGCTAAAACAAGAAAACCTTCAAGTTCAGCAATAGGTACACTACACAGAGCCTCTTTCAGGTGGCTACGTTTGATATGTCCCATTGTCACAGCTTTATCTGCGGCTATCTGCTGAAAGGCCTCTAAGTGGTGTTTGGTCCAATACAAAAATAGCCATTTTGGGTAATCCTGTGAGGTCACTTTAAAAAGATGCTGGTTAAGAGCAGCCTTACCTCCGCACCAAACATCGACTATCAAAGAACCAGACCAAGAAAAAACGACATCACCATTATCGATAATGCACTTAGGATTAATGTCTGGAGATGCCTTCTCTTCAGAGTTAGCAATTCCCTTTTTGAGCTGAGCAATTTTCACAACTGGTAGATAATTAACTTCATCTTCTGGCCGGAAATTTTGGAGGGCAAGACCATTTTGATAATCAGCTATTTCATCAAGTGCTTTTATCTCCCACCCTTTCGGAATCAACCCCAACTCCGACTCCACCAGCTCGTCGGGAAACAAAGCTGCGGTAGTAGCGAGTTGTTGGCGTTGTTCGGGAGAAAGTTGGTCTAGTTCGGGCTCTAGTTTGCCACTGATGGCGCACATGGCGGCGCGCTCAGGGGCGCGGCCTGCGGCTTTGGCTTCGATCTTGGCTTTGACCGGCTCGAAATCGACAAACCAGCTTTTGAAGATGGTCTGAGCGATCTGTTCGAGGGTCTGGTTGATTTGGCGGTTGAGTTCAGTTTTATCGGTCAACGAACCCAACACTTCAGCAATCTGGTTCTCACGGCCAGGTTGTCGAGGAATTTTTAGCTCTTTTAAGACTGGGATACGAACATTACTTACGGTAGATCCTGTCCCCTCATTCCAAGAAACCTCGTGCTGAACGGAAGGTGACTGCAATGCAAATAATAGATATTTACCATTAACATCAGCTTTAGGACGCAGTAAAACCTGCCGTTGTCCAAGACAGCAACGCAAACCTTCAGGGATCATACAAACATCACCCATTGGCGCCTCTCTTGTAAAAACAATGTCTCCACCACGAGGAGCCGCTCGTTTAATTCTACGAGCAAAATGCTCTTCGTCCGTATAGCTTGGGGCAGAGAGGTCTAAACGGCCACTTTTAATATTCTGATTTCTTAAAACAACGTCGCCACTATCAGTCCACTTAGGCGTTGAATGTGGACAGTCAGCGATGAGCTCACACATCTCATCAAGTGTGCTGTTATTCATATTTCAAACCTTCCCTACGTCTTTTTTTAGCTTCTGAAATTGCTTTTTCCAAGAAGCCGGGGGGCTCATACAAATTCCATCAGCACGACAAAATGCACAGACTTCAGGCATAAGGTTCTTGCCACAAATATCTGGATTAGTATGCCTACATCCAACTGTCTTTTTTTCTGTATCCCCTAGTATTAGGGGGTCATGAAAAGGAGTAATGTTTTTCATGATTCCTCCAGCACATAACCCAACCCTGCCAAATTCTGCTTAATCTCACCTTCCAAATCACTACTCCGCGCAAACTGCTCCTGCAACTGTACCGTCAACCGCGCCATTTTCTCGGCAAACGGTTCACCATCCTCCACTACATCAGCCGCACCAACATAACGCCCCGGCGTCAACACGAAGTCGTGTTTCTTGATCTCCTCCCGAGTCGCCGAACAGCAGAAACCGGCCTCGTCAGCGTACCCATCCTCCTTTTGCCACGCATGAAAGGTATCGGCAACCTTTTGAATGTCCTCCGGTTTGAAGTCGCGTAGCACGCGATCCTTCATGTAACCGAGGTTGCGGGCGTCAATAAAGAGCACCTTGCCTGAGCGATCGCCGAGACTCCCGAGCGCCTTTTTATTGTGAGTGAGAAACCAGATGCAGGCGGGAATCTGAGTGTTGGTAAAGAGTTGTCCAGGAAGGGCAACCATGCACTCGACCAGATCGTTCTCTACCAACGCTCGGCGGATATCCCCCTCGGTGTTGGTGTTAGAACTCATCGAGCCGTTGGCCAACAATAAACCCATCGAACCATTGGAGGCCAAGTGATAGAGCATGTGCTGTAACCATGCGAAGTTTGCATTGCTTGTTGGTGGGCGACCGTATTGCCAACGAGGATCATCATCTTTGATCCCGGCATCCCATTCCTTCATGTTGAATGGTGGATTGGCCATGATGTAATCAGCGCGCAAATCGGGGTGCTGATCGTTGTTGAAGGTATTTGCTGGTTGTTTGCCGAAGTTGAAATCAAGTCCACGAATGACCATGTTCATCGCGGCAAGCTGCCAAGTAGTGTGATTGTATTCTTGACCATAGATGGATACGCCACCTATGATCCCACCACGTTTCTTGATAAACTCCTCGCTTTGCACGAAGAATCCACCCGAACCCATGGCCGGGTCATAAACGCGACCTTGAAATGGCTGGAGCATTTCAACAATCAGGCTAACAATCGACTTGGGAGTATAAAACTGCCCACCCTTCTTCCCTTCGGCGAGAGCGAATTGACCGAGGAAATATTCATAGACATGGCCGAGAATATCTTTTGCTTCAAGGGACGCATGCTGAAAGGGTATCGTTGCCATAAGATCGATCAATTCACCCAGCTTGGCTTGATCAATCTGCAAGCGACCGTATTGCTTATTGAGTACCCCTTTCAGCTTGGGATTATCTTTTTCAATCGCCTCCAGAGCATCATCAATTAGGCGACCGACGCTGCGGATTGTGTAGGTGGTTTCTTTGCCATTCTTGATAGTGATTTCACTACCGGGCGGCAGTTTGGAATTATCCTGCAAAGTTTGCCAGCGAGCCAGTTGCGGCACCCAGAAAACGTTCTTCTCGGTGTAGTAGTCGCGCACTTCAAGCTCGGTGGTGATTTCGGTTTGATATTCAGCGTCGGAATCGAAATCTTCGTGGTCAAGATAGTAGTCGTGATCGGGATTCTGAAATTGAGCAATCAACTCTTCACGCCGGATGTCAAATGCATCGGACACATACTTTACGAATAGTAGACCGAGGACAGCATGCTTGTACTGAGCAGCATCAAGGGTAGAACGTAGCTTGTCGGCAGCGGTCCAGAGCTTCTTTTCAAGATCTTGCAAAAAAATCTGATCAGACATTTATTCCTCCCAAAAAAAAGTCGCACATCCCCGAACCCGGTTATCTACGACTGTAATTCATACACGAAACCCCTCCCGAATAGAATAAATTATTAATGACAAGCCATCCTATAGAAATTATATGTGATTTTCAATGCTTATATGTTTTTCTCAGGAGAGAAATGGCTTGATCATAAAACTCCAGCGTCTTCGATAATGTCTTCTACGTCTTGAGGCGAAAGTTGAGCATAGACCATCGTAGAGTTAATTGAGGCATGCCCTAAACGAAGCTGAACAACTTCAATCCCCACACCATTTTTTAATAGTCGGATCGCGCAGCTATGACGCATAGTATGGGGAGTAGCCCAAGCGATATCACCCCCCGCTGCTTTAGCTAATTTTTGAAATGTACGATGAAATACGCGATACGAAACCTTCGGATTAATCTTTTTCACTGTAAAAATAAGAGCTCTTAATCCCAGGATTCTCGAAAAGATCTCAGGCGGCAATCGAACTATTCTGTGGGATTTCTTGCCCTTCTTCTGCTTCAATGTCACCATGCAAACGGTTCGATTTTCAACGTCAAAATCATTAAGTTTTGAACGCTTCCGCGACACGGACGTCAATTCCGTTTTCTTTGGCCATCTTCTTTTTTTATTTTTACGTTAAGAAAAAAATGCCCTTTTTAAAAAATAGGTGTCCATACCGTCCACACTGTCCATACCATCCATGACATTTCCGCTTTGATCCCCCAACATCGGGGGCATGTCTATCACTCCTCCTTTTACACTTGAAGAAATTAACGCCGAAATCACTCAGGCCAAAGCTGATATGGCGGCTACGCGCAAAATGGTGTCTTACAGCAGAGGCAACCAGTTGCAGGTTGAGCGGGAAAAGCTTGCAGGGCAGCAAAAACATTTTGAGTGGTTGCTGCGTTATCGCATGAGTCTTGAAGGTGTGACCGGGCCGCAATCGATTATTTCGAGGGTGCCACGTGGCTAGTCTTTCGCGCACCGCACGGATGCGGAAACAGCGATTGTTGGCGGCAGGAAATCCTCTACTGGTCCCCAGTGGCCGGTCGCGGACGATCTCTCGCACTGGCGGCAGTTACGTTGGGGCAATGAACGGCTGGACACCACGGCGGATTTCCTATCGTGAAGAAGGACGGCAGCGCAATCTCCTGGCTGATCGTGCCTCTGATCTGGTGGTTAATGATCCCCATGCGGGCAGTCTGATCGATTCGATCAACATCAACACGGTTGGCCCCGGTATTTGGCCACAGAGCAAGCCGAACTTTAAGCGGCTTGGTATCTCAGAAGATCAGGCGACGGAAATCGCTGAACAAGCCGAATGGGAATTTGAACTGTTCAACGCTGAAGCCGATGCCCGTGGGGTGACCGATTTTTATGGCATCCAGTTCCAGAACCTCTGGACCAAACTGGTTAAGGGGGAATTTCTCAATCTGCCGCTGATGCTCAAGGACCCTGCCCGTCGTTACCGACTGGCACTCCAGGTGATCGACCCATCCCGCATGCGAACCCCTGCTGATCTTGGCGACCATGTTGATGTGCGTGACGGGATCCGGCTGGGAAATCTTGGCGAGGCGACCGGCTATTTTATTGCAGATCCTGATGATGGTCGTTTTCTCTCGAGTATGCCGTCAAGCAGTTTTGTTGAACTACCGCCCAAGCTTGGTCACCGTCCGGTGGTAATCCATCGCTTTCACGCCAAAGAACCAGAAGAAGTCAGGGGCTATTCGGTCCTTGGCCCCGCCATGAGTTTTTTTCGCAACCTTTCCGATTACCTTGATTACGAACTGGTTGGTGCGATTGTCGCTGCCAGCTTCCCAGTCTTTATAGAAAAAACCAGCCCTTATGATGCAACCGCGCTGCCGGGTGTCCGTCAACTTAACAACGCTGAAGGCACGACCAGCCATTATCGTGAAACGCCGCCGGGTGGTGTTCTGTACGGCAACGCCGGAGAAAAACCGCACATTCTCAAAGGAGACCGTCCGGGCAACAGCTTTGAAATATTTGTTGAGAAGGTACTGCGTGGTGCTGGTGCGGCAGCGGGCATGCCCTATGAGCTGATCGCCAAGGATTTCAGTAAAACCAATTATTCCTCCGCCCGCGCTGCGCTGCAGGAAGCGTGGCGGGTATTTGAGCTGTATCAGGACTGGTTGATTACCCATTTTTGCCAGGTGATCTGGACAATGTTTTTTGAAGAAGCGGTCTTGACTGGGCGCATTAAATTACCCGCCGGAGCGCCAAACTTTTACGAATATCGTGCTGAATATTGCGCGGCGACCTGGGTTGGACCGGAGCGCACCAATGTGGATCCGGTCAAGGAAATGGTGGCCGATATCATGGGTCTCAACGCAGGAATTATCACCCTGTCCGATATCGCGGCAAAGCGCAATAAAGACTGGGAGGCTCAGGCCAAGCAGCGCAGCCGTGAGCGGAAAACGTTTGACTCTCTCGGGCTGAATCCGGATCCACCAAGCGTAAAAGAGGCGAAGGATCCGGCAAGGGAAACGGAGACAAGATGAAGGAATTTAGCATTTCAGGATACATCGGCTGGGACGCCACCGCTGATTCAGTTCGTGAAGCACTGAGAGCCGCCAATGGTGAAGATGTCAGGGTGATTATTTCTACCCCGGGCGGACTGGTCAGTGAGGGTCTTGATATTTTCAATCAGATCAGAAACTACCAAGGGAAAACCCTTGCGGTTCTAAGCGGTTTTGCCATGTCGATGGGTTCTTATATCCCGCTGGCCTTTGACGAAATTCATGTCGAGGATAACGCTATTTACATGATTCATAACGTCCACGGCGGGATCTGGGGTGATCATAACGACATCCTCGATTACGGCGAATTTTGCAAAGGACTCTCAGGTTTACTGGGTAAAGCCTATGTCAAACGCAGCGGTGAAGATGCTGCAGCAATTGCCGCCATGATGGACAAGGAAACTTATTTTTTTGGTGAACAGATTGTCGAAATGGGTTTTGCCGACAAAGTTGTTGAAGCCTCAACCGACGATGATCAAGAAACCGCCCTGGCGACTGCCCGTCTGGCCATGGAAACTTGCACAGCAAAACTCAACCAGGAAGTTGAGGCGATGAAAAAAGATTTACGTCAAGCAGCGCGCATGACTGCAATGCTTGATCTGACGAACCACAAACCAGGGATTCCGAATGCCTCGGAGCCCGCAAAAACAGGAGATAAGATTATGGCTTTAACAGTAGACAAGTTAAAGGCTGATCATTCCGACCTGGTCGCGGCTCTGGTCGCGGAGGCCATTACTGGGATGATCAAAAAAGAGGACGCTGACACAGCCACTGCAACTGCTGTTGCTGCTGAAGGTGAAGCAATCATGGCTCTGGTCACAGCGGCAGTCGGTGAAGAACCTGCCAAGCGGATAATCATGGCTCACAACAAAGGGCTGTCGGCTGAAGACCTACAAGAAATGGGAATCTCGCTGGCTGTTGTGACGGAAGGAAACGCTGCCGAGCAGCAGATGCTGAACGCGATCACTGCTGCTGCATCCAATGGGGTTGGTGCTGGAGGTAAGGAAATCAAGGAGTCTGCCTCAATTGACACAGCGTCAATCTATGCATCCCGGCAGGAACAGGTTTTCTCCGTTGGGCGTTGAATGACTGTGAAAACACGAGATCCGCCCCTGGGAACAATAAATAACCGGGTGGGCACATATGCCCTCCCCTACGAAAAAATAGAGAGGTAAAAATCATGGCAGAAGTAACTGAAGGAAAATATGCAGGCGAATTTATCGCCAGCGAGGCTAACGGGAGCCGTTCGCGTGACGTGGTCATAATTGCCTCGGGGCAAGCTGTTACCGCTGCCCAGGTTCTCGGCAAGGTGACTGCAAGCGGAAAGTATGCAGCATTTAACCAGGACGCTGTGGATGGTACCGAGGCCGCTGCAGGGATCGCTTTTGACAGCTATGACGCCAGCGCCGCAGATGTTAATGGCGTTGTTGTCTTGCGCGATGCCGAAATCAACGGCAACGATCTGCTCTGGCCTGCCGATATCGAGGTTGCCGAACAAGCAGCAGCCGAAGCGGAATTGGCTGTGCTCGGAATTATTGTCCGGATCTGAACGTAAATTTGGGTCATGGGCGACCGCAAGTCGCCCCTACTCAAGATACAAAAGGAGAACTAATCAATGGGAGCACTCGATATTTTTAACAGCGATGCGTTTTCGGTTGTCAGCCTGACCGATGCCATCAATAAAAAACCGTACAAGCCCGGGCAGGTTTTGAGTCTTGGTATTTTTGAGGAAAAAGGCGTTTCAACGACTTCGGTGATGATCGAGGAGAGGGACGGTATCCTCTACCTGGTAGAGAACAAGCCACGTGGCGCATCGGGTCAGCAGAACCAGAAGGAAAAGCGTAAGGCGCGTAGCTTGATCATTACTCACCTGCCTGCTGAGGATCGTATCCTCGCTGATGAGATTCAAGGGGTTCGTGCTTTTGGTAGTGAGAGCCAACTGGTTGCAGTCGAAGCTGTTGTCAGTGAGCGGATGGGCACCATGAGTAGCAGCCTTGACGCTACCGTAGAACACTTGGCTCTGGGTGCAGTCAAGGGGCAGATCCTCGATTCTGACGGTTCGACAGTTATCTATGATCTGTTCACCGAGTTTGGCGTCTCTCAAGCTACCGAAGTCGATTTTGATCTGGATAATGCCACCCCGGAATCCGGCGTTGTGCGTAAGAAGTGTGCTGGGGTGTTGCGAATCATGGCGACCAACCTTGGTGCTGCCCCGGTTCGAGCTGCACATGCCTACTGTGGATCCACTTTCTTCGATGATCTAATTGCCCACCCTGAAGTCCGCGAGACCTACTTGAACCAGCAGGAGGCTGCTGAACTACGTAGCGGCTATCTTGGCGAGCGTGTCACTTATGGCGGCATTACTTTTGAAGAATATCGGGGCAGCATCGGTGGCAATGATTTTGTCGATGCCGAGAAAGCTCATTTCTTCCCGGTCGGAGTTCCTGGATTGTTCAAGCTCTATTACGGCCCGGCTGATTACATTGAAACCGTCAACACCATCGGCCTGCCGAAGTACATGAAGCAAGCGGCTGACGAGCGTTTCAACAAGTATGTTGATCTGGAAGCTCAGTCGAATCCGCTACCGCTTTGTACTCAGCCAAAAGCGCTGATCAAAGGCAAGCGAACATAAGTAAGTTTTCGGCGGGCGGTTTCATCCTCCTGGATCGCCTGCCGTTTTTTAATCCTTGCCCGGCTGATAGGGAATCGCTTTGGAACAATTAATCAAACAGATAGCTGAACAGCAGGCGGTCATGGGGCGGAAGCTTGAAACTATGAGCGAGGTGCTTCAGGAGCTGGCAGCGCAAAAAAAAGATGTTGAATATTTGCGGGGAACGCAACGTGAGCACCGCGAATGGCTCAAGGGGCATGAAGCCCGGATGCAGGAGCTGGAAAAGTCGCAGAAGGCTTGCAATATCAAAGAGCTTTCAAAGGACGTCAAGGCTCTACGCTATGCCCCTGGGGTTGTTGCGATGCGATTTTTGTACGCGGTTTTGCTGTTGTTTATTGGATCCGGCATTGCCTGGGTAGTTAAGGGATAGAGATGAGAAACGAATTTAAATATGACCTGATCATCCGACCCGCAGTTGAAGAGTATTTTCCGGAACTGCTGCAAGGGCTGGGCAACGATGCACATTTGTGGATCCGTGCCCAGATCTGGCAAGAGAGCCGGATGAATCATCGGGCGGTGTCCCCTGCTGGCGCTCGCGGGCTTATGCAGTTGATGCCTGCCACTGCTGTTGAGCTGGGGGTGGAGAATGTCTTTGACCCGAATGAAAACATCCGTGCCGGGATCGGCTATATGTCGAGACAATGGCAACGTCTTACCGAGATCCCGACTCCACTCGAGCGGATCCGCTACGCGCTGGCCAGTTATAACGGCGGGCGTGGCTATATCAATATGGCGATGGTTCTTGCGCGTGAAGCGGAAGGTTTGGGCGGATCACACAGTGGTTGGCGGATCGATGGTATGCCCCCTGGCAATTTTCAGCAGTGGAAATTGTTAAAAGGCTATCTGGCTGATTCTCGATGTCTGGTTCGTGGTCGCCATCCCGATTACCGGCAGATGCACGATTACGTCGCCAAGATTGAAAAACGTTATCGGCACTATCGGACTCTTCAAAAAGGGGCAATGCCATGACCTACTCCCTTATGCGTAAACAGGTCAAAACCGGTGATGTCCTCATTGTTCGTGGTACCGGCATCATCAGCCGCTTGGTCCGAACCTTTACTGGTGAGAGTTACAGTCACGTTGCTCTGCTTGTTTGGGAAAAGGATGGATTGCATGTATTTGAATTTGTTGAGGGGGTCGGTTTTCAATCGATGCCCACCAGCGAGTGGCTGCGGCGTCGCAGAAAACAGAAGCTTTATTTTGGTGTCGCTCCGAAGGTTCTTGGTGACCACGCAGGCAAAGTCAAGGCTGCTGCTGTCAAATACCGCAACGGTTCGGTCATGTCTCGCATGTACGGCTATTTCAGCTTGGTGAAAGTCTGGCTCAGCCAGAAGATCGGCAAAAAAATTCCGGTCCATCAGCGCGTCTGCTCAACCTTCGTTCAGGAGTGCTGGACAGCAGGTTTCTTCTCTCTGAAGAGAACTGCCGATCCCGGTGATATTGCCGATGCCTGCAGTGCGCTTCACACACTCTATATTTCGGAAGGCGATGAGTCATCATGACTTTTCTCGAACAACAGCAGTCAGATCTGGATGCCATCTACACCACTGATGAATTTGCCGAGGAAATTACCTTGGCCGGTGTAACTGTTATCGGTCTGGTCGGTGAGCTGGATCCAACCAGTGAGCAGTTTCCCTCTATCCGTGGCGTGAGTCTGATGGTCAGCGTACGGATGAGCGAGGCTCCGGTTGTGAAACGGGGTGAGGCTGCTGTGGTGCGTGGTGTGACCTATCGTGTGTTGGGTGATCCGCAGAACGATCGAATGGAATGGAATCTCGATCTGGCACAGGAGATGGTGAGTTTATGAGCATATCAATCGAGATCAACCGTGACGATATCGCCCGGATCAAGCGCGATTTCATGCTAATGAGCGATGAGATCCCGATTGCTCAGTCCAGGGTTATCAACCGGACGCTGACAGCGGTTAACACTGAGGCGAGTGTGCAGGTGCGCAAGGTTTATGGTCTAACCGCGACCCGCATCAAGAAGAATTTTTCTATCCGCAAAGCGACGAAAAGCAACCTGAACGCCCGCTGGCAATCAAAGGGTGAGCCGGTTGGCTTGATCAATTTTGGTGCCTGGCAAAACCGTAAGGGAGTGAGCGTTAAGGTTGATGCCATTGCCGTCCGTGAAACCATCGATCATACATTTATTCAGGTCGGAAATAACGGCGTAAAGCATGTGTTCTGTCGGGACAATGTCGGTGGAAAAATGGTGCCTCGTTACGACATCCTTCGACTTGAAGGTCCCCGTATTGAAGATGCTTTGTCCAAGCAAAAAGTCCAGAAAGCCTTGCAGAAGAAAGCTGATGAAACTTTACAGAAACGACTCGATGCTGAAGCTAACTATATTTTGAGTAAGGCCGGGAAACTATGAGCTCTCCTCGATATCCCTTTGGTGTCGTTCTAATGCGCGTGACTGGCTTTATCCAGTACGGTGGTTGCCCACTGGTTGATGCTTTTGCCACTGGTCTCGGCGGCGGAAGCAACCGCTGCGTGAACCTCCGTCGGGATTCTCAGCATAAGATTGCCGGAATACGGTTTATTTGGTTGTTGACCCAATTGTTCGCAGGCGGCCAGATAATCATCCACCGATTCGTTAAACGCCGCCTCCAGCTCATCCACCGATGTGCCATGAAAGCTGATGATGTCACGAATACCGATGATACGACCGACGAAAATACGGTCTTCAGAATCAAACTCAACAGAGCTGATGTAGCCTTTATATTTATTCAATGTGTTCATGGTGTCACTCCCAGTCTGGTTAAAAATTCGCGAGTGTCTTTTATCCGGTACCGCAACGCTGCTTTGTCCGGGTGGGGCCGGTGGATGCGAATGCGGAGGCCATCTTTTTCAAACGTCACACTCGAACCGGCTCCCTCGATGACCCGGCAGCTGATGGCAACCAGCAAGGCTTCGATTTTACGCCATTCCAAATTACCGTTGACCGGATCTGCAAATATTGCCCCCAGTGTTTTTCTGTGTTTTGCATTCATGGTTGATATGATAGCGAAAAGTGATTGCAATTGCAATCAGGAAATGATTGCAAAAAATACGAACTGGACCATCTGCATGTTGGAGAAAAACCAATGATCGACCTCGATACCCAAAGCATCCGCGCACAGATTTTACAGACCCTTGGTGAACGCTGCCAGGTGCTGCTGGTGTTGTTGCCGGGTGGCAGTGATTCAGAAGCAGAAGTCTACTGGGCGAGGCAGAGTTTGAGACCACAGGAATTGCCAGCAGCAGTGGTCAATCCACAACCCGAAACAGGAGAACGCAGCTATGGCATCGATCGGCTGACCATGCCGGTGACAATCAGTCTGGCGTGTCTGCTTGGAGAATACAACGCTGTCGATCTATCCGAACATCTGTTGGCTGAATTACGCAAGCAGATCCCTCTGGATGATCCGACCCTGGGGGGATTGGCGCAGGATCTGCGCTATGTGCAAGGTGGCGTAGATGATTATCCCGAAGAGGATGAGCAGGCTCTGGTGGTGAATGCCACCTTTGAAGTTGATTACGAAACAACCATAAACAACCCCGACGAAGGAGCATAGCCATGGGAAGTGCAAGTAACGCAAAAGTACAGATTGAATCGGGCCAGAGTCTGGTCGAATTTGAGGAGCTGACCGACGTCGGTGGCCATCAGGTGTTTAACCCGAGTGCCGCACTGATGAGTTCAGTGATTGCACCCGAAGTTCGCTGTGATGGCATTGTCACCGGGATCAATCTGCTGACCCCTGACAGTGCTGGCGATACCGTGGCTGTGGCAGCCTTTTCTGCCAACAGTCAGGGAATGCTTCACAGTGTTGCTGCCGGAACCGTTGCCATCACACGACCTGCAACCGATGTCTCCAGGGTGATCAGTATCACTATGGATAATACCGGGACTCTTGCTGCTGTAGCCGGAACCGAAGGCAGTGATGCCAACTTCAGTGAAATCCGTGGGCAGGCTGGGGCACCACCCTATATCCCGGTCGGATCGGTTGAGATCGGCCAGGTGCGAGTCGATACGGCTGCCGCAGGAGTAATTACCTCCAGCGAGATCAAGCAGAACGGTCAGTATACAGAGTTTGCCAACTATCCGGTGTTTACCATCAATGCGATCGGCTTTGGCCTTGGTGCCAGTGAAGCGGGAACAACTAATGCCTTTGTGAAGTTCAGCGAGGTTCTCGACACCTGCCACACAGGTGATCTTCCCAAAGGTGTTTATGGCCAGTATTACGTTCCCAGTTTTGCCGATGTCCCCCGTGCCAGTGATTTCAGCCCAGCGGAAACGTCACACAGTGTCAGTTCGGAAGAGACTTATGACGGTCCGGTCGGATCCAGTTCCAGTTCTCTGGGACAAGGAGGTTTCAGTGCCATGCTTGATGATGGTGTCAATGATCTGATCATCAACAGTAAGGATCAGCAGTTAACGGTGAAGTTTTTTCCCAACCGCAACGCTTCAGCCAACATTGTGACCCAGGGCAAGCTCGGGATCGCTCGCAGCTTTCCGGTCAGCGGGCAGATCAATTCCAGTTGCACCATTTCAGCTGAGGTTGCCAGCGCTGAATTCGCAGTATGATTTTGAACAGAAATGTAAGGCTGAAGGAGTTTAGACTTAATCTTAGGTCTGAACAACTCTATCCTATCTATGTAGAAATTGAGGCTTTATGAATTTAGATAAGTACCGCAACGAGCGTCGCACTCCACGCACGGAACAGGTCAAGGTGCCACAAATGGTTAACTACTTTGAAGGCGGTGAACCGCTGTTTACCGTGCGTGGTCTTTCTGCTGCCGAGCTAGGTCGCTGTAAGGAAGCGGCGCAACGCAATCGTGATACCGCTGCTCTGGCTGGTGCTCTGATCGGTGGGGATGCCAACGCCAAGGCCGAAGCTCTCAAGGAACTGGCTCAAGGTCCAGAAGTGCCGGACGATATCTGTCAGCGCCATGAGATGCTGGCACTTGGTTGCGTTGAACCACAGCTGCAGCACAGCGATGCTGTCCTTCTCGGTGAGGATTTTCCGACCGAGTTTTATCAGCTGACCAACGCGATACTGAAACTGACCGGTGCCGGGCGAGTGCTGGGAAAGCCCAACGCCTCTGGCAGGATCCAGACGTCAGAGCCGCATTAAGTCTGGCCGATGCCAGAGGCCGGATGCTCTATGAGTTGCGGCCCGATTTGTTTCCTGCCGGGTATCTGACGGTGGATGAGTTAGACCTATGGGGACTCTTTTATCAGGAGCGAGAGGCGCGCCGTGGCTGATCTGCAAAAAACTGTTGAGATTATTTTCGGTGGCCGCAATGAGCTGAGCCAGGTGATTGGCAATGTTGAGCGCAGCCTAGATAGTCTGAACAGTGCTTCGCAGCCATTTGCCGACATGGCCGACAATGTTCTCCGTGCCGAGTTAGCAGTGCTGGCTCTTGGAACTGCTTTTGCCGGGTTAAGCATTGAACAGGCTGGTACCTTCGGGGATCAGTTTTCCGAGATTACGACCCTGATCAGTGACAATAGCGCCGATCTGGGAAGCTATCGCCAGTCCATTCTCGATTACGCCACGACCTCTACCCAGTCAATCGACAGTATCACCGGAGCGGTCTACAGCGCCATCAGTGCCGGGGTCGAGTATACCGATGCTCTGGGTGTGATGAATACGGCTGAACAATTAGCCGTTGCGGGTAAGGCAGACCTTAACAGTACCTTGGTGGCTCTGGCCGGAACCTTGAATGCCTACGGTGCCGAAGTCAGCGCCGCTTCCGACTATTCCGATACCTTTTTCACCATTGTCAAACAGGGGCAGACCACCATCCCTGAGTTGGCGACCTCTCTATCTCAAGTCACCAACACCGCTGCCGCAGCCGGGATTCCCTTTGCTGAACTGGGAGCGGCCATTGCCGCCCTGACCGCATCCGGGATGCCGACCAGTCAGGCGATCACCGCGATTAAAGCGGCTCTTTCCAATATCATCAAGCCGAGTTCTGAGGCGCAGAAAGTAGCCGCAGATCTCGGTATCGAATTTAACGCCACCGCTCTGCGAACCCAGGGGTTGGGCGGTTTCATGCAGGCTCTGCAGGATGCCACTGGCGGCAATATTGAAACTATGGGGCGGTTGTTCGGCAGTACCGAAGCTCTCAACGGCATGATGGTCTTGGCCGGTGACAGCAGTGGGTTATTTGCCGACAGCCTGGAAGCCATGGAAAATCGTAGCGGGGCAACCGCTATCGCTTTCGAGAAGATGGTCGATGCCTTTGGTTTGAATAACCAGCGTCTGGTGAACAATCTCCAGACGGTGTTGATCGGCATTGGAACACCTCTGCTGGATGAATATGGTGGTGTGATCAATGCTCTGGTTGCCAACCTGCAAGGGATCGGCAGTGCCATTAACAGCGGTGACCTTGATGGGTTGATCAGTATTTTTGAAAGTGCTCTGAACGATATTGATCAACTGCTCTCAGGGGTGGCGGCTGCGTTACCCGATGCGCTGGCCGGAATTAACTGGGACAGTTTTACCGGCAGTCTCGATAATCTACAGGGAAGTCTCAGTGGGGCTTTTGCTGCCATATTTGGTGAGATTGATCTGAGCACAGTTGAGGGTGTTGAGGATGTGATTCAGCGGGTCGTTGATCTGCTGGCAGGCTTGACCAATACCAGTGCCGGAGTGGTTGACGGCATGCGTCCTTTGTTTCTTGCCCTGGGTGAACTGGCCGACCATTTTGCAACGGCTGATGCCGATGGGCAGGAGTTTGCCGGGAAGATTCTCGGCATCGGTAAAAGTGTTCATGAAATAACCTCGGTTTTGTCGAGTGCAACCAGTGCGGTGTCCGGTTTAAGCAATGGCCTGCTGTTACTCGGTGGGAGCAGCATCATTAATTCCCTGCGCGGGTTGGCTGCGATCAACACCACGGCCATTACCGGCTTGTTTGCTTCTTTGGCTCCGATCCTCGGAACGGCTGCCGGAGTCGGGGCGGCAGGTGCTGGCGGGTTCATGCTGGGAACCTGGATCAATGATCAGATCAATGCAATTACTCAAGCCTTTTCTGGTGAAGAGACTCTGGGAGGTTTGATCTACGAATGGATCCATGGTGATGAAGGCAACTTGGAAGCAGAGATCATTGCCACGGTCAATAAGGTCAGAGAGATCCCGACCGTTACTGAAGAAGTCGCCGCCGAGGTCGCAGCCATCCCCTGGCATATAGATGAAGATGGAACCCTGGTTGGCGACATCAATTCAATGACCGACACCGTCAAGTTGAAACTCGCAGAGATTTCCTCTCAAGAAACCATCGTCACAATCAAAGCTGAAACAGAAATCGATATTGCCGAGATCGAAGCGCAGACCAAAAGAGTGATTGCGGTTCTGGAGCTTGAAGGGCTGCAGACAGAAGAAGTCACCAAACGTATTCAATCCATGTATGAGTTCAACTCGACTGCAGTGATTGCTGAAGCCGATAAAATCACTTCTGCCTTTGATGCGTCTGCAGATTCAATCGGATCTTTGTCTGGTGAATTGTCGGCTTTTGCTGGACTGCTGGACAACACTGATCTTGATTATTTTGACCGGACAGATATTGAGAATTTTGTTTCGAGGCAGCTTGATCAACAGGAAAAGCTGATCGATTCGCAGGTTCGCCTCGCTGATGCTCAGGCGGCTTTAATTGAATTGAAATATGACAAACTGACATCCGGTGAGGCGTTGATCCGGATTGAATCAGATGGTCTGGAGCCAGCCTTGGAACAGGTGCTCTGGTCGATCATGGAGAAAGTTCAACTGAAGGTGGCGATGGAAGAAGCAGAGCTTCTTCTTGCCCTGGACGCAGGAGTGTAACGACCATGTCAGTATTGACGATCAGTCCGGCTGAATATTATCCGGGTGCTGTTGTCTCGACCCAGCAATGGAAAGAGACCAATGGCAAAATCTCAAGATCGATTCGTGCCGATGTAGCCATCGATAATACCGTTGTTGTCACCGACAGTGGCTTTTCCTGGGGGCATACGAGTTTTTCGTTACTGATTCCATATTCAGACTTTTTTTATCAGACCCTGAACACTTGGTTGCAGGCTTGGCCGCAGGTCACCGTTGCCAGAATCGATGGTTTGTTTCAGGCCGTTATTAAATCAATCCGACAGAATTTAAACAAAATCATAATCGAACTTTCAATCATCGAAAGGATAAGTTGATGGCAGTGACGACCCTGGAATTTAACCATTTTAAAGATGTCTGTCTGGATGATCTGGACTGGAATACCACTGAGCTGAAGATTGCTCTGATTGAAGATACCTACACCCCTGATCTGACTGACACGCTGATCACGGAGCTGACAACCTCGCACGAATGTTCCGGGGCTGGATATACAGCAGGTGGGAAGGTTCTTGCCGGTTTGACCATCACCAACGGACAGGTCACTGTTAACCCTGCAACCTGGACCGGACTGACGAGCGATGTTCGCTATGTGGCTTTATGCGTTAACGGAACGGTCCATGGTTTGGCGAGTCCCCTTCTGCTTCTTTATGATCTGGGATCAACGTTGAATCTAGCTGCGGTTGACTGGACGTTCAGCTGGACCAGCAATATTTTATACGAGTTGACCTGATGAGTGAAATTGCACCCACTTTTACGCGTGTGCAATTTCTCGGGGCTGTGATTTCCGGGCTGCTGGTCGACACCATGTCGCATCAGCAGTCTTTTCCTTTACCCGCAAAGTTTGCCGCCGTTCCGGTGACCGCCGGGGTTTATTTTACGGCGGTTCTCAATGATGAAACTGTTCTCAATTTCTCGTATCTTCATTTGTATCAAATGGCGAGTGGTCAGGCCACGGTTGAGGCACGAGTCCTCGGTAACCATTTGGGTCGTCACTGGGTGGACACCGCTGTGGGGCAGGTTCTGAAAATCTTCTCGGAGGCACGGGATATTTCCGGAAAAGTCCTTAGCTCCGACCTTGTTTCTGAGGCGATTGTCCAGCATCTACAAAATGACGTCTCAAAGCTAAAACTCTATGCGATTGGGTCGCCTGATCAAAGACCACCCAGAACATTGCCGATTTCGACGATTTTGTTTCGACAAATCCGCTCAAGCGGTCGCAGGTCAATTCGCTTTCCTCTGGTGTGGGGATTACAGGCAGGCGACACAATTACCCACCCCGATATCACCGATTTTCAAATAGAATCTTTCTCGATGACGGTGCAGCCAAAATACAAAGTCATTGATGCGACCGAAAGTCTCTAGCCATGGAAGCCGCAACATATTCCCATAGCCGAAACCTGGGGGCAGCCGTCTCCGCTGTAAAAATGGCGGCACCTGCAGTCTCCGTCACCAACAACCACTCTGTTGGCATCCACGAAGATGGAACCGTTTACGCAGTCGGCTACAACTGGTCGGGTTCTGTTTCCTCTGTTGATGGGCTGACCAACAAACTACATGCCGCAGCTATCAATTACGCGACCATCATCCAGAATGGCAACAAAACCCTCACCGGCTATGGCCAGACAGCAGCCTTTGGCAGCCAGGCCATTCTTGACAGTTGGGGAACGCCTGACGTCAAGCAAATCACTGGCGGTCAGGACTGGACAGCCATACTGCTTGAGGATGGGACGGTCAAGGCGACCAATGTCGGGATGGATACCGCTACCTGGATGGGTGTTGTCTCTATTTGCGGCGGTGATTATCACCTGCTCGGACTGAAAGCTGATGGCACAATTTACAGTGCTATTTCTGATGGCAAAACGATTAGTGGCGATGTTGTCACCGTTACAAGTGGCTGGTCAGATGTCGTACTCCTGGCGACATCCGACGACATCACTTTTGCTTTGAAGGACGATGGCACCTTTGTAAAAAACACCAGCTCAAGTCAGACACTTCCTGCTGGTTGGGATGCTTATGGTGATGTTATCGATATCGCCTGCACGTGGGGACAGCTTCTTATTGTCAGAGTCTCTGGCCTGGTTGAGATTGCGGGTACCGACAGTAATGGTGTTTTTGGTGAAGTAGCAGAGTGGAAATATATAACAAGGCTCGCTGCTGGCAGTGGTAACTCCGTTATCCTCGGTTTGCGCACAGATGGATTGGTTCCAGCCTGTGGAGATAACACCAATGATGAAACGGAGACTTCAAGCTGGGATCTGATTGCCGGAGAAAATATCAGTTCTGGTGGTGGAACCGGTCAGGCGACCTCCGACACAATTGTGACCCGTCCGGCGGCAATGTGGAAAGACCACCTTGTTGCAATCAACCTTGATGGCACCTGTGTTGGCTGTGGAGCGACCACCAATAACCAGATTGCTGTCACTAACTGGACTGATATTTTCCAATTGGCAACAGCAGACCGGCTGACAGTCGGATTAAAAGCTGACGGGACGTGTGTCACCACCGGGCTTGATTGGGGATCTTCTGCAACATCAACTCCGCCAACCTGGGCAGACATCATCTTTATCGCCTGCGGTAACCAGTCGGTTTTCGGGATCGATACGAACGGTGATATTTTCGCTTGTGGAGCGGATAGTGGTCAAGGCGAAGTCACCGATGCAACCGCAGCAAACGGCTTTGTTGAGCTCATTGAGATCGCTGCTGGAAAATACCACTGTATCGGACTGAAATCAGACGGGACATGTGTTGGCGCTGGTTACGATTACAATGGTCTGATCACTGCTGCTGAATCCTGGACCGATATTATCCATATCGAGAGTCAAGGCAATGTGCTGATCGGGGTCAAGTCGGATGGCACAGCCGTCTATGGCGGTGAAGACACCTATGCGACAAAGGCGATCGTTGAAGCATTGACCAATGTTGCCAGGGTTTTTGTTGATCAGGCGTATGAAAGCTGGGTTGCAATCAGAAATGATGGCACGGCTATTAATGGTGGACATTCAAGTTTTCGGGATACGATCCAGGACTGGACAGATGTTGAATGGGGAGCAGCTGCCCAGTTTTTCTCCTGGGGTTGGTCACCATCTCGGGATCAATGCTGGTCAACAAATTCTGACTATAGCAATGTTGCGGGAACGTGTGCCGAAGCGTTAACTGGATTGAAAGAACCGAATCCAACCCCATCTGCACCCCAAACAGTTTTCTTTGGCTCAACCGTTTCGCACTCCACTGTATTTGGTGTTCCCATTCTTCCGGTGATGATGCCGGTTGCTCAAACGTATATTGCCATTGCGATCATTCATGATCCGACATTTACGCTGCCGACGTCAGCACCAACCTTCACCCACAGCCATTCTTGTGGTGTCCCCATTGTCGGGTTCGTTCTAGAAGCATCGACAAGAAGTCACATTCCCGTCAACGGTATCATCGTGCCATCGAGTTGGGTCGAGACGTTCTCTCAGCCGACTGCTTTGTCTGCAGCAGAAGCGATCCTCACAAAGCTGACGGCATTGACCTTTTCTCAACCAAAGAATTTTCCAGCAGCTCTTGGTTTTGAATCACGGGATGTCTTTGCCGGTTCTTTATCCAAATGTTACTTGGAAGATTCTGCCGGAAAACGTCTTGCCGCTCTCTCAATCGATATCCAGTATTCTGGCCGGAATTCAACTGTTCATATGGTGATGTCTCTGCCGTTTGCTGCTGGGAAAGTATTTATCCTGGGAGGTGCCCTTCCCTTCTTTATAAAATCAAACGGAGATCCGGTTTTTAAAATCGGAGAGTTTGAGACCAGTGAATATGTAGGAGGAGCCTCGAAATCATACCTACTAACTGTCAAAACCTTTGCTGTTATCAGACTTCCCGGTGAAATCACCACCCCACCGCCAACAAGAATCTCCGCACTGACAAGTTCCTTGTCGATGGATATCCCGGACGCATTCGACATTATTCCTGGCGATATTCTGACTGCTGGAAAATTGCCTCAATTTGTTGTCTCTGCTGCCAGTATCCATATCAAAGACAATGAATCAAGGAGCGTTGTTTATGGGTAGAGCGGTTGTGATCGAGAGCCTGGGGTATGGACACTATGTTGTGGATATCATCCGTGACAGTCCAGAGATTCGTGCTTTTGTTGAAGTCCAGTTTGCGGCAGCTCAAATTGTCGCAGACACTTTGCCTGACCTGTTGGCTGCGTCGAATGTTGCAGAGACTGAAATGGAAGCAGCCAGACAGAAATATGAGGCAGATCAGTCAGTTCTTGAGCCTGACAGGATCTCTCCTTTTCTTCAGGGATACTTGCGTGCTTTTGCTGCCTATGAGACCGACAGGTCAATCTATCTTACATCAAAAATGCGGGTGCTTGAGTTGGAGAGTCGGGCTGCTGCCAAACTTGAAACTCTGGCAGTTCGGAGAGCCGATGTCTGGTGTGCAACGTATACCAGTATCCCGGTCGGAACCGAAGTCGGCACCATTGAGGTCGGTCGGCAGGGCAGTGATATTCCCTATACTGTTATTGCTCCCCTGGGGAGAGCTCCTGTCGCTGATGATGGTGTTTTGCGTGATGTGATGAGCATGACCCCGGCTCAAGCGTTTTTGAATTACGCCCTTGTTCCCGGAGCAACGCAATGGAGACGGTTATATTCTCGAGCTTCAGTGATTGAAACCGATATTGATGGGGTGCAGCTCTACGTTGCGATCCATACGTTTAACTCAGCAGGAATCTATATCCATTGCGATCCAGCCATTCTCTGGCTTCCATATATCAGGAGGTGTCCGCTGGAAGGGTATTGCGAATACAAAGTTGGTGACCATGTTTTGATTGAGCACCATCCTGAAACCCATGAGCCGGTGCAAGTGATCGGCTGGTCGGAATGGCCGCGACCGTGTCTTGGAAATTACCTAAAAACCCTGACACTCACAGAATCTATCACCCCTCGACGTTTGTCAGCTCCACCACAATCAGAATGGCCGGACGGTTATAACTGTGATCAGGCAACTGCCATCAGAGTCGGCAGGATCGATGCTCCCGACGTGGATCTGATGCACGGCTATAACTGGGACAAGAGTCCGCAGCCTGATGACGGAAAAAATTATGACTATTATATGCGTGCAGATCACTACAACGGGGTTTTCAGTTATTACCCGCCAGTGCTGACAGAGGCACAACAGCAGTCCTGGGACAGCGCTTATCATGATTTTCCGCACTGGAGAGAAGCGATCATACATGGCGAAACGATCAGATATTCCTATGCGCCCTGGGGGGAGGACGACAGGACTGTCGTTGCGGCTCCGGAAGTATCGATCATTATACCAACCGATTTCACCACGATTGAACGCTTTTTTGGCGATGGGGAAATTCGCAGTATTCGAGGTGAGTTTGGCGGATACGACACCCTGGCCATGCAGCGCGGTGAGATTACTGGAGCAGAAGCGATCTACGACATTGATCTGGGAAACAATTTAGTCGTTCTCACCTCCGATTACTCGATCGGAAAAATGTGCGATCACATAACCAATATCCAGATTGCCTCCGGGACAAACGGCAACACAACGGATCCCGACTATCCGGACTGGGAATCATTGGTGGAAGGACTCATCTCCAGAGTTGTTGTTATGGCCGTCAGTCATATTTATTGCCAGGCGGAATTCTCCTGGCCGGGTCGGGGATATGCGTTGAAGCTTGAAGTGAAGCTGTTTAAAGCAGCGGAGCAGATATGAAGGGTGAGGTTTTATGGCACTGACAATCAATATTGAAGGCAAGGGCATTATCGCCAATGCTGACGCATCCCCAGATTCTGCAATGTCAGGAAGTGCCTGGAGCGAGCTTGGTGGTGGTGCTGATTCTTTTTCCCCAGACACTTATCTTTTTGGTTCCATGTCATTTGCCGGAGCTTATTCGAGTAAGAGTGGCTTCCAGTACTACGACATTGGCTCTGGGAATGAACTCGACTTCGGCTCTGGCGGCACCGAAGAGAAGCAGTTTATTGTCATGCCGATCTGCTGTCCTACGATTGGATTGCTACAGACTCTGGCCGGGTATGGACTGGCGATCCGTCTGGGGACTGATCAGTCGAATTATCGTGAGTGGTCAATCGCAGGTTCGGACGATTCCAACGGCTGGCTGGGAACCGACTGGAAGCCATTTATCATTGATCCAACCGATAGTGGTACCAAGGATGTTGGCACCTACAACCCTGCCTCCATCCGCTATATGGGAATCTGGATTGATACCGCTTCTCTGGCGAAAGGAGACAATATTTTTATCAGTCAAATCCTTTGTTGTTCCGGACTGAAAATCACCGGGACATCAACGGACTTCTGGAAGGATGTCATCGCTTATTGCACCGATTATCCCAACCGTGCCTTCACCATGATGATGGAGAAAGAAGGGATCGGTTTTGCTCTGGCTGGTTTTACCGTTGGCGATACCGCTCAGACAGCAACGACTGATGTCAGTGGTTCCAACCAGACGGTCAAATTCGGGCGATCGGAATATTGGAACGGATCCGTCTGGGTATCAACCTACCCACCTGCCGCCAATCTGATTGAGTTTGAGTCCAGTGGAACATATGCGACAGACTATGAACTGACCGACAGCTCCGTTGCCGGTGCAGAAGGGGGTTTTGTTGAGTTCAATACGGTTGACGGGGATGTGATCATCTTGAACGGCGGCTCAACGGTCAATGCAACTCCCACTTTTAAACCGGGGGACAGCTTGAACGGTCATGTTTTTGCCGGATGTAACGCGGTTATCCCCAGTGGATCAGCCTTTGACAATGTTTCGATCAATGCCACGGCAGAAGCATCCTCCGGAGCTTTGGAGCTTGTGGCCACTGGTGACTTGAGCGTTTTGAGCAACATCTTCTTTAACGGTTACAGCGGTAAACATGCACTTTATGTCCCCTCCTCTATCACCGGATCGATCACTCTGGATGGTTTTATTGTTGATGGTTCTGGGATCGATATCTACTGGGGTGGTGCGGCAGGAACCCTTGTCGTCAATCTTATCGGAGGGAGCAATCTTTCCTCATGGGACTCTGCCGGGGGAACGGTTGATATCCAGAGTTCAGCATCTCTGATTTTAACCGGGGTCGAAGATAATACCGAAGTTCGACTCTACAGCAGTGATCTTTCGACTGAAATATTCGGAGTGGAAAACAGCTCCGGAGGGACGGTGGTTATCCCTTACAGCGGGACGTATGTTGATGCTGTTCTGGTGGTTCATCACCTGAATTACCGATACCCGAGAACTAAACTCCAGCTTGATGGTGTTGACGCAACGATCCCCATCAATCAGGAATATGACACAACCTACAGCAACCCGGCATAGGAGATAAAACTATGGCTAAAATTATTGATCCAGATCTATTGAACCAGGGGACCGAAATTGTCTTTGATACGGCAGCTAAAACGATCGGGTTAGCGGTCGCTGGCAATCTGTCAAATGACGGGGTTGCCATTCAGTGTATCTATTCCTTTGGCAAAGAGGAATGGAAGGCCGATGCGACCCTGATCAAACACCCATTTCCCTTGAAACCTATTGATGGCCCGTCTGGGACCCAGTTTGACTTGGTTGAGGGGTGGATCTGGTTGAATACCACAACAACAGGACTCATCAGAGACGGCGGTTGGGCTCTTAAAGACTCCGGCGGAATTTCTTTGGAAGAGTGGATGAATATCACGACTCTGGGGAGCTTTGACGATCCTGTGACCGACCAGGCTTATTACACCCAGGGCGATATCTCTGCCCCAACCGACATCGCTTTGCCCGGTGAGGTGAATCAGGCGATTCAGGTTTATGGCGATGCATCCCATGGGGACTTTGATTACCGCAGTGACTTCATTGTCTTCCTGCGCGAAGAAGCAAAAAGCTATGATCAGTATGATCTGATTGCCGAGCAGAATATCGCTGCCCTGACCTATAAGAAATACGCGTTGCCATTATCAAATGATCTCGACACTATCAAGGTGACTCACACCGATGCACAAGTCGCCCTCGCTCCCTACACCAATATTGATATCACCTGGTACGCAGCAGCGCAGCAGCGCAACATTGGTGGAACCGATTATGATTTTAAGAAGATTATCGAGGGAGATAATAAAACCCTTGAGCAAATTTATGAAAAGGTCATGTATCTGGAGCGTCAGATCACCGATATTGATGAGGGGGCTGGAACCGTCCGGGGCGATACATCTGATACCCTGATGTATTTTGTCGGTGATACCCTTTATGTGGACGGGTACATTGATAACATCCTGACGGTTGATCAGAACCGCATCGTTTTTATAGATGATACCGGGAATGCGCGCACCAACCCGTATGCTGCTGCCGGTACTATGGCCTTCAACGCTGCCCTGGTCGGGGATGCTGCTGCGATCTACCGAATGTTTTTCACTAATGATGATGCTGCGGATGCGCCAGCCGGAAACAATTACGGAACAGACAACGCGGTCCTGGTGAATGACAATGGTGGGTCTCCAATCAGTGGTTTGATTTCTGGCCAGGAGTCTATCGGTTTTGATTATGACTTTGATAGCAACGTTCAGCGTGGTGCCGGATCTGCTGGTGATGACGTGCCAGTCACTCTGATTGCGATTGGAATTGAGTCTGCTCAATTTGTGAAAGTTGCCGGTACCCTTGTCCGCTCAAAAGCCAACAACTTCTCTTTTGTTGCCAACGATGAATTGACCTACAGCAACCCTGCTTAATGGAGTAGCACATGGCTGTTTCATTCAATGGGACAACCCGGAGAATGTCGGTAACCGGTGTTTCCAGTGTAGAAGTGCAAAGAGATTTGTACTCTGCCTGGAAGCACTGGCTGGCGCTCTCCGACAATGCCAAGTACCTTCAGGCGATGCGCCCTGTTGGTGGCGATAATATTGGCGATGGACAGAAGTCTCCTGCATATTTCTTCCTGATGAATGACTGGAAGGTGTTTGTTGACGGCATTCAAGTTGTTTTCAACCTCAACCTTTACTGCGAAGAAGCGACTAACGCTGAGTATTTTCCGTTCGTCGTCATAAATAACGGGGCCGTCGGGTACAAATTGTCTGACAGTCCGATCGTCAGTAGTGGCAGCGGTTTATCTGCCGAGCAGTCGATCCAGCTGGAAACAGCGGCTACAGAAAGTAAAGCAGCCCGGAAGATGGTTAAAAACGATGCCGTCACCAGTTCGGACAACAGCACATCAACCATTTTTGATGATGATGGTGTCACCCCGTACCATGTGTTTAACCATCCGAATTCAAAGGAGCGGCGGGAGTAATGAGTATTTATCCTGATTGGATAGAGATCGACATGGGCTCCGGCGTGACCACGATAGTGGATCTGCTGGAGGTTGAGCTGGTGGAGCCAGTGATAGAAGTCGAGATGGAGGCAGCGATCGCTGTCGAGATCTTCGATGACACAATAGAAGTGGAGGTGATGTAGTGGCACGGACAGATATCAATCGTTATCGCGGCGACACCAAGGACTTGGTGCTGAAACTGACCCAGAATAAAGAGGTGTTCCCTCTGACCGATTTCAGCGCTGTACTGGGTGTGAACAGTGAGGAAAACCCGACTGAAGACAATTGTGTCTTTAAGTCCATAGCCGCTGTTGACTCGCTTGCCGGGACGCTGACGTTTCCATTTACGGCAGAGAATGCTGATCGGGTTGGTGATTATTTTTATGACGTTGAACTGACCGATGGAGCGGGCAAAATTAGTACTGTTCGTAAAGGGAAAATGGCTTTTGCGCAGGATATTACGAAGTAATAGAGGCTCTTGGGCTGGTCGACGGTAGTCTCTAAAGAGACATCCTAGAGGGCTTTAGGCTCTTCACGGGAGCCTGTTTTTGTTCAAAACTTACTGCTTTTGAAAAACAGGCGTATCCAGCCAGTAATCAGTTTCAAAAGTGGTTTTTGATTTTTGGAACGAAAAAAGCCTTCCCTCAATAATGAGAAGAGGCTTTTTAAGGTCAGTTTTCTATGTAACGCTCCATCCATTACCTGCGTTGCACGAAATAGAGAACTGTAAACACATCCTCTGTTTAGAAAAAACTCTCGATAATCCTGAGTATTTATGACAAAAGATGTTGTGTAACACGACGTCTAATATTTATTAGCTGTAGTGTCGCAGGTATAATCTTTTTATAGCTAGGGGAACCCAACATTATCAATAAAACGGGCAAGGCAACCAACGTGCCCACACCTGTCCCCGTTAAAAGCAGGAGGGATGAATTCATTCCAAATATACTTGCCCATATTCCAGCCATAGTCCCCGAATAAAATAGACTAGCAGTCAGAGACCCCGTCAGTAGAGACACCACTGTGCTTGTTGCAATAGTGGTTGTAGTTAAGGCCGCTGTCATTTGATCAATTGATTCAACTTTGGCATTAATAGTTTTCCCTTTGCTAAGAATTTCCTTAAACTCTTCAAGTTTTTTAGTCCGCTCTTCCAGTGTCATTCTATTTAATTCATCAGCAATTTTTTGTGCAAAAAATTCAATTATTTTTTTTTCGATTTCTTCTTCTGAACAACCATCTTCCAAGGCAAAATGGGTCATATTTTTCTTGGGCTTCAATTTATTTGCGACATCAACCAATATTTGTTTGTATGGCATGTCGTGGTCGCCCCGAAACCAGTTGCCGATAGTATGTCCTGCTGTTGATCTGTACTCTTTACTTATTTCAAAGACATCACTGTCAATGGGTAGCTTTAGTGCTTTGCATATTTCTGACTTTTCTTCAACTGTTGCCTCGTTTAACAACATAAAAATTGAATCGGGGTTCTCCTTTATTTTTGTTTTTTCATGCATGCTTTCAAGCTCAGAAATCAGTTCTGACTTGCCCTCTTCGAGGGGGATATCTAAGCTATTTGAGATGAGATTTGCCAAAATAATCGCAACAGTTCCACTTGGCAATTCATCACTCTTCATGTTTTCCCATCTGGCTACCGTTTTAGCTGAAATCCCAAGCATCTTTGCTAATGCCTCACGAGAAAGTCCCATTTTGTTTCTCATGTCTATGATATTTTTTTTCGTTAGAACGGAGTTTGTCATACCAAATCTCCTTCTACATTTTCTTCAGTGACGCCTAGGCTTTTTATGTAGGATATGAACTCGCCACCAGCTTTCCATAGATCTTTCATCGCTAAAAAAAGCATATAGCAGCCGAATGCTACCAGCGCTGTTCCTGAAATGCCTCTAAATAAAACTTCCGTTAAAGACATAGTGTCTGCTGCGATGCTAGCTGTGAACCAGCCTGCCATTGATCCCGATAGGGCTCCCGCGGTAGCTCCAAGAGCCGTAACAACAGCAGCAGGGATACCAAAGCCGGTTCCCATCATCACAATACCAATTCCGCCCACAGTTGATGAAGCAAGGCCACCAGCAGCTCCCCCTACTCCAGCGCCAGTTAAGGAACCAATCAGTTCCGGGACTTTGTTGGAAAAATCAATTGGGTCAAAGAGTACAGCTCCAGCAGCAATTGCAGAAATGCCAATGGTCGCCTCCATTACCCCTGCTGCAATCGCATGATTCTCTCTGTAATCATTGATACTTGCTGTAAAGCGTGACATCAGTGTTTTTAAATCGTAATTGTCCTTGTTTAATTCTGTTGCCTTGCCCAATATCTCCTCGCCAATTTGTTTCATGTCAACCTCCCTTTATAGTTTCCTCAATAGTATACGAATCAGACTGCATGTCAACCAAATTTCTCATATTGTCTATTTTATATCTCAAATTGTCTACTAAATTGGTCGTTTTGGGATACTACTTTCTAATGCCAGTCCTGTCATGGGTATAAATCTGTGACTGTAACTTCAGCGAGGTGTCTAAATTAGTTATTGCGCTAGGTCTCACGACGTTCAAACACTTATGGACGGTATTGTCAAAATTAGTACGATTTACAAAGGGAAAATGGTTTTTTACGAAGGACATTGCGAAGTAGAAAATACTAGATAGATGGGTTTTAAGAGATATGTCGGTAAAAATAAATAAAAACCGCCAGTCTCAATGACTAGCGGTTTTTACGTAACTGACTGAAATCAATAGATTTCATGGTCGGAGCGAGAGTATTCGAACCTCCGACATCTTGATCCAAAACCATGATTATACCTAGCAGGAGGATGACATTCGCGCACGATATTTCAAAGTAACGAAACATTTTCAGTTTAATGTATGAAATTGTATGAAATAAAAACAAAAATAGGCTAGCCATAAACCGGCTAACCTATTGATATTTGGTCGGGATGAGAAGATTTGAACTTCCGGCCCCTTGACCCCCAGTCAAGTGCGCTACCAAACTGCGCCACATCCCGTTTTTTTGTTTCTTTAGGAACAGTGAATTATCTTTTATTCGCCCTGTCTTGTCAAGAAAATTGGCGCTTACTGCTGGCGTCGGTCAATAACACGGACAGCCTTCCCTTCATAGCGTTGAATACTTGATGGCTCTACCAATTTGACCTTGGCGCTGACACCCAGAACCGTGGCTAACCGTTTTTCTGCCTGAACCACAAATTGTCGCTGCTGTTTCATCTCATCGAAAAAGATATGTTCGTTAACTTCAACCTGGACTTCAAGGGAATCCATGTTGTTTTCCCGATCAACAATCAACTGATAATGAGGCTCACAACCTTCAATCTGGAACAGGACTTCTTCAATCTGCGTCGGGAAAACATTAACCCCTTTGATGATCAGCATGTCATCAGTGCGACCACGAGTTTTTTCCATTCTCGCTAAAGTACGGCCACATTCGCAAGGTTCATAGTTAAGTCGGGTGATGTCACGCGTGCGGTAACGAATCATTGGGAACGCTTGTTTGGTCAGGCTGGTAAGAACCAATTCTCCAACTGAACCATCTGGCAAAACAGCTCCGGTGTCAGGATCAATGATTTCAGCGAGAAAATGATCTTCTGCCAAGTGCATCCCCTGCTTAAAGAGACATTCACCTGCAACCCCTGGACCCATAATTTCAGATAAACCGTAGTTATCAGTGGCGATGATTCCCAGGCGTTGTTCAAGTTCGATACGCATCTGCTCGCTCCACGGCTCAGCTCCGAACAATCCAACCCGTAGTGCCAGAGAACCAGGGTCTATCCCCTGCTTTTCCATCCGATCAGCGAGAGTCAAGCCATAGGAGGGGGTACAAACCAGTGCCGAAGAGCGGTAATCCTGCATAATCATCAATTGTTTGTCGGTATTGCCACCGGACATGGGAATAACCGACGCCCCAATCGCCTCTGAACCATAATGGAGTCCGAAAGCTCCAGTAAAAAGACCATATCCAAAGGCAATATGAACAATATCTTCCTGAGTGACCCCGGCGGCAGTCATAAAACGGGCAACCAGTTCAGTCCAGATTTTAATATCCTCTTTCGTATAACCAACGACTGTGGGCTTGCCAGTTGTGCCTGAGGATGAATGAATCCTGACCACTTCACGCATCGGCACCGCAAACATCCCGTAAGGATAATTAACCCGTAGATCCTCCTTGGTTGTAAATGGCAAGTGGCGGATATCTTCCAGGGTTTGTAAATCGTCTGGTTGGAAACCTGAAGCTCTGAACTTGGTTTGATAACAAGGAACTTTATCTGCAACCAGAGACAAGGTCTTCTGTAAGCGCTTTAATTGCAGTTGCCGTAGGTCTTCCCTGGGAAGACATTCAGCAGCTGGATTTAAAATTTTTACGAGCGGGTTCATAGATCAACTTATGCTTGAGGTGATAGTTGTTAAATTATTGATTAATCGAGCTAAATCTGTGTAATTCTCTCGCCTGGCAAAATTTTCACACCATGTTTTGTCAGGGCTGCAATCGCCTCATCAATATCATCAAAACGGAAAATAATAACGGCATTATCGCCTGACCGCTCGACAAAAGCGTACATATATTCAACATTAACATTGTTGTTATCAAGAATTTGTAATATGGATGTCAGACCGCCCGGAGAATCAGAAACTTCAATTCCAATCACGTGCGTGATACTGACGGTAAAGCGTTGCTCCTTGAGTACTTTCAGGGCTTTTCCACTGTCATCGACAATCAGCCGTAAAATACCAAAATCGGAGGTATCAGCTAAGGACAAGGCGCGGATATTAATTCCGTTTTTGCCGAGAATCCCAGTAATTTCTGCAAGCCGACCCGATTTGTTTTCAATAAAAATTGAAATCTGTTCAACTTTCATAACTGCCTCCTCAGGACTCTTTTTGACGATTATCTATCACTCGTTTGGCTTTACCTTCACTGCGGGTGATAGTTTTCGGTTCTACCAGGCGGACTTTACAGGTGACGCCAAGCAGGTCTTTGATATCTTTTCTGATTCTATTTGAAAGCCCTTGTAATATCTTAATTTCATCGGAAAAGGTCTGTTCGTTCACTTCAACCTGAACCTCGAGGGTATCGAGATTCCCCTCTCGCTCTACAATTAGTTGATAATGGGGCTCAACCCCATCAACACCAAAGAGGATCGATTCAATCTGACTGGGGAAAACATTGACGCCCCGGATAATTAACATATCGTCACTGCGACCACTTAACCGTTCAATCCGGGCATGGGTTCGGCCACAGATACAGGGTTCCTTGAACAAACGGGTGATGTCACGGGTTCGATAGCGGATCAGCGGAATTCCTTCTTTGGTGATGGTGGTAATGACCAGTTCACCTTTTTCACCATCGGGTAACACTTCACCTGTGTCGGGGTTGATAATTTCCGGGATAAAGTGATCTTCCCAGATATGCAGTCCGTTCTGGGCTTCAATACATTCGATTCCGACACCCGGACCGAGAATTTCTGATAAACCATAGATATCTATTGCCTTGATATTGAGTTTTGCTTCAATTTCCTGGCGCATTTTTTCGCTCCAGGGTTCTGCTCCAAAAATCCCCACCTTGAGTTTCAGCTTGCGGATATCAATCCCCTCCTCTGCTGCAACCTCAGCAAGATACAAACTATAGGAAGGGGTGCAGGTGAGAACCGTTGAGCCAAAATCCTGCATAATCATCAACTGTTTTTTCGTATTTCCACCGGACATGGGGATAACCGACGCTCCAACCCGCTCCGCGCCATAGTGGGCACCTAATCCTCCGGTAAACAGTCCATAGCCGTAAGCATTATGGATGATATCCCCCTGATTGGTCCCTGCTGCGACAAAGGAGCGCGCCATCAATTCGGTCCAATTTTCAATATCCCGACGGGTATAGCCAACAACCGTAGGTTTGCCCGTGGTTCCGGAAGAGGCATGAATCCGGACAATCTGCTCCAGCGGTACCGCAAATAACCCGTAGGGATAGCTATCACGCATATCCTGTTTTAAGGTGAATGGCAGACGCTGCAGATCAGCAAGACTTTTAATATCGGCAGGTTTAATTCCGGCCTCGTCAAAGGATTTGCGATAGAACGGAACAGCAGCATAAACCCGTTCAAGCGTCTGCTGTAACCGCTTTAATTGTAAAGATTCTATCGCTTCTCGCGGTAAAGTTTCAAATTCATCATTCCAGATCATTTCACGACCTCCCCGCAACCCAACTCGAAAGCTTTCAGATTAACATCCAGAAGCCGTGCTGGTATCATTTTTTGTAATGCCGCTAGCCACAATTCACGTTCAAATGGCAGAATATTCGATAATGCCCCGAGTAGCACGGTATTGACCGTTTTTGTATTCCCGGCACTCAGAGCCAGATTAAGACCATCAACGACCACAGAAGCAGGAAATTGCTGACAGATTTTTTCTGTCAGATTTTCCGGGTAAGCCTGTACCCCGCGAGCGACCCCCGGGGGTGAAATTTGCCAGTCGCAGACCACAACCCGGCCATTTTTACGCAATAACGGCAGATAACGACAGGTTTCAAGTAATTCAAAACTGAACAGAATATCAACCTCACCCTCAGGGATAATCGAAGAGTAGACCTTCTCACCATAGCGGACATGAGAAACCACACTGCCACCCCGCTGTGACATGCCGTGGATCTCATTCTTTTTAACGTCGAGACCCGCCAGCAGCATCACTTCTGAGATCACTTCACTCGCCAGTAAGATCCCCTGTCCACCAACCCCTGCCAATAATATATTTTTCACTTCACTCATGATTTATCACCATATTGCTGAAAAGCATCAAATCCACAGGTTTGCTGACAGACTTTACAGCCGGTACAGATAATCTTGTCAATGTAGCTCTTTTTCTTTTCCCCGTCCCAGATAATCGCCGGGCAACCAATCTGCAGACACGCTTTACAACCAACACATTTCTCCTGATCAACAAACAGCGGTGGACGTGGAATCTGATTATCACGTGGGACCAGCATACAGGGTCTGGTGGTGATAATCACCGAAACTTCCGGTCGCGCCATCTCCGCCCGGATCACTTTGCCGGTCATCTCCAGATCGTAGGGATCGAGAATCGTGACATGCTTAACTCCGATAGCCCGGCAGAGTTGTTCAATATTGACCTGCGGGGCATCACTGTGATCCAGCTGATAACCGGAAGTGGGATTCTCCTGCCGACCGGTCATAGCGGTAATACTGTTATCCAGAATAATCAGGGTTGAAGTCGACTTGTTATAAACCATATCCATCAAGCCGTTAATTCCGGTATGGAGAAAGGTTGAATCGCCGATGACGGCAACCACCTTACGCTGTTCCTCCTCGGACAGAACCTTACTGATACCCGTCGCAATACCAACACTCGCTCCCATACAGATACAGGTATCCATCGCCGAGAGCGGAGGCATAAAGCCGAGAGTGTAACAGCCAATATCACCGCTGACAAAGGCTTTGGCCTTTTTCAATTCATAGAAAACTCCACGGTGTGGACATCCCGGACACATACTTGGGGGACGTTGGGGCAAGTCTTCGGAAGTATCTTCCGTTGGGGCTTCCTGAGAAAACAGTTGCAGCTTAATCCGTCCGGGAGTCAACTCCCCACAGATAGAGAGCTTATCTTTACCGATCACTTCAATGCCCATCGCCCGAACCTGCTCTTCAATGAAAGGGTCAAGTTCCTCAATCACATAGAGGGTTTTATATTTAGCAGCAAACTCACGAATTAACTGTTTTGGCAACGGATAAACCATCCCCAGTTTCAAGACATCAGCATCAGGGAGCGTCTCTTTAACATATTGATAAGAGACCCCGGCAGTAATGACGCCAACCTCCCCTGCTCCGATTTCAATCCGGTTAAAGGATTGCTGGCAGGCCCATTTTTCCAGATCCAGAGTCCGCTGTTCAACAATGATGTGCCGCTTGCGGGCATTTCCCGGTAACATCACCAGTTTTGCCGGATCACGTTGCAGCTTTGGTTGTGGAATCTCGGTTGGACGCGCCCCTAAAACAACTGCAGACTTAGAATGAGAGATGCGCGTGGTACTGCGTAAAAATACCGGAGTATCAAACTTCTCACTGATTTCAAAAGCCAGACGGGTAAAATCAAGAGCTTCCTGACTGTCAGCAGGTTCCAGCATCGGGACTTTGGCAAACTTGGCAAAATTGCGGTTATCCTGCTCATTCTGCGAAGAATGGAGCTCGGGATCATCAGCAGTCACCAATACCAGCCCACCGCGTACTCCGGTATAAGACAAAGTAAATAGCGGGTCAGCGGCGACATTGACACCAACATGCTTCATGGTAACCAACGCCCGGGCACCACCAAAACAGGCTCCGATTCCAACCTCCAGAGCCACCTTTTCATTGGGAGCCCAGGATGCGTTGATTTCTTGATATTGAGTGATATTTTCAAGTATTTCAGTGCTGGGAGTCCCTGGATAGGCGCAGGCAACCAGTGCCCCTGCTTCATAGGTACCACGCGCAATAGCTTCATTGCCGGAGAGTAAAACTTTTTTCATAACAGTCCTTGAATAACTGGGAATAGACTAACGCGATAGACGAAATAAACCTTCGGGATAATAGGCAATTGCTAGGAATCTGTCAAATTGAGCATGACACCCTCGAGCAAGCCGGAATCAGAAACTCTGAGGGTTGAAAGCTTGAGGAGACTGAGAAGTGCGAGTAAAATCTGCAAACCTGGAAGAATCAAGTCACCACGCCCCTGCTCCATCCCCGCGACAGCCTCTCTTTCCTGCACAGATAAAAGTTCAAGTTTTTGTTGAAGTCGTTTAAGCCAAGAGAATGATATTTCGTGATTGTTAATCATATCTGCATCATACTTTTCGAGTTGAAGATGGATTGCTGCCAGGGTTGTGATTGTGCCGGCAGTTCCAATAAGCTGATAATCAAATTTGTCCAGTCCAGCTAAACTCTCGGCAAATTGTTTGCACGTTGCGTCTATCTGCTGCTGCCTGTCAGTCTCTGAGGAATACTCTTCACAAAGTCGAACAACGCCAAGTGGATAGCTTTTCTGAAAGTGGATATATCCATCTATGACGCAGGCTAACTCAGTGCTTCCGCCACCAATATCAATGACGATAGCTGCCCTTGGAATTGGACTGATAACGGACAAAGCACCCCTGGTTGACATTAGAGCCTCTTCTGCACCGTCAATAACCTCAATAGTTAAACCCGTCTCAGAATAAACCACATCAATAAAGGTCTGTCGATTTCTGGCGCGTCGCAAAGCGGCGGTACCAACAACTCTGATTTGAGAAACCTGCTGTGCTGAAATTATTTTTTTATATGATTTTAGCGCGGTGAGACTTCTACACATTCCCGCTTCTGATAGGCCATTTTGTTCAGAGAAATCTCCTGATAGTCTGGTTATGTTGCGACAGTAACGTGGCGATAACAACCTCCCATTTTGATAATCACCCAGTAACATCCGGATGGTATTACTGCCAACATCAATAACCGCATCCATCTATTTTTCTCCGATAATAGCCTCAGAAATATTGTAGGTGTGATCACCTATTTTTTCATAACTATGCAACATATCAATGAAAATCAAGCCAGGCTGAACTGCGCATTCCCCAGTGTGAAGGCGTTGTATGTGATTCGAACGGAGTCGCTCCTCAAGAGCATCAATCGCATCTTCATATTCAATAGCTTTAGCGCCTATAGTTCTATCCTCAGCGTCCATCGCATTGACAATAAACTGAAGAAACTCACAGGTTTTCTCAGCAATGCCACTGACTTCATTTTCTCCCAAATTTGAAAAAATAATTTTCCCGGCATTTTTTTTAATACCAAGTTTCCAGAGGTTTTCACAAAAGTCACCAATGCGCTCAAGATCATTAGCTATATTCATCAAAGAACCCAGGGTTACGGAGGTTTCGGTGGATATTGATTTTTGGGATAATTTAACCAGAAAACTCAATATTTCCCGTTGTAGAATATCGACCAATTCTTCTTTTCTTTCGAGAGAACTGATCCTTGTGAAATCACCGTCTTCCAGAAAGAGTGAGGTTTCTTCAACCATTTCAAGGACTAACTGTGCCATTCTTCGAGTTTCACGCCGCGCCTGCCCGATTGCAACCGGTGGCGTATTCAGAACCCGATCATCAATATACTTAACCTGGAGAACGTCCAGACTATCTTCACCACGAATCATCAGGGTTGAGATTTTTGCCAGCAAACCAATAAAGGGAAGAAAAATAATGGTATTAATAACATTGAAAAGCGTATGGGTGTTGGCAATATGCCGGGCAATATACGGCTTATCGCCAATCTCTGCAGCAAAACTGCTGGCCTGAGCCTGAGTTTGAATGACAAAGTCAGCATCGCCAGGGGTCATGGCTGAGACAACCTTCATAAATACAGGGAGCAGCAGCAGCATATAAAGAACCCCGAGAACATTAAATAAAAAGTGGGAAAATGCAGTTCTTTTTGCAGCAAGATTGGTTCCGATTGCTGCGATATTAGCGGTGATTGTCGTCCCAATATTTTCGCCAAGGATCAAAGCAACACTAGCTTCGAACGAAATCAGCCCGGAACTTGCCAAAGCCAGGGTAATA